>JAAXGI010000029.1 GCA_012267505.1 Gemmatimonadota bacterium
ACGATGACGCGGTCGATCACTCCGTCCTCCGCCGGGGTCTCCCGACGGTCAACCACCTCTGGAACCACCAGGTCGCGATCATCACCGGTGATTTCCTCTATTCGCGTGCCGTCATGGAACTCTCGCGGATCGGGAGGATCGCGGCGGTGCGGGCGATCGCGCGGGCAGCGAACGAGATGAGTATCGGCGAGCTCCGGCAGCTCGTCTCCTACGACTCGCTCGATTTCAGCGAAGCGGACTACCATCGGCTCATCGCCTGCAAGACGGCCTCTCTCATGTCGGCGGCGTGCGACATGGGGGCGCTCGCCGGGCTCACGGAAGCGCGCGAGGAATTCCGTGCCTTCGGCCACGCGTTGGGTATGGCCTTCCAGATCGCCGACGACCTGCTAGACTACGAAGGAAGCGAGGCGCGCACGGGCAAGCCGGTCGGCCACGACCTCCGGGAGCGGAAAGTCACCCTCCCCCTGATCGAGGCGATGCGGCGCGCGGGTCGGGCCGAGCGCGAAACGGTCCGCGACTTCTTCACGAGGCTGGATCCCTCGGACGAGGACATCGATACTATCGTGAATCTGGTCCGCAGCCTCGGGGGTCTCGAATACGCGAGGTCGCTTGCGGAGGCGTTTGCGGACCGCGCGAACGATGCCCTCAGGCGCATCCCGGAGGAAGGCGATGCGATCGACGCATTGCGGGGTACGGTCCGCTACGCGGTCGAGCGGACGCGATGAAGGGCAGGCCTCTGGTGCCCAGGAGAGAGGGCCAGAGGCCGGAGGAGCCGGGGACATGAAGGGAAGCGTACGGCGTGTCGGGATCCGCTCGTCCATCGCGGGTGACGCGTGAACAGGCTCCTCGATGTCCGCCAGACGCCGGTGCAGCGCATCGTCTGGACGATCGTTCTGGGTTTCCTGCTCGGCGGACTGATGACCTTCCTCTCCGAGGCCTTCATTCCGGAGAGCCCGGCCCGGAACTTCCTCGTTACCTCCGTCGCGGCGTCCGTCGGTCCCGTGGAGCTGGATCTGGTCGCCGTGGCCGTGACCCTGGGCCCGCTCGTCCTGCGACTGAACGTGCTTACCCTGGCGGGGATCGGCGCGGTTGCCCTCGTGGCCCGCTCCTGGATGTGATATGATGATCGTAGGAATACAGAGGGCGGCGTTTCCGTCGTCCAAGGGGGGATAATCGAATGTTCGGTGGCCTAGGGATGTGGGAGATCATGCTGATCTTCTTGGTCGTGCTTCTTCTCTTCGGAGCCAAGAGGCTGCCAGAGATCGGCTCCTCTCTCGGGAAGGGGATCCGAGAGTTCAAGAGTTCGATCCGCGAGATCGAGGGGGAGCTGAAGGTCCCGGCCGAGCCCCCGCGTGTCGCGCGGGCTCCGGAGCCACCCCCGGCCCGCGAGCAGGAGGGCGAGGGTTCGGACGGCGAGCCGCGGCGCCTTACGACAAGCCAGTAGCAGCGGAGAGGTGGCGGCCGGTTCGGGGGTGGTGCCCTGCGGGCTAGAAGAACATCTGTGGCTGGAGTCCCTGCTCGGCCTGCTGTTCCGCCGCCTCGAAGTACGCGTCCCGGTTGTCGAGGATCCGGGTCGTAGACCGGAGCCCGTCCAGCCATTCGTCTAGGCGTGCCTCCTGCAAAGCTGCGGTGACCTGCGCGCGCTGGGCCTCCTTCTGCTCTTCCCACTCCGCCTGGTCCGCCTCCGTCCGCTCCTCGACCCGGAGAAGGAGGACGCGGCCGAGTGCAGCCACGGGCCCCGCCACATCGCCCGGCGGCGTTCCGAAGACAGCCCCGACGGCGGGGTTCGACTGGCCGAGGCCGGGAACGAACGACTCGCGCGTGAAGGGTCCCGCCGTCTGGACCTCCACGTCGAGACGCTCTGCGAGGTTTTCGAGAGTCGTGGAGCCGCTCGCGAGCTCTCCGCGCCAGGCGCGTGCCTCCTCGAGCGTCAACTGCGTCTTCCTCTCCGCCCGTAGGGTGTCACGGATCTCGTCGGCGACCTGGTCCAGAGTCAGCGTGCCCGCCGGCGACTCGTCGACGAGCTCGACCAGGTAGAAGGCTGACGTCGTCTCGAAGACCGGACTGACCACTCCTGCGTCATCGTCCTCGACAAAGGCCCAGTCGGCCGCCTCCGCGGCGTTTCCCACTCCGGGAAGGATGGCGAACTCCTCCTCGATCTCTCCTTCCAGCACGGGAAGCCCAAATGCGGCTGCCGCCTCCCTGAGCGGACGGTCCTCGGCGAGCGTCTCGAGGGAGTCGGCCCGGGTCAGGAGCCGGATCTCTGCCTCGTCGGTCATCTCGATCGGTAGGAGGATGTGGCGTGCCTCGACCTCGTCGGCCTCTTGGTCGCGGGAAATGACCTCGAGCAGATGCGCGCCGAACGCGGTGACGATCGGCTCGCTCAATACGCCCACGGGCATCGAGAAGGCTGCGGAGTCGAGCGCGGGGACCATCGTCCCGCGTCCGAAAACCCCGAGCGAGCCGCCCGTGGCGCGCGACCCCGGGTCGGTGCTCTCGCGTAGCGCGACCTCCGAAAAGTCTGCTCCCTCCAGGATCTCGTCACGGATTTCGCCGGCGCGCGCCAAGGCCGCCGCTGTGTCGGCCGGCGCGGGTGCCTTGTCGAAATAGGTATAGAGCACACGGGCACGCGCCGGGACCTCGAATTCCTCGCTGTTCTCCTCGTAGTAGCGCTCGACCTCCTCGTCCGAGACTGTGACGGCAGCGTCATCGACCCGGTCATCGGGTGAGACTGAGAGGAAGGTGGCGGTCGCCTCCTCGTTCCCGGCCCGCCACCGTTCCCAGAGCTCGCCGTCGGGTACAAAGATGCTCGCCGTGACTTGGCGGATCAGCTTGTTCTGGGGGAGGAGGTTCCGGTAGTAGAGCTCCAGCTGCTGGAGAAAGACCGGGTCCTGGCCGGCCTGGTCTAGGAACCGCTGGTACAGCACGAGGTCAAACTGGCCCTGCTCGTTCTGGAACGCGGGATCGAGCTGGAACTCGGGCGGGGGGGAAAGCCGGGCGGCTTGTCGGACTTCGTCGTCGCTAACGCGGATCCCGCGCCGCGAGAGCTCGCGGTCGATCAGGATCTGGTCGACCACCTGGTCCCATGCCTCGTCCTCGATCTCCCGGTTCTGCTGCGTGGTGATGGGCTGCTCCTGTAGCTGGGAGCGCTGGTCGTAGAGGGTGCGGTACGCGTTCTGCCACTCGATGACCGAGACGGACCGGGTGCCGACCCGTCCGAGGGTCCCGGCGGCCGTGCGGCCCGTCACGTCCATCCCCCACTGGAAAACCATAAGCGCCACGAAGGCAAGCGCCGTGACGAGCATGATGATCTTCGTGTTCTGGCGCATCTGCCGCATCAACATACGGCGCACACTCCTTGTGAGGATCGATGGCCGGACGGGATGGGCCGTTTCCGGCTTCGTGCGGGTGAAAGGACCCTTCCCAGGCCGCTCCTGACTGCGGGGAACGGGGACGGAAACGTAACCGGAGCGCCGGAGCGCTTCAACCGTTTTTTTCTCGGCAAGAGCGGTCGCGTCGCCTCTCCCGGTTGTTTGACACTCCCCGGGAACCCTGAGATATTCCCGCACTTTCCCCGCCCGAGCTGCCCGGTTGCCTTCTGTGGCCTCCGGCTCCCGGAGGGCTCCGCTTGCCAGAATCACTGAAGGAAGAAATCCGGATTCTCTCAGCGAGTTTCCGGTCCGATCGCGACCCCGACGGGCGCGCTTTCGCGCCTCTGGCGGATGCCTACCTCCGGAGCGGGGATGTAGCGAAGGCGGAGGAGGTGGTACGGGAAGGGGTCGCACGGCTCCCCGATTTCGCGACGGGCCACCTCGTGGCGGCCCGTGTCGCCCGGGCTCGCGGCGACCTGCAGCGGACGCGCGCGCATGCCGACCGTGTCATCTCCCTCGATCCGGGAAATGCCCTCGCCCGGGTCGAGCGCGCTGCCGCCCTGGTTCGCGAGGGGGACGCCGTGGCGGCACTGCTCGATCTGCGGAGCGCGATCAGGATCGCCCCGGGAGGCGTCGCGGCGCTCACCGCTCTCGTGGTCTTGGAGGCGGCTCCGGAGCTCGGTGAACTCGTGGCCGTCGCGGTGGCCGAGCACGCAAACACAGCTCCCGGCCAACGTGCGCCGCCGGGCGGCCCACCGCCCGCGGGCGGGGATGGGGCGCGGGTGGACGCGCGCGAACGCGCACCGCGCGGCGATCCGGGCGCCAGTATGGCTCCCGGGGAGGTCCGGTTCATTGACGGTGCGTTCGTCACGCGCACGATGGCGGATCTCTATGCAAAACAGGGCCTGACGGAGCGTGCAGTGACCGTCTATGAACACTTGCTCCGGGCCGACCCGGAGAATGCCGATCTGGTCGCGCGGCGCGACGAGCTCGCGTCCCTGCCAGCCCCCGGCCGGTCTCCGGATCCGCCCCCGGACCGTCCGGTCCCGGTCCCTGTGCCGCCGGTTCCCGTCGCCGACCCGGCTGTGAATGCGGACATCGGGGAGGCGACAGACGGAGCCACCGCTCGGCCCGGGGGAATCCTGTCATGAGAATCGGCGTGATCCACGGACCAAACCTGCATCTTCTCGGAAGCCGCGAGCCCGAAGTGTACGGGCATGACACGCTCGAAGATGTCGACCTGGCGCTTGCGCGCCGCGCCGGGGAGTTGGGCGTGGAACTGGAGACGATCCAATCGAACCACGAGGGGGAAATCATCGATTTCATCTCCGACGCTGCGCCTCGGGTGGCGGGTTTCGTGATCAACCCCGGGGGTCTCACTCACACCTCGGTTGTTCTCCGCGACGCGCTGGTCGGGGTCGAGCGCCCTTTCGTGGAGGTGCACCTTTCCAACACCCAGGCCCGCGAGCGCTTCCGGCGGCACTCCTATCTGACCCCGGTCGCGAGTGGGATGGTTTTGGGCTTCGGGCTTCGCAGCTACCTTCTCGGGCTCGAGGGCCTTGTACGGCACCTAGCCGGCACCTAGCGGCCAGGCTCCGCCCGCTCCCACACACTCCCTTCAGACACGCATCCACGGCATGGCATCGACTGCGGATTTCAGGAATGGCATGGTCCTCAAGATCGACTCGGGGCTTTGGTCCATCACCTACTTCCAGCATGTCAAGCCCGGAAAGGGCGGGGCATTCGTCCGCACGAGGCTCAAGAACGTGCTGACGGGGCAGGTCGTCGAGAAAACGTTCCGGGCCGGCGAGAAGGTGACCGATGTCCGCCTCGTTCGCCGACCCGTCAACTTCAGCTATACGGACGGCCAGCACTACTACTTCATGGATCAGGAGACCTTCGAGCTGATCCCGATCTCGGGGGATCTCATCGGGGAGCACCAGCTGAAGTATCTCAAGGAGAACATGGAGTGTGAGGGGCTCGTGCACGACGGGAATGTGATCGCCGTCGAGCTCCCCGACTTCGTCGAGCTGGCCGTGACGCATACCGACCCGGGCTTGAAGGGGGATACCGCGCAAGGCGGGACGAAGCCCGCCACACTCGAGACCGGCGCGGGAATCCAGGTGCCGCTCTTCGTCGAGACCGGCGATGTCGTTCGGGTGGACCGGCGCGAGGACAAGTACCTCGAGAGGGTGTGATGATCGAACTCGAGTTTATCGAGCGGCTCATCCGCATCCTGGACGAGAGTGGCCTCGATCACGTCGAGATCGAGAGGGACGATGCCCGCGTTCGCATCTCCCGGAGTCCCCCCGCGGTGTGGAGCGCCGGTGCCGCCGGGTCTCCGGGCGCCATCCTTCCCCCTGTCCCCGGCGATACGGAGGCCGATGCCGTCGCGGCAGCGGACGACGAACCGGGTCCGGATGCGGGATGGGTCGAGATTTCCTCGCCGATGGTGGGCACGTTCTACGTCGCGCCTTCCCCGGAGGCGGCTCCGTTCGTCGAGGTCGGGAGCGAGATTGCCGCCGGAGACGTTCTCTGCATCATCGAGGCGATGAAGCTCATGAACGAGCTCGAGGCCGAGAACGATGGCCGCATCGTCGAGGTCTGTGTGCGGAACGGAGAGCCGGTGGAGTTCGGTCAGGTACTCTTCCGACTGGAGCCGCGCTGACGCAGCGTTCGCCCTGGAGCCCCGGGTGTTCAAGAAAGTCCTGATCGCCAACCGTGGCGAGATCGCCCTCCGGGTGATCCGTGCCTGCCAGGAGCTCGGGATTTCGACCGTTGCGGTCTATTCCGAGGCCGACGCGGAATCGCTGCACGTGAGATTCGCTGACGAGGACGTCTGCATTGGTCCGGCGCGCTCCTCGGAGTCGTACCTCAACTTTCCCCGGATCCTCGCCGCGGCGGAGATCACGGGCGCCGAGGCGATTCATCCCGGATACGGATTTCTCGCGGAGAATGCCGAGTTCGCCGAGATCTGCTCCCGCACCGGTTTCGTCTTCATCGGTCCCACCGCGGCCCAGATCCGGGCGATGGGCGACAAGTCGGCCGCGCGGCGCACGATGATCGGTGCGGGTGTGCCCGTCGTTCCCGGTTCCGAGGCAGAGGCGGCCGGGGTCGAGGACGCCAAGCGGCTCGCCGACGCGATCGGCTACCCCGTGATGATCAAGGCCTCGGCAGGGGGCGGGGGGAAAGGCATGCGCGTAGCCGCCTCGCCCGAATCGTTCGACCGTCTCTACCAGGCGGCGAGCAGCGAGGCCGCTTCCGCCTTCGGGGATCCGGCCGTCTACATCGAGCGGTGCATCGAGCAGCCCAGGCATGTGGAGTTCCAGGTCTTCGGCGATACGCGGGGCCGGATCGTGCACCTCGGGGAGAGGGACTGCTCGGTCCAGCGCAGGCACCAGAAGCTCATCGAGGAGGCTCCCTCTCCGGCGGTGACCCCCGAGCTGCGGGAGGAGATCGGCGAGGTCGCAGTCCGGGCTGCCCGGGCGATCGGGTACGTCGGGGCCGGCACCGTCGAGTTCCTGCTCGACGCCAAGGGGTCGTACTTCTTCATCGAGATGAACACGCGCATCCAAGTCGAACACCCCGTCACCGAGGTGACGACGGGTCTCGATCTTGTGAAGGAGCAGATCCTGGTGGCCGCCGGCGAGCCCCTCTCCTTCCCGCCGGAGCCAGCGGTGCTCCGCGGCCACGCATTCGAGTTCCGCGTGAACGCCGAGGATCCCCGGCGCGGATTCCAACCCTCGCCCGGCCAGGTGACGACCTTCCACCCACCGGGCGGACCCGGCGTTCGGCTCGACACGCATGTCTACGCCGGGTACCACGTACCGCCCTACTACGACTCTCTCCTCGCGAAACTGATCGTGAGTGGGTCGAACCGCGAGGAGGCGCTCGTGCGCGCTGAGCACGCGCTCGGGTCGTTCGTTGTGGAGGGCGTGTCGACCACGATCGGGTTCCTCGGCGAACTGATCCATGATCCGGATTTCCGGCGGGGCGCGGTCGACACACACCTCGTGGAGCGATTCCTCGAAGGATGAGGATCGAGACCCGCTTCAGCGCCGCCGAAGTCGACCCGGCCTCTGTCGCAGGCGCGGTGGCGGTGGTCATCGACGTGATCCGCGCGACGACGACGATCCTGGAAGCGATCGCGGCCGGCGCGAGCGCCGTCTACCCGGCATCGTCGGTCGGGGAGGCCCGCCGCCTCGCGAGCGAGCTCGGCCCGGAGGACTCGGTCCTGGGCGGAGAGCGTCGCGGGCTCAGAATCGGAGGCTTCGACCTCGGCAACTCGCCACGCGAGTACACCAAGGAGAGCGTAGCGGGGAGGAACCTCGTGCTGACGACGACGAACGGAACGCGGGCCCTCGTGGCGGCCCGGAACGCGGACCGGGTCCTGGTCGCTGCCCTGACGAATCTCTCGGCCGTGAGCCGCGCCGCCTGCGATGCCGGACGGGTCGTCCTCGTCTGCGCTGGCAAGGAAGACCGGTTTGCGCTCGACGACGTTCTTTGCGCGGGGATGATCATCGAGCAGCTGGTCGGGAAATCTGGCGAGGAGCCCAGGTTCGACGATGCGTCGCGGGCGGCTGCACGACTCGCCGGGTGCCACGAGGTCACGCCCGCACTCTTCCGGGGGGTGGCTGCAGGTATGGCGCTGGTGGATGTCGGGCTCGGGGCCGATCTTGACCTGTGTGCCGAGATCGACCGGCATGATATCGTCCCCGAGATGACCGGCTGTTCGGTCTCCCTTCCCGGGTAGGGGGCGGCCCTGCCAAACGTTTCTTCTCCGGAGTTCCGGGATGCTTGAGCGCGAGCAGAGGATGCAGGTGAGCGGCGTTGCGCTCCTCGCGCTCGGCGTCTTGGTGCTCCTCGCGCTCCTCCCGGCCGCTTCGCTCGGACCGGGCGGTTCGGAGTGGTTTCCCTCGGGAAATATGATGGGCCCGATGGGAGCACTGATCCGCACGGGGACCACCTTCGTCCTGGGTATCGGCGCATGGCTCTTGCCCGTCCTGATCGGGCTGGCGGGGATCCATCTGGCGGGCTGGATCGGGCGGGAGCGCTGGACGCGTGCGACCATCTTCACGGCTGGCTTCGCACTCCTGCTCCCCGTGTTCGTCCACGTCGTGGCGCAGGACGGAACGGGCGCCGGCTGGTTCGGGGCGATCGCAGCCCGGCCCCTGCTCCGTGCGACGGGCCTCTTCGGGGCGGTCTTTATCCTCCTAGTGCTCCTCATGCTCCTCTGGATTGCGACCGCCGGAACCCGGCCGTTGCGCTCGCTGGCCGTTGCGCTCGGGCGGATTGCCGGCGTCGGGTGGAGACGGCTCATCGGCGCGGCGACCGGGCGTCTGGGGTCAGCCAGCGGGAGTGTACCGGCGCCCGATGGAGACCTTGGCGACGGGGCAGCCTCCTCCCCCCAGGAACCACCCTCCGCGGCGGCTGACGGGCCGGTCCTCCCCGATCTCCCCAGAGCACTCCCCGAGGGGCCACCTACCGGAGGCGTCTCCGACCAGCCGCTCGGTGACGGAGAGCCGGATCCCGCTACGGATCCCGCCGGGCTTCCGCCGATCAGGCTCCTGACGCCGGGTAAGCGGACGCACCTCGCCGAGATGGAGCGCGAGCTTGATGCGCTGGGGGCGGTTCTCATCGACAAGCTCCGGACCTTCAACGTGGAGGGTGAACTCGCCGGCCGGACGACGGGTCCGGTCGTGACGCAGTTCGAGGTGGTGCCCGCGCCCGGTGTCAAGGTGAACCGCATCGTGAACCTGGACCGGGACCTGGCGCTTGCACTCCGCGCCCGGACGGTCCGGATCGTGGCCCCGATCCCTGGCAAGGGGGCCGTCGGGGTCGAGATCCCGAATCCCGTCCCGACGACGGTACAGGTGAGGGAGATTCTGGAAAGCGGCACCTTCTGCGGCTCGCGCGCCGAGCTCCCGCTCGCACTCGGGCGGGACCTGCACGGGGCTTCCTACGTCGCGGATCTCGCGAAGATGCCGCACTGCCTGATCGCAGGGGCCACCGGCTCGGGTAAGTCAGTGTGCCTGAACACGATCATCACGTCACTCGTCTACCGACACACTCCGGAAACGCTCCGCCTCCTCCTCGTCGACCCGAAGATGGTCGAGCTCAGCACGTACGGGCACCTTCCCCACCTCCGGCACCCGGTCGTCACCGAGCCGACGGAGGCCGCGGGAGTGCTCAAGTGGGCGATGATGGAGATGGAGCGGCGCTACGCCCTCCTCTCCGAGAACGGCGTGCGCTCAATCGGGGAGTTCAACCAGCGTGTGCGCGACGGGGAGCTGCTAAGGCGCGTCGAGCCGGAAGGTCCGGACGGCGACCCGGACCGGTGGCTGTACCGCGAGGGGATCCTCCCCTTCGTCGTGCTCGTTGTGGACGAGCTCGCAGACCTCATGATGAGCGTCCAGAGCGAAGTCGAGAAGCCGCTGACCCTCCTCGCCCAGAAGGCGCGGGCAATCGGGCTCCATCTCCTCGTCTCCACCCAGCGACCCTCGGTGAATGTGATCACCGGGCTCATCAAAGCGAACTTCCCCTGCCGGATCGCGTTTCGCGTCGCGTCCAAGACCGACTCTAGGACGATCATCGACCAGAACGGAGCCGACGCGCTCCTCGGCAACGGCGACATGCTCTTCCTCCCACCGGGCCAGAGTGTGCCGATCCGGATGCAGGGCGCCTTCATCTCGACCGAGGAGACGAGCCGACTCATCGACTGGTACCGGAAGGCGAGTGAGGGACCGCCACCTGACGGCGGACCGCTCCCGCTCTCCGGTCCGGAGGACGATATCCTCGAGCTCGTGAGGGCCCGCGAGGAGGAGGCCGGGGAGGAGGATGGTGGCTTCCAGGGCGACTGGGACGAACTCTTCCGGGACGCCGCCGAGCTCTGCATCCAGAACGGACATGGGTCGACCTCCCTCCTCCAGCGGAGGCTCCGGGTCGGGTACGGGAGGGCGGCGCGGATCGTGGACCAACTACACGAGGCGGGTGTACTCGGTCCGCCCGATGGCTCGAAGCCCCGGGAGGTCACGATGGGGCAGGGCCAACTCGACCGGATGATGGCGGGCTCCCATCCGGAAGCGTAGCGGTCAGGGTGCGGCCGGGGGCCCGGCACGCGCGCCGGCGGCCTAGTCCATCTCGAGCAGCTCGACGTCGAACACGAGGACGGCGTTCGGCGGGATCACACCCCCGGCGCCCTGGGTTCCGTAGGCGAGGTGGGGCGGGATCACGATCCGGCGCCGCCCGCCGACCCGCATCCCACGCAGTCCGAACTCCCATCCCGGAATCACCTGCCCGGCCCCGAGGAGCAAGCTGAACGGGTCACGCTCTGCGGACGTGTCGAAGATCGTGCCGTCGGGCAGATAGCCGGTGTAGTGTACGGTGACGGTGGCGCCAGGGGTCGCCGGCTCACCGCTACCGGCAGCAGTGTCAAGGCAGTAGAGTCCCTCGAGGAGGACCGAACCCTGGTCCAGATCCATGTCGAGTCCGGGGCCGAACTCGACATTCCTAGGGTCGACCGAACCGTCGGGGACGGCCGCACCGCGCCCTTCGGCCAGCACGGCCGGCGGGCATGGAGCCGGCGCCGAGCAAGCTGCGACCGACAGGGCGAAAAGGGCGGACCAGCGCTTCGGGCATCCGAGCATGCCCCGCCTACCCCCCCGGGCGGACGAGGGTTCTCGGCCCGCCCCGTTCCTGAACGTTTGCGCGTGCGGCCGGGTAGAGCGGTGCATCATGGACGATACGGCACGGCGCAGGTGGCTTACGGCCGCCCTCTTGCTCGGACTCGCTGGGGACCCGGCCAACGGCTTGGGCCAGGATCCGGTCTCTGTCATCGAGCGCGCAGCAGGCCGGTTCCAGGCCCTCTCGGGGCTCTGTGCCGACTTCGAGCAGAGGATCGACGTGACGCTCCTCCGGCAGGTCAAGGACAGCAGTGGAGAGCTCTGCCAGGAGGGCGCTGACCACTTCGAGATGCGTTTCCTCGATCCGGCGGGGGACCGCGTCGTGGCGGACGGGACCGATCTCTGGGTCTACTTTCCGAGCACGGACCCTGGGCAGGTCTTCCGGACGCCGCTCGCCGGGGCGGACGGGAGGTTTGACCTGCACCGGGAGTTCCTCTCCGAGCCCGGGGAGCGTTACGCCGCGACGTTCGAGAAAGCCGACCAGATCGACGGCGAGGCGATGCAGGTCGTTAGCCTTCGTCCCATGGTTCCCTCTCCCTACTTGCACGCGCGCCTCTGGATCGGGGCGGCCGACGGCCTGATCCGACGGCTCGTGGTCCTCGAGGAGTCCGAGTCCGTTCGGACGCTGCATCTCTCGAACCACCGGCCTGACCCCCGGTTGGGTCCGGAGTGGTTCCGCTTCGAGCCGCCCCGGGGGGTGCAGGTGATCACGCGATGAACCGGCGCGACCGGAGCCGCGAGCTCCCGGTCTTCCCCGTGTCGGCGGAGGGCGCGGCCGCCGGCGTCGGGCTCGCTCCCGCCCCGGTCTCCGGAGCGCAGGCGGCGGCGCGTCCCGGCCAGCCGCCGAAGATCGGCGTCGTGACGCTCGGGTGCGACAAGAACACCGTGGATTCCGAGCGGCTGATGGCGGCGCTTGCCGCCCGGGGCGCCCGGATCTCCCGGGAGATCGAGGGCGCCGATCTCGTCGTCATCAACACCTGCGGATTCATCCAGGCAGCGAAGGAGGAATCGATCGAGACGATTCTCGAGGCCTGCGCGATGAAGAAAGAGGGTCGGGTCGGGACCGTGGCGGCCGTCGGGTGCATGGTCGAGCGGCACGGGCGGGAACTCGCGCGCGAGATCCCGGAGGTGGACATCTTCCTCGGTCTGTCGCAGATGCGGGACCTGATCCCGGGCCTGACCGAGCGGGGCCTTCTTCCCGGCGGTGGTGTGTCGATCCCGACCATGGAGCTGCCGCTTCGGGTCCTCTCGAGTGACACGCCGCACTCCGCGCACCTGAAGATCTCCGAAGGGTGCGACCACACGTGCGCGTTCTGCTCGATCCCCGACATGCGCGGGCTCCACCGTTCGGCCCCCGTCGACGAGCTGGTGCGGGAGGCCAGGGAGCTCGAGCGCAAGGGAGTGAGGGAACTCAGCATCGTCTCGCAGGACACGACCTGGTACGGACGCGACCTGCGCCGCAATGCAGTTCGAGCGGCCGGCCCCGGCGGGCGTCCCCACTGGACGCCGCTCCTCCCGGACCTCCTGCGGGCGCTTCTGGAGGGGACCGCAATCCCGTGGATCCGCCTCTTCTACATGTACCCGTCCGGGATCACGCCGGAGATCGTGGCGCTTCTCGAGGGCGAGCAGCGGATCCTCCCCTACCTCGACATGCCGGTCCAGCACGGCGCAGACACGATGCTCAGGCGGATGCGCCGACCGGAGCGGCAGGCGACGATCCGGGAGCGGGTCGCCCGGCTCCGGGCGGCCGTCCCCGGCTTGGTTCTCCGCACGACCGTGATCGTCGGGTTTCCCGGTGAGACGGAGGAGGAGTTCCGCGAGCTGATTGGGCTCATCGGAGAGATCCGCTTCGAGCGGCTCGGCGCGTTCACCTACTCCCGCGAGGAAGGCACGCCCGCCGCCGCGATGCCGGGACAGGTCCCCGACGATCTCAAGCGCGAACGGCTCGAGAGGCTGATAGACGTCCAGCGGACGATCTCCTTCGAGGCGAACGAGGCGCTTGTGGGACAGCGGGCCACCCTGCTCGTGGACCGGTGCACCGGCGGCGAAGGCGGGGAGTGGGCACTCGAGGGGCGGACCTGTGCGCAGGCGGCCGAGGTGGACGGGCTGACCCGTGTGTCCGCGAGGGCTCCGGCCGTGCCAGGCAGCTTCCTCGAGGTGGAGATCGTGGATGCGCTCGACTACGACCTGATCGCGCGACCGGCTGGCCCGGGTGCCGGATGAGCACGGCCGGCGGGAGCGGTCCCGTGGGAAGCGGGGCCGCCCGGGACGGTATCTGGAGCCGCGCCCGCTCGGTGATCCCCGGCGGCGTCAATTCTCCTGTGCGCTCGTTCCGGTCCGTCGACGGGGAGCCGTTCTTCGTCGAGCGCGGGGAGGGAGCGTACCTCGTGGACACCGAGGGACGCCGCTACCTCGACTATGTCCTCTCGTGGGGCCCGCTGATCCTTGGCCACGCTCATCCTGCCGTAACACGGGCGCTTGAGGAGCAGCTGGGGCGGGGAACGAGCTACGGGGCACCTACCGTGGGGGAGGTGGAGCTCGCCGAACGGCTCGTCCGCCTCGTTCCCGGGATCGAGATGGTGCGCCTAGTCAACTCCGGGACGGAAGCGACGATGAGCGCGCTCCGGGTCGCGCGCGCCTTCACGGGCCGTACCCGGTTCATCAAGTTCGCCGGGTGCTATCACGGTCATGCGGATCCCTTTCTTGCGGCGGCAGGAAGCGGGGTGGCGACGCTCGGACTCCCGGACTCGCCGGGGGTGCCGGTGGAAGCGGTGGAAAACACGATCCTCCTTCCATTCAACGATCTCGGTGCCGTAGAGCAGACGTTCGCGCGCCAGGGCGACTCGCTGGCCGCCGTGTTCCTCGAACCTGTTATGGGAAACGCCGGGCTTATCGCCCCGGTCGCAGAATTCCTGGAGGGACTCCGTGCCCTCACCGCGCGCCACGGGGCGCTCCTCGTCTTTGACGAGGTCATGACGGGATTCCGGGTGGGGCTCGGGGGCGCGCAGGAACGCTACGGAGTGACGCCGGACTTGACCGTTCTGGGCAAGGTCATCGGGGGCGGCCTGCCGGTCGGAGCCTTCGGGGGCCGGGCCGCGATCATGTCACAGGTCGCTCCAGCGGGACCCGTATACCAGGCGGGAACGCTGTCGGGCAATCCGCTCGCGACGGCAGCGGGCAATGCGCAGCTCGCGTGGCTCGAGGAGAACGACCCCTTCGACCGCCTGGAGGCCTACGGACGCCGGCTGGTGGACGGGATCACCGCCGCGCTCGGGTCGGCCGGAATCCCCGCTTCGGGCACGGTCGTGGGATCGATGTGGGGGATCTTCTTCCACCCGGGACCCGTCCTCTCCTTCGAGACCGCAGGGCAAGCGGCGACGGCACGCTTCGCCCGCTTTCACCGGGAAATGCTCTCGCGCGGGATCTTCCTCGCACCGTCGGCGTTCGAGGCGGGATTTCTCTCGGTCCTACATGGAGAAGACGAACTTGAATTCACGCTGGAGGCTGCCCTAGCAGCGGCGCGTGCGATATGATCCGAACAATCGGGCCGGTCCCTCCCGTCTCGTAGACCGGGTGGGTTGTTGGGGGAGGGAGCTGTGACTGCCCCTCGCCAGATCCTCATCGCCAACACGGAGTGGGCTGGCCTTGGTCCCAGTGTAGATCGATCGGCCAAGTCGACCGCAACCTCCGGTGTGGGCACGACACGCCCCTGCATCGGCACACATCCCGATCACTTAGGCGGAACTGTACGAGCCTGGAGGGCCCAGGGTTGGCTCCGGTAGTGGCTATTCACGCCATCTACATTGTCAGCCGGTTGTAGACACGGGGCTCGGACGGCCGCTCGAGGAGGGCGAAGGCCTTGGGCCGGAGCTCGGCCGGCTCACTGGCCGCCATGAAGCGGCTGTCGGGCTGGCCGCGGAGGTGGACCTCGTTGAGGGTCAGGCTTGTGAGATGGCTGAGCAGGTCGGCCATGGACTGGACGGGCGGCCGCTCGGGCGTGGTCTTCGATGCAGTCTTTCTCTTTGCGCGCTCGGAGGGCTGTGCCTTCTGGACCCGGGTGTTGCACTGCCTCGAGCGCCATCCGGATCGTCGTCCTGGAACAAGAGCGGTGCGAGCACAGTGTTTCTCCAGGGAGTGAGCCGGCAGCCGGCGATGCCGTCCGGGTTGACGCACTCTACCCGGTGTCGGCTGTCGGGTGGCTCCGGCGGGGGATCGGGGCATCGCCCGCCGAGACTGCGAGACCTGCCCGCTGCGGGTGCACGGCCCCGTGGGAGCGGGATTGTCGGAGGCGGCGCGTTGGGGTGGAGTCGCTCGCCTGCGCACGGAGGGGGAGTGTGAGCGCCCGCGATGCCGGCTCCGCCTCCGGTGCCCTCGCGGCTCTCGCCCTCCCGCCCCTCGGGCTCTGGCCCCTGGCGTTCACGGCTCTGGTTCCGTTGGGCGTATACCTCGCCGTGTCGCTCAGGACACGTGACGCAGCCGTCCGTGCCGGTCTCTGGTTCGCCGGCGTCCATTACGCCGTCGTGCTCCATTGGGTCCCCTTCACCCTGCATGGGATGACGCCGTTCGGCGCGCTTCTCGGCCTATTGGCCCTCGCCGTCCTAACGCTGACGGGAGGTCTTCTTGTCCTCGTGCTCCACCGCCTTCTTGGCGCGGGCGGCTCACCCCTGATCGCGATTCCGGCTGTATGGGTGGTCACCGAGGGACTTCTTGCCCGCGCCGGGCCGCTCGCGATGCCATGGACCCCGCTCGGGCTTGCCCTCGCCGGCTCGCCCGTATTTGCCACCCCCGCCGAATGGGGCGGCGTGAGTGTCCTCACCCTCTGGCTCGGGCTCGTGAACGGTGCACTCGTGTGCTGTCTTTGCCGGCCCCGTGGCCGGCTCGGCCTCCGCTTTCTCGGGGTCGCGCTCCTGGTCCTCGGGCCCGCGCTCTTCGGAGGTGTGCGGACCGCAGGACTCACGACGGAAGACGGTGCGCCCGTCTGGGTCGCCGCCATCCCCATGACGCGGGCCGAACTCCTGGAGCCGGAACGTCGGGAACTGGCTGCCGCGGAGTCCGTCGCGCGGATCTCCGCCGCGCTCCGGCCGGGCCCGGCAGCGCCGGTGACCGGGCCGGTGGCTCTACTTCTGCCAGAGGCTCCGTTTCGCGCGAGCTGGAGCGAGGGGACGGAGCAGAGGATAGTCCAACTGGCGGCGGAGGCCCGCATACCGGTTCTTGCCGGCGCGCTGGTGCTGGCGGGGACGGCACCGGACGGCACCGGACGGCAGCTCCGGAACGGGACGGTCCTCGTCGAACCGGGCGGCCGCAGTGAGCTGGTCCACGGCAAGGTGCGGCTCGTGCCGGGCGTCGAGAGCAACAGTCTCGCGCCCGGCCCCCGCGGGGGCGTCCTCCAGCTTGGCGGAGGACTGGTCGCCGGAGTCGTCATCTGCTTCGAGGCGGCGTTCGGCCGCGACGTCCGGGAGCTGAGACGGGCGGGAGCGAGCCTCCTCGTGAACCCTTCCAACGAGGGGTGGTTCGCCCCGGTGTTTCCGCTTCTGGGGGCGGCGGCCCGGGCCCAGCACGGCGCCCACCTTGTGCTGCGGGCCGTCGAGACGCGGATGGCTGTCCTCAAACCCTCGGTCGGGGGAGAGCTCCTCGCGCTCGGACCGGATGGCGGGCCGGTCCGTCGGCTGCGACTCCGTGACGCGACCGTTGAGGAGGTCACGCCCCCGGTATCGCCTGCGATGACGCCCTATGTCCGGTTCGGAGACCTAGGTGGCCTCGCCGGGCTGGCCCTTCTCCTCGCCGCCGCCGCCCCCGTGCTCCTACGGAGAACGCGGCGCCGGAGCCGCGCATAGGCCTGCACTCCACGCTTCTCCCTGCGGGGTTCGGGCGGTGACAGCTCCCGCGCGTCCGGCCGTCAGTTCGCGACGCCCCTCCGAAGCCGGGGATAGAAGAGTCCGAGGGCCACGGCCCGCGCCGTTACGTAGAGGAGGAACGCGAGCCAGAGCCCGTCGTTTCCGAGCAGGGGAGTCAGGATGCGCGAGGCGGCGTAGAAGGCGACGAAGGAGAGGATGCTCGCGTTGCGCATCTCGGTCGTTCCCGTCGCGCCGATGAAGACGCCGTCGAGCTGGAAAGCGGCGAACGAGGCCGCGACATAAGCGGCTGTCCACACCAGATGGCACTCCGCGACTTCGCGCACCGGAGCCAGGTCCGTCAGGGCAGAGACGGCGGTGGAACCGAGGAGGAGCACGGCAGCTCCGAGGAGGATCGCCGTGATCCCGGCGAGTTCCGTGGCGGCCCGGACGGCGGCGTCGAAGGCGCCCCGCTTCCCCCTGCCGACTGCGCGACCGACGAGGATCTCCGTGGCGTTCGCGTACCCGTCGAGAAGGTAGGCGCTCAGCGAGACCAGCTGCAGGAGGATGTGGTTGGCTGCCAGCACCTCGGTCCCGAGCCCTGCGCTCTGGTTTGTGAACCAGGCGAAGCCCGTGATGAGAAAGAGGGTGCGCACCATGATGTTCCCGTTGGCCGCGAGCATCGGTAGAACGCGCCGGACGTTCCCGATCCGCGCCCACGGCCAGAGTTCCTCGCCGTCCCCCGCCTGCCTGCGCATGGCCGCGCCTACGACTGCAAGGCAGACCCCGAGAGTCGCCCACTCCGCGATAACGGTCCCGAGCGCGATCCCCCGGACACCCATCCCCAGCAGGCCGGCGAGGAGGAGGTCGAGCGCCGCGTTCAGCCCGTTCAGGAAGAGCTGTGTGCGAAGGAGATGGTCCGTGCGGCCGGTCCCTACGAAGCTCCCGAGCACGGCGAAGATGCCGAGGCTCGCCGGGGCGCCCCAGATCCGGAGGAAGAAATAGGAGGCTGTGAAGTCCTCCGTCGCCGGGTCCGCTTGGAGAAGCGCGATCGCGGTTCCGCCGATCGGGCGTCTGAGCAGGATGAGCCCGGTGCCCAGGACGGCTGCCAGGAGGAGCGCCCGGCCAAGAGTCGCGCGGACCTCGGTCTTGTCCCCGGCGCCCCAGGCTTGCGCCGTGAACCCGGTCGTCCCCATGCGGAGGAAGCCGAAGCTCCAGTAGAGGAAGTTGAAGATGAGCACGCCGAGCGCGATCGCACCGAGTTCACGCGCGGTGCCCGCGTTCCCGATGACGGCGGTGTCCACGAGCCCGAGCAGCGGTACGGACGCATTCGCGAGGACGATCGGCCACGCTAGCGCGGCGATCTGCCTACGCGTAGCCGAAAGGCGCCGGGACCGGTCTGGTCCGAGAGGTGTTCCGGGAGGCATGCGGGAGACGATCGCCTCTCTGCTGTCATCCCCGCCCGTCTGCCCGGGAACGGATGGCGTTCCCCGGGTCGGGTGGTTGCATCGCACGCTGCTCCGGCTGCGCGCCCCCGTTGAAGGCGGTCGGTCCCTTCCCTATATTCTCTCCTCCCTGCGAAAGATGGCGCGGCGCCGACCGGTCTGCGCATCGGCTTCCGGGGCCGGAGGAGCAGCCATGAAACCGGGAATCCATCCCAAGTACCAGCCCGTCAAGATCATCTGTTCGTGCGGGAACGTGATCGAGACGCGCTCGACAAGGGCGAAGCTGAGCATCGAGATCTGCGCGGTCTGCCATCCGTTCTACACCGGAAAACAGAAGCTCGTCGATACGGCAGGCCGTGTCGAGCGCTTCAACCGGAAATACGCGAAACTCAGGGAGACGTGACGCGGAAGCCCCGCGAGACGACGCCTTCGACGCCTCTTCCGCACCCGTCCCCCGCGGGGGTGCGTCCGCATCTCCGCCCCGGACATCCCGGCCGTGGACGAGCGACTCACCCGCCGGCTTGAAGAGGCAGTATCGCGCGTCGAGGCGCTCAACCTCCGCCTGACCGAGCCGGGGGTGAGCGCCGACCCGGCACTGCTCAGGGAGCTGGGCCGGGAACACGCCCGCCTCGGGCCCGTCGTGCGTGTTGCCCGACTGCTTTCAGGCGCGGTCCATGAGCTCGAGGGTGCCCGGGAGCTCGCGGAGGCCGGCGCGGAGGACGACGAGCTCCGCACCCTCGCCAGAGAGGAGACCGAGCGCCTCAAGGAACGGATCGCGGTGCTCTCCGCCGAGGCCCGGCGCCTCCTCTTGCCCGAGGATCCCTTCGCAGGGCGCGCCGCCGTCGTCGAGGTTCGAGCCGGCACGGGCGGGAGCGAGGCCGGGCTCTTTGCCGGTGATCTCCTCCGGATGTACCGGAGATTCGCTGAGCGCGAGGGCTTCGAGGTCGAGATAGTTGATCTTTCCGAAGGCGCGCTCGGCGCGGTCAGGGAAGCGGTCATCGTCGTACGCGGCAAGGGAGCGTACGGGCTGCTCCGCTTCGAGTCCGGAGTGCACCGCGTCCAGCGCGTACCGGAGACGGAGAGCCAGGGCCGCATCCACACCTCGGCTGCCACCGTCGCCGTCCTCCCCGAGGCGGAGGAGGTCGATGTGGAGATCGACCCTGCAGAGCTCAGGATCGATGTCTTCCGCTCCTCGGGTCCGGGCGGGCAGTCGGTGAACACAACGGACTCCGCCGTGCGGATCACCCACCGTCCCACGGGGCTCGTCGTCACCTGCCAGGACGAGAAGTCGCAGCACAAGAACCGGGCGAAGGCGATGAAGGTGCTCCGCAGCCGGCTCCTCGACCGCAGGATGGCCGAGCGCGAGGCGGCGCGCGCCCGGGAGCGCAGGACGCAGGTCGGAACCGGCGACCGGTCGGCCAAGGTACGTACCTACAACTTCCCCCAGGACCGGATCACCGACCACCGGATCGCCCTCACCGTGCACAACCTCCCGAACGTACTCGACGGTGACCTGACGGAACTGCTCCAGGGCCTCCGCCTCGCCGACGAAGACGAGCGCATGGGGTAGCGGGCCTTGAGCGTCTCCCAAAGCCTTGCGCGGTCCGCCTGGCGGAATCCGCCGCCCGAGGGCGATGCGTGGACCGTCCTCCACCTCGTCGAATGGAGCTCCGCCTACCTCGAGGGAAAGGGCGTTACGGAGGCGCGGCTGGACGCCGAGCACCTCCTGGCCGACACGCTGGGCACGGAGAGGCTGAACCTCTATCTCGACTTCGACCGGCCCCTCACCCCCGGCGAGCTTGCGCGCTTCAAGCCCCGCCTCCTGGACCGCGCGCGGAGGCGCCCGCTTCAGTACATTCTTGGCCGTGTTCCCTTCCGGGCGCTCGAACTCGCCGTCGACAGCAGCGTGCTTATTCCCAGGCCCGAGACCGAGGAGCTCGTCGGTGCGGTGCTGGCGCGGGTGGGGCGGGACGCGCCAGCCGGCCCGTCGGCCCTCGACATCGGCACCGGGAGCGGCGCGATCGCTCTCTCGCTCGCCGCTGAGGGGGACTTCGGACGCATCCTCGCGACGGACACGTCGGAGGCTGCCCTGGATGTCGCTCGGCGCAATGCACGCCGCAACGCCCTCGACGCACGGGTGGAATTCCGTCAGGGGGATCTCTTTCTTCCGGTGGCGGGCTGCGAACGCTTCGACGTCGTAGTGTCGAACCCCCCGTACGTATCGAGGGAGGAGTTCGAGACGCTGCCGCCCGAGGTCCGCCTCTACGAGCCCCGGGAAGGGCTCGTAGCCGGAGAGGGGGGCGTCGCCGTCCTGACGCGGCTGGTCTGGGGCGCGCACGGCGTCCTGGTGCAGGGGGGGCTGCTTGCGGTCGAAGTCGGCGCTGGCCAGGCGCGCGCGGTGTCGGAGAGCATTCGGCACGCGGGCGGGTACGCTCCGCCGGAGGTGGTCCGGGACCTTGCAGGGGTTGAGCGCATCGTGCTTGCGCGGTGGCAGGGGATGGCAGGCGGCGCGGAGAGCGAGGGAAGAACCTGACGGGGGGCGGACGCGGCGATGCGAAAGATTGACGAGATGGCCAGGGAGCTGGGCGAGGCGCTCGGGCGCACGGACGAGTATCAGGCCCTCAAGCGGGCGGTCCGCGCAGTGGACGACGACCGCGACGTGGCCAAGCTCCGCACGGCGCTCGAGGAGGCCGAGTCGGAGGTGATGGCCCGGCTCCGGAGTGGTCAGCAGGTCGACGACGTGACCCGGTCGCGTTACGAGAAGGCCGCCGAGAAGCTACAGGTCCGCCCGGAGTATCAGCGTCTCGTCGCCGCCCAGGCGAACTTCGACAAGGTGCTCGGGCGCGTAAACGACACGATCGCGAGCGGCATCGAGACGGGCGCGGCCGGCCGCATCATCCTCGCGACCTGACCGGAGTCAGACGATGCAGTCCCTGAAGGCGTTCAAGGAACCCGTCTACCGCCTCATCGACCCAGTCGTACTCGCCCTTGTGCGACGGGGGACGCATCCGAACCTGATCACCACCTTGGGCTTTGCCGTAACAATCGCCGCCGGCGTGCTCTTCCACCTCGACCACGTCCGCTGGGCGGGTCTCCTGGTTATGACCGGGGGCATTCTCGACATATTCGACGGGCAGGTTGCGCGGGCAAGCGCGCTGGCGTCCAAGTTCGGCTCCTTCTACGACTCCACGCTCGACCGCGTGAGCGAGATCGTCGTCTTCCTGGGGCTTCTCTCCCTCTACAACCAGTACGGGCGCGAGCTGGCCGACGTCTGGATGGTCTACGTGATCGTGCTTGCCATGGGCGGCTCCCTGATGGTCAGCTATACTCGGGCGCGTGCGGAGGCGCTCGGGGTTGAATGCTCAGCGGGATTCATGCAACGCGCCGAGCGCGTCGTCCTCCTCGGGGGCGGGTGCCTGTTGTTCGGCCTCATGTGGCAGGGGCTTGTCCTCAAGGTGATCCTCGTCATCCTGGCCGTGACGACGATCCTGACCGTGATCCAGCGGGTGGTCCTGGTCTACAAGAACGCGTCCGGGGTTCCGCTGGATGCCTGAACGGCGGGGGAAGACGGCCGGATGAACCGTGACTGTGAGGCATCCTGTGAGTGAACGACCCAAGGTCCGCGATGTGGGCGGACGGCTCGGCATCCTGCTCCCCGGATTCGGCGCTGTCGCGACGACGTTCGTCGCGGGGGTGGAGGCGGCACGCCGTGGGCTCGCCCGCCCGCTGGGCTCGCTGACCCAGCTCAACACGATCCGGCTCGGGAAGCGGACCGCGGACCGCGTGCCGAGGATCGCCGACTTCCTTCCGCTTGTTCCTCTCGAGGATCTCGCCTTCGGCGCATGGGACCCGATCCCCGACGACGGCTACCAGAGCGCACTAAAGGCGGGTGTTCTGGATGCTCCCCACCTGAAGTCCCTCCGCGGTTTCCTCGAGGGGATCCGGCCGATGCCGGCCGTCTTCGACCGGGCGTACGTGCGCAGGCTCGACGGCACCAACGTGAAACGGGCCACCACCAAGATGGAGCTGGCCAACGGGCTCCGGGAGGACATCCGCCGCTTCAGCCGCGAGAACGGGTGCGAACGGCTCGTTATGATCTGGTGCGGGTCGACGGAGATCTTCCTGCGACCCGGGCCTGCGCACGAGTCGCTCGACGCCTTCGAGGCGGCGATGGAATCCAACGACCCGGCCATCGCGCCGAGCATGATCTACGCCTACGCGGCGATCATGGAGGGCGTACCCTATGCGAATGGCGCCCCGAATCTGTCGGCCGACGTTCCAGCGCTCGAAGAGGCATCTGTGGCGCGCGGTGTGCCCCTCGCCGGCAAGGATTTCAAGACCGGCCAGACTCTAATGAAGACGATCCTTGCCCCCGGCTTCAAGGCCCGGATGCTCGGCATCGACGGTTGGTTCTCGACGAACATCCTCGGCAACCGGGACGGCGAGGTTCTCGACGATCCGGATTCCTTCAAGACGAAGGAGGAGTCGAAGCTCGGGGTGCTCGAGCACGTCCTGCAGCCAGAGATGTATCCGGAGCTCTACGGGAGACTCTATCACAAGGTCCGGATCAACTACTACCCGCCGCGCGGGGACAACAAGGAGGGGTGGGACAACATCGATATCGTCGGGTGGATGGGCTATCCGATGCAGATCAAGGTCGACTTTCTCTGCCGGGACTCGATCCTCGCGGCGCCGATCGTCCTCGATCTCGCCCTCTTCCTGGATCTCGCGGCCAGGGCTGGACTCTCCGGGATCCAGGAATGGCTCTCCTTCTACTTCAAGAGCCCGCAGACGGCCGAGGGGCTCTACCCGGAGCACGATCTCTTCATCCAGCACCGGAAGCTCAAGAACACTCTCCGCTGGCTTGGCGGCGAGGAGCCGCTCACCCACCTCGGTATGGACTACTACAGGGATGGCTAGTCCTTCTCACGGGCTCCGGCACACACGCCTCGCTCGGTGAGCAGCCGCGGCTTCTTCCTCGTCCTCGAGGGCATCGAGGGGGCCGGGAAGACGACCCAGGCGAGGCTCCTCTCCCGGTGGATGGCCGAGCGCCGGATTGCTCACTGTATCGGCCGTGAGCCCGGCGGCACTCGGGTCGGCGAGGCGATCCGGGACATCCTCCTCGACGCGCCGGGGACGGAGATCCCCGCCGAGACGGAGCTCCTCCTTCTCCTGGCAGCGAGGGCCGCCTTCGTGCACGATGTCGTTCGGCCGGCGCTCATGCGCGGCGATGTAATGATCGCGGACCGCTTCGAACTCTCCAGTTTGGCCTACCAAGGGTGCGGCCGTGGATTGGACCCGGACGCCGTGCGCGCTCTCAACGCGTTCGCGACCGGAGCGGTCCGGCCGGACCTCACCCTCGTCCTGGATCTTCCCGTCGCGGCGGGCCTCGCGCGCCAGAACAGGGCGGGAAAGGCCCGTGACCGGATCGAGGGGGAAGGGGAGGTTTGGCTGGAGCGGGTGCGCGAAGCGTACAGGACGCTCGCGGACGGGGACGACAGGGTCCGGCTGATCGATGCTTCCGCGAGTGAGGCGGATGTCGGCCGGGCGATCCGAAAGACCGTCGAGGATGCGCTCCCTGAATCATTCTTCCGAAGGAGGGGTTAAGACACCCTCCCCTCTCGTGAGTTCTCCATCCCTCCCGGCGCGGGCATGACGCGGAAACGTTCCCCGGCGGCATCCGGTATCGTCCTGATGCTCGCACTCGTGATCGGGGGGTGGCTCATCCAGCGCGGGATGGGGCGGAGCGACGCCGTCGTCGTGGAAGCCCGGCTCCTGGATGAGATGGTCGACTACATCGCTGATCTCTACGTCGAGGACGTGGATCGGCAACAGCTCTACGAGTATGCGATCGAGGGCATCCTCGAAGAGCTCGGCGACCCGAATACCTCAGTGCTCGACACCAGTGCCTATGAGGACTTCCGCATCCAGACGGAGGGGGACTACGGGGGCCTCGGGATCGAGATCACGGATCGCGACGAATACATTACGGTCGTGGCGCCGCTGCCCGGAACGCCAGCGTCGCGCGCCGGGATCCGCACCGGCGACCGGATCATTGAGGTCGCGGGAGAGGGAGCACGCGGTTGGTCCGTGCAAGAGGCTGTCCGGATGCTCCGCGGGAGTCCGGGGAGCTCGGTCGACGTACTCATGGAGCGCCCCGGAGTCGAGGCCCCGATCCCCTTCACGATCAAGCGCGAGCGGATCCGCCTCCGATCTGTCCCTTTCGGGCTCCTCCTCGAGGACTCGGTCGGATACGTGCCGTTGCGGGTATTCAGTGAGACGGCCACCCGTGAGGTCCGCGCCGTGGCGGACTCCCTCCTCGACGAGGGCGCGACCTCGCTCATCCTCGATCTCCGCGGGAACCCGGGAGGTGTCCTCGACCAGGGGCTCGGCGTCGCAGACCTCTTTCTCCCGGATGGGACCGATGTCGTAGATACGCGCGGCGACGACCGCGGAATCAACGGAATGCTCCGTGCGTCGTCGGAGGACCACTACGAGGGCGTGCCGCTCGTCGTGCTCGTGGACCGGGGAAGCGCCTCGGCCTCGGAGATCGTGGCCGGTTCGCTCCAGGACCACGACCGTGCGCTCCTTGTAGGGACGAGTACCTTCGGAAAGGGGTCCGTCCAGACTCTCCTGTACCTCCCCGGGGGAAACATGCTCAAGCTCACGACCGCGCGGTGGTTCACCCCACTCGGGCGGTCCATTGAGAGGACCGGGGACGGGCCCGACGGGGAGGATCCTCCTAGCGGGCATCTGGCGCTCGACATCATGGGGCGCGCCGCGCTTCCCGCCGACACGGCGGGTCGGCCGGTCGTGACATCGCAAGGCGGACGTCCGCTCTTCGGCGGGGGCGGGATCGTCCCGGATGTGCTGGCCCGGGTGGATACGCTCTCCGCAGACGAGCAGGCGGCGGTCCGTCTCCTCTTTGAGGAGGCTGCCGGCTACAGTCTGGCCCGGTTTGACTATGCGGTGCGGTACCTGCAGGAGAGACCGGCGAGTGGCGGCGCGCCGGACTTCGAACTCACAGGAGCGGAGGCTGAAGAGCTTCTCGCGCTTCTGCAAGCTGACACGGATTTGGAGCCCGGAAGCGGAATCCTCCCGGACGCGCAGCGCTTCGTGGAGATCGACCTGGAGCTCGAGATCGCGCTCCAGGGCTGGGGTGAGATAGGAGAGTTCCGGCGTCGCACCCCCTACGATGCTCCGCTACAGGCGGCCCTCGGAGTGCTTCGGGGTGCAGACTCGCCCGAGGACCTCTTCTAGACCCGCCCGAAGCGCCGGCCGCGGCCAGGCAGAGGACGGCCATGGGCAGGTCTCCGGCGGCCAAGCCGAGGGCCGCGCAGGTGCCCAGGCCGACGACGGCCAGCCCCGCGGCCAGGCCGTCCATGTTGTCCAGGAAGTTGAAGGCGTTGGTCATGGCCACGATCCACAGGACGCTCAGGACGGCCGGGGCGGCGCCTCCTCCGAGGCCTCCCAGGCGGAACCCGGGCACCCACAGGACCAGGGCGGCTGCCAGGGCCGCCTGCACGCACAGGCGCAGGGCCGGCGGCAGCGGCCGGCGGTCGTCCGCCAGGCCGAGGAGCATGACCGCCGTGGCCGCCGCCAGCAGGCAGAGGAC
>JAAXGI010000297.1 GCA_012267505.1 Gemmatimonadota bacterium
GAGCCGGTGGTCGGCCGTGCACCGATAGTAGTCGACGACGAACCTGGTCGAATGCACGCAGGCGCCGCTGCGTATGAGGGCCCGGGCGCGCGTCTCCCCGAGCGGCTCGGTGGCGAGCACGTGGTTGACGATCGGCATGATTCGGGATTCGATCCTCGGCTCCAGGCGGCCCAGGTAGGCGTTGCCGGCGAGGACGACGTATCGGGCTTCGACGACACCTTGCGCGGTGGACACCCGCGAGGGCGAGCTCCACCGGATCCCCTCGACCCGCGAGCTCTCGAAGATCCGCGCCCCGGCGCGGACCGCGGCATCGGCCATCCCGAGCACGAACCGCAGGGGGTGCAGGTGCCCGCCTCCCTCGTCCATCCGCCCCCCGACGTAGCGCTCGCTCGCGACTTCCTCGCGCATCTCCGCCCGGGACAGCATCCGGTATCCGCGATAGCCGAAGCGCCGGTGGCAGAACTCCGCCTCGCTCTCGATCCACCCCATGTAGCGTTCGCGGGTGGACGCCAGCAGGTTGCCCGGACGCCAGTCGCATTCGATGCCGTGACGCGCGATGCGGTCCTCGATGAGCGTCTTCGCCTCCTCGCACAACGCCCACAGAGCCTCGGCGCACGCCGCACCGTTCGATCGTTCCAATGCGCTCATCGACTGCCGCATGCCGCTGCCGATCTGGCCGCCGTTGCGCCCGCTCGCTCCCCAGCCCACCCGCTCCGCCTCCAGCACCACGACCGAGTACCCGCGCTCGGCCAGATGCAGGGCGGTGGAGCACCCGGTGAACCCGGCGCCGACGATACACACGTCCGCCGTCTTGTGCCCCGCCAGTGGACGGCGGCGTTCGCGTTCCGGCACGGTTGCCGCGTAATGGGAGTCGACCGGCTCCATGGCCTCGCAGTCAACCTGTTGCGTCAATTGGCCGATATGGCGCGAGCCGATGGTGCCCGACTTCGTGCTGGAGGTTACGTCGAAGAGCACGCGCAAGAACGACTGCGTCACCAGGCGCGCGCTGTACGAGGCGCTGGGGGTGGCAGAGCATCTTCTGTTCGACCCGAGGGTGGAGTATCCGAATCCGCCGCTCCCCCGCAAGCGCAACGGGCGCACTGCGGCAGACGAAAGGGCGTCCCGGCCCGGTTTCCCGCGGGTCTATACCTTGCCCTTCCACGGGACGAGCGCCCGCTCGATCTTCCGCATCATGAGGTCGAACACGAACGCGACGGCACCGATCACCACGATGCCGAGGAACACGATGTCGGTGGCGAGGAACCGGGCGGCATTGAGCACCATGACGCCGATCCCCGCCTTGGCCGCGACCATCTCCGCCGCCACCAGCGTGGTCCAGCCGAAGGCGATCGCGACCCGCATGCCGGTGAGGATCTCCGGGAGCGCCGCCTTGATGACCACCTGCCGGACCACCTGCTGAGGAGTCGCTCCCATCGAATACGCCGCGTGGATCTGCTCGATCGAGACCGAGCGCACCCCGGCGCGGGCGTTGATCGCGATGGGCGCGAAGCAGGCGAGATAGATCAGGAAGAGCTTGCCGGACTCGCCGATCCCGAACCAGATGATGGTCAGCGGGAGGTAGGCGAGCGGCGGGATCGGGCGGTAGAACTCGATCGGCGGATCGAAGACCCCGCGGGCATGGCGGCTCATGCCCATCGCGATGCCGATGGGCACCGCGGTAATGACCGCCAGGAAGAAGGAGAGGAAGACGCGGTACAGGCTCCAGAGGATGTGCTCGTGCAGGGCGTGCTCACTGAAGCCGTGGCACACCGCCTCGACCTCGGCCCGCGCGCCGAGCACGACCAGCAGCTTCTCGAAGTAGTACTCCGTGCAGGCGATCTTGTTGAACTTCGAGATCACCAGCTCCGGGGACGGCAGGAACAGGGGCCGGATCAGCTCGAGATGGGTGACGAGCCACCAGCCTCCGAGGATCACCACGATGGTGACGGCGCTGATGAAGGTGCTGTTGCCCTGACCCGGCGCCCCGTACTGGTCGACGACCTGCTGCTTCTGCCGCGAGAAGATTCCGAGATTCATGGGAGCTGCTCGCCCACTTCCTCGCCGTAGATGATGGACAGGATCTCCTCGCGGATCCTGATGAAATCGGCCGACGACTTGACCTGTCTCGCGTTGCCGGTCTCGAAGAACTGGTTGCAGAAGTCGAGCTCGTACTCGTGGGTGATCCGGCCCGGCCGCGGCGACATCACGATGAGCCGGGTGGCCATGAACAGCGCTTCCTCGACGCTGTGGGTGATGAAGAACACGACCTTCCGGGTCTTCTTCCACACGTCGAGGATCAGCTCCTGCATGTTCTCGCGCGTGAAGGCGTCGAGCGCGCCGAGGGGCTCGTCCATGAGCAGCATGTCCGGGTCGCAGGTCAGCGCCCGGGCGAGACCGACACGCTGCTGCATGCCCCCGGAGAGCTGGTAGATCGGATAGTGCTCGAAGTCCGACAGCCCGACCAGAGCCAGATTCTCCCGCGCCCTGGCCCGGCGGTCGGAGCTCGCGACGCCCTGGAGCTTCAGTCCGAACTCGGTGTTCTCGACCACGTTGAACCACGGGAGCAGGGCGTGCTTCTGGAAGACGACGCCCCGGTCCTTGCCCGGACCGCTGACCGGCATGCCCTTGTGCAGGACCTCGCCGGAGGTGGGAGAGAGAAAGCCCGCGATGACGTTGAGCAGCGTGGTCTTTCCGCAGCCGGAGGCGCCCAGCGCCACCACGAACTCGTTCTCGCGGAACTCGAAGTTCACGTCTTCGAGCGCCTGAACACTCCCGAGTCCCTGCAGGGCCGGGAACTCCATCGCGACGTGATTGAGACTGATGACCGCGGTCATGGGCGCATGGTTATCCGAGGTCGGTCCCGGCGTTCACGACCGGAATGAGGCCGCATTCTGCCTCAATTCGGCATCGGGATTCATACCCGCCGACGCGTCCGGGTCCGCCAGGCTCGCCGGACCCGGACGCGTCGATTGTCAACGGATTGCCGTCAGCGCGCCTCAGCACCCGCCGTCCAGCACCATCTGCGCGAACTTCGGCGTCGCGGAATCGGCGTAGCTGTCGAGCACGCTGTCGAGCTTGCCCTGGGACATCAGGAACTGCGATGCCGCCATCAGCGCGTTCTGCACGCCGCCGCCGAGCCACGTCCCGGAAACCTGCTCCTCGAGGGTCGGATAGTCGTACAGCGCGAGCACCCCGCCGACCTGGGCCTCGTCTCCGGACACGCTCTTGGCGATCCCCATCGCGTTGTCGGTCCCCGGCCCATAGGCTCCCGGATTGCCGCGATAGTCGGCATCGGCCGACGACACCATCTTCACCCACTGGCAGGTGAACTCCGGATTCTCG
>JAAXGI010000283.1 GCA_012267505.1 Gemmatimonadota bacterium
GTGTTCGACGAGTTGACGGTCGGCGAGAACACCGCGGTCGCGCTCTGGACGGGGAGGGCGCGCCGGCGCGACCTCCTCCGTCTGTCGCTGCTCGATTGGACCAGCCCGGTGCTCGAGGAGCTCGAGCGGCGGTTTCCGTTCCTGTCGGAACGGGACCGGCGGGTCGCCAACCTCTCGCACGGGGAACGTCAGGTCCTCGACCTGGCGATGGTGTTGTGCACCGAGTCGAGGCTGATCCTCCTCGACGAACCCTGCGCCGGGCTGTCGCTCGCGGAGACGGAGCAGGTCATCGAAACCATCCGCTGGGCGACCGGGCAGTTCGGCGCCACGACGCTCGTGATCGAACACGACATGGCCTTGGTGCAGACCCTGGCCGATCGCGTCTTCGTGCTTCACAACGGCCGGCTGCTCGCCGAGGGCACGGTGGAGGAGATCCGAGGCAATGCCGAAGTCAGGACCGTCTACGCGGGAGTCGCGGAATGAGCCGTGAATTCGCTCTTCGGTTCGACAACGTGTCCGGGGGCTACGGGGAGATGACCATCGTCCGGAAACTCTCGGCCGCCGTCGTTCGCGGGGGCTGCCTCTGCATCCTGGGCCGCAACGGGGTCGGCAAGAGCACACTGGCCAAGATCCTCTCCGGGCACCTCACCTGTCAGGAGGGATCGATCTTCCTCAACGACCGGGAGGTGACCCGTGTTTCCACCGACCAACGCCGAAGGCTCGGCCTGAGCTGCGCCATGCAGGAGCGGCCGGTGTTCGACAGCCTTACCGTGAGAGACAATCTTCTCCTGATGCGCCCACAGTCCTGGCGCGTCCCTTATCGAACGTATTTCGAAACCTTCCCGATCCTCGAGGAAAGACTGGCCCAGGCCGCGGGCACCCTGAGTGGCGGCGAGCGAAAGATCCTGTCTTTCGTGCGGACGATGGCGGAGAACGGGGAAGTCACGGTCCTGGATGAGCCGTCCGAAGGCGTCCAGTCGGAAAACATCGAGAGGATGAAGACCCTCATTCTCGCGCGCAAGGCGAGGGGTGCAACCTTCGTCATCGTGGAGCAGAACCTCGACTTCGCCGATTCGGTTGCCGATGCGATCCTGGTCATGGATCAGGGGCGCTCCGTGCTCCAGGGCGTGGCGAGCGAAATCGATCGCGAATCGGTGCTCGAACACCTGGAGCCTTGAGTCGCGACCCTCGGAAGCCAAAATGAGAATCGCTGGAGCTTCGCGTCGGCGGTTGAATCTCGTGGTGGCGAGACCGGTCGTAGCAGTTTCGAATCTTCTCGTGGGCCAGAGCGCCCCGTGCCGGGCTGTGCCCCGGGAAGCGGGCCCCTCCTCGAACGTGCGGCAACATGTAAGATGGGGCCATGTAGCAGACCTCGTTTTCGAAATGAACGAAATTGCGTTCCTCGATCCGATGGAGGCCCGCGGCTCGCGGAAGAAGGAAGTGGGATCCTCTTCAGGCGTGCAACACCGTCGGGCGCCGATTCGTGACGGCGCGGGGCCGAGAGTCCTCGCGTGAAGGCGAACGGCCAGGCATTCGTCGATTCCCTTGCCGGGCGGACGGCGGACGTGCTCGACGCCTGCACGCAATGCGGCAAGTGCGTCGAGGTCTGCCCGATGGTCGAGCCCGCGGGACTCGATCCCTCGCAGGCGCCCGAAATCGTCTCCGGGGTGCTGGACCTGCTCGCCGGTGGCGAAGGCACCGGCAAGGCGGCGACGTGGGCGAACGTGTGCACCGGAAGCGGCTACTGCATCCCCGCCTGCCCGCACGGCATCAATCCGCGGTTCATGCTCGGACTCGCCCGCACCGCGGTGCGCCGCCGGCAGGGAAGGGAACCGGCGCGCCGCGACGGCGCCGAGGTCTTCTCCGGCATGAGCCGGGGGGTGCGCGTCCTTTCGCGAATGCAGCTTCCGCCGGATCTGCTGGCGAGGATCAACCCGTCTCCGCGGCGCGGCGAGAGGCCGAAGGCGGTTCCCGACGTGGTGTTCTACACCGGGTGCAACGTGCTGCGCACCCCGCACATTGCCCTCCTTTGCCTGGACGTCCTCGACACGCTCGGGGTCCGCTACGAGGTGATGGGCGGGCCGTCGAGCTGCTGCGGGATATTCCAGTACCGGGCCGGAGACGCCGAGGGCGCGGGTCGAGTCGGCTTCAACACGATCGAGCGGCTCGGCAGCGCCGGTACCGGGGAGGTGCTCTCGTGGTGCCCGAGCTGCCAGACCCAGCTCGGAGAGGTCACCCTCCCGACCTTTTCCGAGGTGCAGGGAGCCGATCCGTTCGCCCTGACGCCATTCATCGAGTACGTCGCCGACCGGCTGGATCGGCTCGCCCCCCTCATGATCCACCCCGTGCGGCGGCGGGTCGCCCTGCACGAACGCCCGGTCCTCCCCGGGGTGGTCGAGGCAGCGCGGCGGATCCTCCGCGCCATTCCAGGCCTCGACCTGGTCGACATCGAGGTGCAGCGGGTGGGGACGATGTCGAACAGCCTCTCCGTGCTCCCCGACTTCAAGGCGAAGCTCCGCGAAACCGAGTTCGAGGCGGCGGAGGCGGCGGGGGTCGATACCCTCGCGACTATCTTCCACGCCTGCCACCGCGAGCTCTGCCACTACGAGTCGGGACAGAGCTTCGAGATCCTCAACTTCATGGAGCTTGTGGGCGAGAGCCTCGGCCTCCGGCACGAAGACATCTTCAAGCGGCTCAAGCTCATGCAGGACGTCGACGCAATCGTGCGCGATGCGGGGGACCTCATCGAGCGGCATGACCTGGACCTCGACCAGGTCCGGGACGTCATCTACCGGGACATGCTCTCCGGCCAGTCGGTCGGGGTCGTGCCGGTCGCCGAGGACCGCCGCCTCTGACCTCGTTTTCCGCGGCCGCTTGGGCGTGAGCTCCGTTACAGGCGGGCGAGCTCGCCCTCGATGGCGGCGAGGGCTTCGAGGGTGTGCGCGGGCGCGAAGCAGTCCACGAAGGGCAGGGCGGCGGCCATCGCGCGGGCGACCGGCTCGTAGCCCCGCCACCCGAGGAGCGGGTTGAGCCAGACGACGCGCCGCGCCCGGCGCCGGAGTCGTTGCATCTCGCGGGACATGGCCGAGGCGTCCCCGGTGTCGTAGCCATCGGAGAGGATCATCACGACCGAGCGGGAATCGAGGGCCGCTTTCGCATAGCGGGTGTTGAAGAACCGGACGGACTCGGCGATCCGGGTCCCTCCGCCGAACCCTTGGGCGAGGAGGGCGAGGCGCGACATCGCGCGGACCGGATCGTGGTCGCGGAGCGCATCGGTGATCCGGACGAGCCTGGTATGGAAGAGGAAGGCGTCGGACTCGGCCCAGGTATCGGTAAGCCCCTTCACGAACTGGAGGAAGAAGCGGCTGTACTGCTCCATGGAACCCGAGACGTCAAGCAGGACGACGACACGGACCGGCCGATCGCGACGCCGGCGGCGAACGAGGTCGACGGGCTCGCCGCCGCGGCCGAGGTTGCGCCGCACGGTGCGGCGGAGGTCGAGGCGCGGCGCCCGGGGCGCGTTCCGGTAGCGCCGCGAGATCCGGTGGCGCATGGCGCGGGCGAGCCGGGCCGCCAGCCGTTCCGCTTCCGCGAGCTCCGCAGGGTCGGCGAGGTGGCGGAGGTCGGTCCTCGCGAGGCTCGAGCGCGGGGAGGCGACGACGCGGCCCCTGCCGCGGGCTTCACCGTCGTCGGGGCCGTGTGCGCCGGGAGGGTGGACCCGCTCCGACCCGCCGGCCGGGGGCGGAGCGAGGTGGTTCCGCCACGGACCGGGCGGGGGTCGCGAGCGGGAGTCGGTGGCCGGGGTGTCGGGCCGCCGGCGGATGCACCCCCGCCCCTGCCAGTACGCCTCGAAGAGGTCGTCGAACCGCTCCCATTCCTCCCTGCGGCCGGCGAGGAGGGACTTGAGGCCGAGCCGCACCTCGCGCGGGTCGCATCCGTCGATGTCGCCGAAGAGGGCCAGGGCCGCGGCGGACTCCGCCGGCCCGAGGGCGAAGTCGTTCAGGCGAAGATGCGCGACGAACCCCGCGACCCGCCCGGTCAGGGCCTCCGGAGCTATTGGCCTCATCGTCGAGTTTCCGGGCTCAGGCGGCGGCCCGGTCCGTGATCCGGGTCAGCACCTCGGGAGTGATCGCGGCGCGGTCAGACTCGGTCTTGAGGAGGCAGACCAGGCTTGCCCGGATCGCCCCGGGATCGCCCGCGAGGCTCTCGACCTCGAGATCGAGGAGGGCCGCGACCCAGTCGAGGGTCTCCGCGATCCCTGGCTTCTTCTCCAGGTCCTCGCGCCGGAGCGCGTCGATGAAGCGCACGACCTGGCTGGCCAGCCGCTCGCCCGCCCCCGGCACCCGGGCGCGCAGGATGGCGAGCTCGCGCTCCGGGTCCGGGAACTCTACCCACGCGTAAAGGCAGCGGCGCCGGAGCGCGTCGGAGAGGTCGCGGGTGCGGTTCGCGGTGAGGATGACGTGGGGGACGCTCTTGGCCCGGATCGTGCCGAGCTCCGGCACCGACACCTGGAAGTCCGAGAGCACCTCCAGCAGGTACGCCTCGAACTCCTCGTCGGCGCGGTCGATCTCATCGATGAGGAGCACCGGAGCCTCGTCCTGGGTGATCGCCTCGAGGAGCGGCCGGCGCAGGAGATAGCGTTCGGAGAAGATCCGCTCCTCGGTCTCGTCCGCGCCCTCGTCGTCCTCACGGGCCTTGATGGCGAGGAGCTGGCGCTGGTAGTTCCACTCGTAGATCGCCGCCGCCGCGTCGAGCCCTTCGTAGCACTGGAGCCGGATTAGGCGAGCGCCCGTCGCGGTCGCGAACGCCTTCGCGACCTCGGTCTTCCCGACTCCCGCCTCCCCCTCGACGAGGAGCGGCCGGCCGAGGCGAAGCGCGAGGTGGAGCGCCATCGCGAGCGCGTCGTCGGCGATGTAGCCGACCGACGCGAGCCGGCTCTTGAGCGCCTCGACCTTCAGCGTCCCGCCCGGAGTCGACCCGTCCCCGTCCGTCAGCCCGTGAGGCCGAGCCGCTCCGCCGTCTTCCACACGCGCCAGTGATCGTGCGGCATCTGCGTGTGGGTGAGGCCGAGATGGGCGAAGGCGTCGTTGACCGCGTTGGAGAACGCCGACACCCCGCCGACGTTCGGGCTCTCCCCCACCCCCTTCGCGCCGATGGGGTGATGGGG
>JAAXGI010000262.1 GCA_012267505.1 Gemmatimonadota bacterium
CTTGCCCGAGCCGGACTCGCCCACGACCCCGATGGTCTGCCCCGGCTCCAGCTCGAGGGAGATCCCGTGCAGGATCTCCGTCCGGGCGCGGTCGGACGCGAACGATACGTGCAGATCGTCGATGGCGAGGAGGGCCGGCATCCGCCCGGGTCCGCTCTAGACCCGCTTGGTCGGGTCGAGGAATTCCTTCAACCCGTCGCCGACGAGGGCGTAGCCGAGGATGGAGATGCCGAGAGCGATGCCCGGAAAGAGGGCCGTCCACCACTGGCCGGTCATCATGTTGGGAGCCCCGATCGCGATCATCGAACCCCACTCCGGGGTGGGAACCGGCACCCCGGCGCCGACGAAGCTGAGCCCGGAGGTGAGCAGGATGGAGAACCCGATGGTCGGAGAGATGTTGGCCACGGGCGGGGTCAGCGCGTTCGGCAACACGTGGAAGAACGCGATCCGCCACTCCGAGTTGCCGGCGCACCGCGCCGCCTCGATGAACGGGCGCTCGCGCACCTGGAGCACCGCGCCGCGCGTGATGCGAAGAAAGAAGGGGATGTTGAGGAACGCAAGAGCCGCGATGACGTTGACCGCCCCCGGCCCGCGAAACCCGACGAGGGCGAGCGCGAAGATGAAGACGGGAAACGCCTGCACGATGTCGGCGGCCCGCATGATCCCTTCGCTCGCGTAGCGGGCGAGGCCGCGCTCGCCGCCGAAAAACCCCGAGATGACGCCGAGGAGGACGCCGAACACGAAGGCGATGCCGGTCGAGACGAGCGCGATCGTGAGATCGATGCGGGGCGCCGCGATGACCCGGGAGAAGATGTCCATGTTCGAGACGTCGGTTCCGAACGGGTGCCGCAGGGAGGGCGGTTGCAGGGGATCGCCGGGAAGCGCGGTCTCGGTCGGATAGGGGCCGATGTATGGCCCGACTGCGGCGAGGAACACGGTAAGGCCGACGATCACGAGTCCGGCGAGAAAGGCGGGGCGCTGGCCGACGAAACGGGCAAAGGCGTACCAGCCGCCCGTCCGCGGTTCGTCCGCGACGGCGGGGAGCGCCACCCTCGCGGGCAATGTCGCCGGCGCGGACTCGCTCATCCCTCGGGTGCCCCGCTCATCGGTGAGGTGCCTTGGTCGGTCTCATCGCTGCGGTGCTTCCCGGATCATGCATGCACTCCTTCGCTCCTCGCTCACTTGATCCGCGGGTCGACGACAAAATAGGCGAGGTCGACGATGAGAAAGACGAGCATGGTGAACACCGCCGACAGCAGTACGACCCCCTGCAGGGCCGCGTAGTCGGAATTCACCACCGACTGCACCGCGTACTGGCCGAGCCCGCCCCACGCGAACACGGTCTCCACCAGGACGGCGCCCCCGAGGAGGAACCAGGCGAGGATGCCGGTCACCGTGATGACCGGAGGCATCGCGTTGCGCAGAGCGTACCGCCACTGCATGAGCCGCGGGAGCCCGGCCGCGCGCGCGTAGACGACGAACTCCGAGCCGAGCATGTCCTCCATCGCCGAACGCGCGTTCTTGAGCACGAGCGGCATGTAGATGAAGACGAGGGTGAGCACGGGGAGGAAGAGGTGCGACGCGGACGAGGCGAGCGCGGCCCAGTTCGCGGTCAACAGGGCGTCGACGGTGTACATGCCGGTGAGCGTCTCGGGGGTGGACACCATGAGGTCGATCCGCCCGATGGGGCCCGGCAGCAGTCCGAGATGGAAGAAGAAGACAAAGATCGCGATGAGGGCGAACCAGAAGTCCGGAAGGGCGCCGGCCAGCATCCCGTAGAGAAACACCGCCCGGTTGATGAGACCCCGCTTGCGGATCGCGGTGTAGACGCCGAGCGGCACGCCGATGAGGACCGAGAAGACCACCGCGTACGCGATGAGCTCCATCGTGGCCGGCAAGCGTTGCCGCACGTCGGTCATCACCGGCTGCGAGGTGCGCAGGGACATGCCGAAGTCCCCCCGGACCACTCGCTCGATATAGCGTGCGTACTGGACGTGGATCGGCTGATCGAGCCCGAGCTGGCGGCGCACTTCCTCCACCCGTTCCTGGGTCGCGAACGGCCCGGTGTAGAGAAAGGTCGGCTCACCCGGCATCTGGCGGACGAGAAAGAACACGATGAGCGACACGAGCAGGAGCTGCACGGGAAGCAGCAGGAGGCGTCGTGCGATGTACCGTGCGAAGCGCATGCTACCGGCGAACGCGCCCGGCCGAGGGCCCCCTGGGGCTCCTTCCGCCGGGGCGGCCGGCCGGTGCCGCGGCGGTCAACGGACGACCCTCGCCGCGCGCCGAAGCGTCGGGGCACCGGGACGAATGCGGCGGCGCCCGCGGGCCGCGCGGTCCGAACTCGGTTCCGGTTTCCGGACCTCGCCGCGTCGCACGGCGAGGTCCGTTCCCTTCATTGCGACCGAAAAGACGTCAGGTCACTTGTAGAGCCGGTCGAAGTGGATGTTGTTGTCCGGGTACCACGAGAACCCCTTCCACTCCGCCTTCAGCGCCTCGCGCCATCCCGGATTGACGAGAAAGATCCACGGCACGGTCTCCGCCACGCGCTCCTGGATGCGCATGTCCATGGCCAGGCGCTCCGGCCCGAAGTCGGTGACGAACATCTTCTCCGTCAGCTCGTTCAGCTCCGGGTCGTCGTTCTGCACCGCATCCATCACGTTCACGTCCGGGTGGGTCAGATAGACCCAGGCGGTGTAGCCGGTGTCCGCGATCCAGGGCCACTGGAAGTTGTCGCAGTGCGCCATCTGCTTGCGGCTGAACTTGGTGTCCGAATACACCGCCGAGGGCAGGCCCTGGAGCTGCACCCGGATCCCGATCTTCTCGAAGTTGCTCTTGATGAGGGTGCAGGTCTCCTCCATCTCGGAGATCGCCTTGTCGTACGAGATGGTCATGTCGAACCCGTCCGGATACCCGGCCTCCGCGAGCAGCATCTTCGCCTTCTCGAGGTCCTCCTCGTACACCCAGAACTTGTCGGTCGCGTTCGGATAGATCTGCGGCGTGATCGTCTTGATGAGGTGGCCGCCGCCGAAGTAGACCTTCTGGTGGATGTCCTCGTAGGGAACCGCGTAGGCGAGGGCCCGGCGGACTTCCGGCTTGGCCATGATCTCGTTGGTCTGCACCGGTCCGAAGTAGGGGATGAAGTTCCCCGGGTGGTACGCGACCTGAAGGTTCGGATCGTTCTCCACCTCCCGGTACTCGCGCTGGCGAAGGCGCATCGCGTAGTCGACCTGACCGCGCTTGAGGAGGGCGAGACGGGTCGCCGAATCGGGCACGATCTTGGCGATGACCTTGCCGACCGCGGGCCGAGGCTGGAAGTTGGGGTTCCGCACCAGGATCAGCTCCTGGCCCGGGGTGTGGCTCTCGAGGTGGTACGGCCCGAAGCCCGCCGTGTTGCTCTTGAGCCACTCCTTCGCCCACGGGTCGTCGTCCGTCGCGTGCTTCTTCGCCTCGGCGGAATCGAACACGCCGCCGTAGTAGTTCATGGCGAGAAGCTGCAGGAAGAGCGGGTTCTTGGCCTTGATCTTGAACCGGACGGTATAGGGATCGGGACAGGAGACGTCCTCATGCTTGTCGATGAGGAGGACCTTGGTGAAGAAGAACTTCACCGCCTTCATCTCGAAGCCCCGCTCCCAGCTCCAGCGGTGGTCCTCGCAGGTCATCTCGTTGCCCGCGTAGCTGACGATCCCCTTGCGGAGCTTGAACGTCCACACGGTTCCGTCCTCGGACTCCTCCCAGCTCTCCGCCCAGCGGCCGGTGACCTGCTTCTCGCCCTCCTGGTTCACGCCGGCGCCGCAGGTGCCGTGCTCCGGGTACCACACCGAGACGTACTGCAGCAAGATCCCCCCCGTACGTATTATACATAATGTTCTCGACCTCCATCGTGAACGCGATCTCGTCCAC
>JAAXGI010000054.1 GCA_012267505.1 Gemmatimonadota bacterium
CGGGCGGGCAGGGTTGCCCGCGCTCCCGGGAGGGGGCCTGCCCGGGCCGCGTGGATGGCGGTCAGGCGGGTGCCATCAGGTCGTCGAGCTCGGCGTAGTCGGGGAGGGTCCGGTCGATGGGGCGGCCGGCGCGGAGCACGATCCGGTCCGACTGCGGGCGGGCGAAGAGCTCCGTCCAGCTCCGCGCCGGGCAGATCACGAGGTCGGCGGGAGCACCGGCCGCGAAGGAAGGGGTCGGGAACCCCGCCGCCCGCGCGGGGTTGGTGGTGAAGGCGTGGATCCAGTCGGAACCGGAGTGGTCGAGGTGGCCGATCCGGGTCGCTTCCCGCATCACTTCGAGCATGTCGAGGTCGCCGTAGGCATAGAAGGGATCGCGGGTGTTGTCGGAGGCGAAGGAGACGCTGATCCCGCGCGCCTTCATCTCGTGCACGAGGGTGATCCCGCGCCAGCGCGGTGTCCTCGCGGTTCCCCGGCCCTGGAGGTACAGGTTGCACATCGGGAGGCTCACCACACGGAGGCCCGCCCGCGCGACGAGATCGAGGGTGGCGAGCGCCTCCGCCTCCTCCTGGACCGAGAGCGAGCAGCAGTGGCCGACGGTGACCGGGCCGTCGAACCCGGTTTCGATCACGCACTCGGCCACGTCGCGCAGGTTGGTGGAGGCCGGATCGCCGGTCTCGTCCACGTGCAGGTCCACCGCCATTCCGCGCTTGGCGGCCGTCTCTAGCAGGCCGACGAGCCGGGGGCGAAGCTCGGGATGCGGCATGACGATGCAGCCGAGCGCGCCGTCCGATGCGGCGACCTCGTCCGCGATCGCCCCGAACGCCGCCTCGTCCCCGAGCACGTCGACGCTGCAAAGGTTCACCGCCTGGAGCTCGATCCGCCCCGCCCAGGCGGCCCGCAGCTCCCGGAAGACGCCGAAGGAGATCGCGTGCTGCGGAGGAAAGGAGTCGAGGTGGGTTCGGATCGCCCGCGTGCCGTGCGCGAAGGCGGAGCGAAGCGCGAACTCCATCCGCCGGCGCACGTCCGTCGCGTCCCAGCGGGCGGTGCGGTCGGCGGCGACGGCGAGGCGCGCGGAGTCGGACGTTCCGTCCGGGTTAGGGGCGCGGGACCAGATCTGGCTCTTGTCGAGGTGAGTGTGCACGTCGACGAGGGCGGGAAAGACCATCGCGCCCTTCATGTCCACGCGCTCGCCGGTCCTCCCGGCCGCGATCCGGCCCCCCTCGATGGTGAGGTCGAGGGACGCGAGGCTCCCCGGCGCCCCGATGAGGCAGGCGGGAGCGGTCAGGTTCGCGAGCGTAAGTCGCGGCATGTCCGGGAGGTTCACGAAGTCGGTGCTCAGGCTCATCTCGTCTCGCGTTCCACCCGTTTCCGGCCGAGAGCGAGTCTATGCGCGGTGGTCCACATCGCCAAGAGAGGACCCCGTACCGCAGCTTCCGCTTGCACTATGCTTGGGCGGCCACAGGGTTCCGCAGGATCGGGAAAGCCGCCGATTCGAGCGTCCTCGCTCCAATCAGCGCGACCCTGCCGGACGAGAGTACGAAGTTCGAAGGTTGGGTCGGAGCGGGCATGGCCCGCGTTTCGGGGCCTGGATTCAGGAGGCGGACATGATTGTCAAGAAGAGTCTCGCCGAAGGGTTTGCCGCCTTCGAGGAACCTTGGTCGCCAAGAGTCGCGGGCGAAATCAACAACATGCAGATCAAGCTGGCCAAGCTCGAAGGCGCGTTCATCTGGCACCGCCATGACGAGGAAGACGAGCTCTTCCTCGTCATCTCGGGTCGACTTCGGATGGAGTTTCGCGAGCAGAAGGCTCAGGTTGTCGAGGCGGGTGAGTTCATCGTCGTGCCGCACGGCGTCGAGCACCGACCCGTTGCCGAGGAACCCTGCGAGGTAGTGCTGCTGGAGCCCGGCACGACGCTCAATACGGGCAATGTCGACAACGGGCGAACGGTTCGAAACCTGGAGCGCATCTGATGGTTGCCGGTCGATTCCCGCGGATTGAACCGGCCCGCGTCTCCTTGACGAAGAGCTCCGTGAACGAGACGCCGACGGCGTGATCGCGGCGTGAATATCTGGGTGGACGCCGACGCGTGCCCGGTGGTGATCCGGGAGATCCTGTTCAGGGCGGCCGACCGGACCGGGGTGAAGGTGATTCTGGTGGCGAATCAACCGATTCGTGTGCCCGCGTCTCCACTCATCGAACAGGTGGTGGTCAGCCCGGGGTTCGATGTCGCGGACAACGAGATCGTGAAGCGAGCCGCGAGCGGCGACCTTGTCATCACCGCCGATATCCCCTTGGCGGCAGAAGTGATGGGGCACGGCGCCCATGCGCTGAGCCCGCGCGGCGAGCTCTATTCCACCGATACCATCGCCCAGCGGCTCAACATGCGCGACTTCCTGGACACGATGCGCGCGAGCGGTATCCACACCGGTGGGCCGCCGGCGCTGAGCAAGCGCGACCGGCAGTCGTTCGCCAACCACCTGGACCGGATATTGACCCGGTACGCGAAGGGTTGAGTCCGGCTGCGGCGCCGCCGCGACTGCCCCTGGAACCCGTCGCGTCTCGAGCAGCGCAACGGGCGGCTCGACCGTTACGGCCCGGCCCGTCGCGTCACCGTGCACCATTTCGTCAGCGATACGGCCCCCGACCTGCGCTTTCTCCACCAACGTGATCCGGAAGGCGGTCGAGATCCGCCTGCCCGAACGGGGCAGATGAGATCCTCACCAAGACGCCGTTTGCTTTACCTGGGTAATGGAATAGACAATCCGCAGGTACGCGGTCGGGAACGGAGCGAGCCGATGGAGCGAATCGAATCGAAGATCACCGCCCAAGGGCAGGTGTCGGTACCGGCGAGCATCCGCCGCCGGCTCGGGCTTACGCCGGGATCGAAGATCGAGTGGTGCGAGAGCGGGGGCGAAGTCGTCGTGCGGAGGGCCTCGAAGTTTTCGTCCCGGGACATTCACGAGGCGGTGTTCGAAAAGCCGCCGGAGCCCCGGAGCGTGGCCGACATGGACGAGGGGATCCGGTCCCGGGTGCGGCGCAAGCATGCGGGCGGTTGACACCAACGTTCTCGTGCGGTTGATCGTCCGGGACGAACCCGCCCAGGTCGGGAAGGCCGAATCGTTCGTGGCCCAGGGAGCGTGGGTATCGCAGCTCGTGCTCGCGGAGACGGTCTGGGTGCTGGAGTCCGTGTACGGGCTGAGCCGGAGGCAGGTCGCAACGGTAGTCGCGATGCTCGTGGAGCATGACCGCTTGACCTTGCAGGACGAGGACGCGATTCGGCGGGCGCACGCGGCATTCGAGCGAGGTGGCGCGGCGGGGTTCACGGACTGTCTCATTGTGGAGGCGGCCCGCAAGGCGGGGCACCTTCCGGTCGGCACCTTCGATCGGGCGATGTCCCGAATCGACGGCGGGCAAGGGCTGTGACGTCCGCCAATCGGTCGACGGGTCGTCGAGGAGCCTGAACGCCGCGCCGGGGCGGCGCTCGGCCTTCCCGGGTGGGAGAGGCTGCGCCACGGCGGGCGGCTGCGGGACGGAACGAGGCTCGCCGCCTTGGCGCGCGCGGTCCCCGCTCCCCTCGACGAGCCCGTCGAACGGCAGCTCCGGCAGCGGGCGGGAGTGATCGTGGATGGGGGCGGCGACGGTGACGGCGGATCCACGTCGTCCTTTGCACGAGGTGCCAAGGCAGCGCTCCGACCGGTCAGTTCCGGCCCGCTGTCTCCTGGCCTTCGAGGTCAAGACCCGGGATACCGGAGAAATCACGGGTATTCCGGCTGAGCAAGGTCGCACCGCGCAGCGCGGCGGTAACGCCGATCGCAATGTCCGCGGCCCGGCGGCGCGGGGACCCGAGCTGACGGAATACCTCGGCCGACGCGGCGGCGAGCGGTTCCGAGAAGGGCACGATCCCGTCGTCGGCGAAGAAGGCGCGAGCCGTCGAGAGTTGTTCCGGGATCCTCGGACCCCGGGAGAATTCGTACCAGGCGATCGCGCTGATCTCGATCAGCCGACCCGACTCCGCGACCTCAAGCAGCCGCCGCCTTTCGGGTCCGGCGGCGGTCAGCGCGTAGACAAGGAAGTCCGTGTCCAGGTGCACGGTCATCAGAATCCCTCGTCCTGCTCCTTGAGGCGACGGATCTCGTCGGGCGCGTCGTGATCCTGGAAGAGCTCGAACAGGCGGTTGAGAATTCGGACTCGTTCGTCGCGTCGAGCCTGCGGAATGCCGAATACGGCATCGCGGTGACCCAGGACCGCACGACGAATTGCCTCGGAGGTCGAACATCCGTAGCGGTAAGCCAGCGCGCGCGCCGCCGCCCGAACCTCGTCATCCAGTAGAAGGGTTGTTCTCGTAGACAT
>JAAXGI010000139.1 GCA_012267505.1 Gemmatimonadota bacterium
AGCATCTTCGCGAGAGCATAGGCGAAACAGTCCCCGTAGTTGAGACCGGCCGGGTGACGGCGCTTGCCGTATTCGCGGAATGCATTTCGGGCGATGTGGGCCTGCTCGACATCGACGGGGACGAGCTCGATGCCCGCCTTCGCGATGAACAGGTCAAGGTCGCGAATCCCGTCCGGTCCGAAGCGCGACTCGATGATCATGGATGTCTCGACGAACGAGGCAACCGACATCGCACGCTTGTCCGCCGCCTCGATGGCCTGATTGAACGATCCTCGCTCCGGTTCATCCTGGAGGATGGCGATGAGCGCCGACGTGTCGATGACCATCAGGCCGGAAGTCCGTTATCGTCGTAGCCGAGAATTTCCTCCGGCTCTCTGTCATCAAGAACCGGAAGGGACGCGCAGTGGAGGGCAATGTCGTCCAGCTCACAGGCAAGGCTTCGCCCGCTGCGTTGGCGACGGACCCGTTCCAGCCGGTCGTGCAGTGCTCTCGTGACCGCCTCCGTCTTGGTCTCTCCCGTGAGCCTCGCCAAAGCTTCCGCGAGCTCCTCGGTCCTGCGGTTCCGGATGTTCAATGCCATCGTGTTTCATTACGTGCAGAAAGGAATGTGCACTGTAGCATCGCCAACTTGGTCAGGGTCCATGCGGCGGATTCGAGGTCGCCGGACTGGCGAGCCCTTACAATCCTCGGCTTAGCGCTTGGCGCCGCCCCGCCGCTCGCGACTTCGTGTGCCCGACCCGGCCGGCCGCCGGTAGCATGTCCTCCGGCCCCCCGCCGCCCGGTCGGCCGCGCGCCAGGGCCTCGCACCATTCTCGGAGGACTTGAATGAAGTCCGGAACGACCAGCTCCGCCGCCGCGGGAGGAAACCTCATCACCGGACGGTCCGCCTTCCTGTCGTTGCTCCGCGACGAGGGCGTCGACCGGCTGTTCGGCAACCCGGGCACCACCGAGCTTCCCATCATGCACGCCCTCCGCAGCGAGCCGGACATGGGCTACGTGCTCGGCCTTCAGGAGGGGATCGTGGTCGCGATGGCGGACGGCTACGCCCGCGCGAGCGGCCGGCTCGCGGCCTGCAACGTGCACGTCGCGCCCGGCCTCGGCAACGCGATGGGCTCGCTCTACAACGCGAAGTTCTGGGGTTCCCCGGTGCTGGTGACCGCCGGGCAGCAGGAGATCGGGCACGGCCTGACCGAGCCCCTCCTCTACGACCCCCTCGTCCCCATCGCCGAACCGCTCGTCAAGTGGGCGGCGGAGGTGCACCGGCTCGAGGACCTGCCGCGGATCGTGCGGCGGGCGGCCAAAGTTGCGCTCACCCCGCCGACCGGCCCGGTGTTCATCTCCCTCCCGGGCGACATCCTCAACCGGGCGGCGGCTCTCGATCTCGGTTCCCCGACCCGGGTCGACGCGGCCGGACGGCCGGGCGACGAGGCCCTCTCCCGGCTGGCCGAGCGGCTCCTCCGGGCCGAACGCTCGGTCATCGTGAGCGGGCACGAGGTGGCGACGAGCGACGCCCTCGAGGAGGCGGCCCGACTCGCCGAAGTGCTGGGCGCCCCCGTATACCAGCAGACCGTGCCCTACGGCGCGCACTTCCCATCCGAGCATCCCGCCTTCCTCGGCGCCCTCACCCGGGTCCAGAAACAGGTTCGCGAGGCCCTCGCGCCCTACGATCTCGCAGTGTTCCTCGGCTCCGACGTGCTCCGGATGTCGGTGTGGAGCGAGATCGAACCGCTTCCGGATGGCCTCCCGGTAGTGCAGATCGGGCTCCGCGACTGGGAGATGGGCAAGAACTACCCGGCCGAAACCGCGGTCCGCGCGGATGTGAAAGAGACCCTGCGCGCGCTCCTCCCGATGCTCGAGAGCGGCCGCAACGAGGCCGGGCGAAGCGCGGCGGCGGACCGGATCGCGGCCGTAGCGGACCGGAACTGGGCGGCGAAGCGCGCGCGCCTCCGCGCGGCGGCGGACGAAGCGGAGGCGAAGGACCCGATCGCGCCAGCCGCGGCCGTCCGCCACCTCGTCGATGCGCTACCCCTGGACGTGGTGTTCGTGGACGAAGGGCTCACGACCTCGAACACGTTCCTCGGGCAGTACCCGTTCCGGGACCCGCAGAGCTACTTCGGGCTCGCGAGCGGCGGGATCGGGTTCGCGGTCGCGGGGGCCATCGGCATCCACATGGCGACGCCCGACCGCCCCTGCGTCGCCCTCATCGGGGACGGGAGCGCGATGTACAACGTGCAGGCCCTCTGGACCGCCGCCCACCTCGAGCTCCCGATCACCTACGTCATCGCGAACAACCGGAGCTACCGCATCCTCAAGGACCGGCTCATCGCCTTCCACGGCGACGACAACTTCGTCGGTATGGACTTCCAGTCACCGCGCATCGACTTCGTGGGCCTCGCCGAGTCGATGGGAGTCTCCGCCCGCCGGGTCGAGCGGGCGGCCGACCTCGGCGATGCGGTGCGCGAGTCGATCGCGAGCGGCCGGCCCCGGCTCCTCGACGTCACCCTCTCCAACGGCTACGACACCTGACCCCCACCCGGAATGAGGACGAACATTGGCCAACAGCATCGATGCGTCGCCACCGTGAGCTGCAGGCCCCATGGCCCCTCACCCCAACGCTCGAGACCGCCGGGCCGAACCCGCCAGAGAGGGCGCCGCGTCCAATGCACCGAAACTGGCTGAAGGGGCGTCTCGCAGCGTATCGCGCGCGACGGCCGGAGGAATCGGAGACCGTCTCGCGGTTCGAAGCCTTCGTTGACTCCCACCCGGACTGTTTCCATCGATCCTGCCGGGTCGGACACATCACCGGCTCAGCGTGGATCGTGGACAGGACGGAGGAACGCGTGCTGCTCACACACCATCGCAAGCTCGGGCGCTGGTTGCAGCCCGGGGGTCACAGCGACGGGGATCCGGACACGCTCGCGGTGGCGTTGCGTGAAGCGGAAGAAGAATCCGGACTCGAGGTGCGGGCGCTCGACGATGCGATCTTCGATCTCGATGTGCATCTGATCCCGGCGCTCCCAGGCGAACCCGCTCACTACCACTTCGACGTACGCTTCCTCGTCCAGGCCGGGCACGACCGATTCCGGCTCAGCGCCGAATCGCATGCCCTCAAGTGGGTCCCGGCGGAGGGAATCGGGGTGCTGACCGAGGAGGAATCGGTCCTTCGCATGGCGCGGAAATGGTGCGCAGCGCGAGCCGGAAGGACGCATTCGGGGAAGTCCGAAGCCGCTCCTCAGAGGGGCCGGATCGGGCCGGGGTAGCGGGCGACCCGCTCGTCCCCCGTCAAGAGGGTCAGGCCCTCGACCTGGGCCTGCGCGATCAGGAGGCGATCGAATGGGTCCTTGTGGAGCGGTGGGAGGAGGTCCACCGCGACTGCGTGGGCGCCGGTCACCGGCAGCTCCGCGTAGCCGTTCTCCAGCAACCCTCGTCGCAATACTCGCGGGTCGACCCGGAAGTCCGGCCGCCCGAGCCCGCGCTTGATGGCGACCTCCCAGACGGACGCGGCGCTGAAGAAGAGTCTCGCCTCCTGGTCTTCGAGCAACGCTCGCACGTCGTCCGGAAGCCGCCCCGGCGTGCCCGCCGCCCAGAGCAGGACATGCGTGTCGAGGAGAAGGTTCACCCGTCAGCTTCGAACAGCGCCTCGATCTCGGCGGAACCCATGCGGTCGAAGTCCTCCGGCACCGAGATCTGGCCGGACAGGAACCCGAGGCGGCGCACCGCGCCGGCATCCGGCGCGTCCACGGCCATGACCTTGACGACGGGCTTGCCGGCGCGGGCGATGATGAACGGCTCGCCGTTGGCGGCAGCCTCGACGAGGCGGGACAGATGGGTCTTGGCTTCGTGCATGTTGACGGTGCGCATCTCCAGATCACCAAACTTAGTTGATAAAGCTTAGTCCATCCAGACGGACCACGCTACCAGACGCCGGAAGGGCACGACCCTGCGGGCGCTCCTGCTGCGGTTGGCTCTTTCGCCCGCTCGCCTCCGGGGGCGCCGCCCCGCGCGGCCCCGCCAACCCCTTTGTGAAGCGCGGCGAGCCCTCTCGGCGTCAGACGTCGACCGGTTTGAGGAGAGGGACCTTGGCCTTGGCGTAGGTCTGCTTCTCGACGAGCCGGCCGGCCGCGAAGTGGAGGATGTCGAGGCCGCGCCACCCGCCCGGCCCCTTGCGGGTCGTCATCGTGCAGGTCCAGCTAATCAGGACCTTGCCCGCTTCGGCGTCCGCGAAGAGGTCTTCCTGGTCGAAGCGAACCGCTCCGTACGCACCCCGGAACTGAGGCTCGAAGGCGGCCCGGATCGCCTCGCGTCCCTCATGCCGAGCGCCGTGGAACTCGTCGTAGACCGCATCTTCGGCGAAGAAGCCCATCACGCCATCGAGGTCGTCGCGGTTGAACGCGTCGGTAAACCGGATCGCCAAGTCTTCGAGGGATTGCTTGTCCATGTGATGAAATTCCTGAATGTATGGTTCCGGTTGCCCGGCTTTCCTGGGAACCACCGAGGAACGCGGCGCTCGCGGAGACGAGCCCGGCTCCTCACTTTCCCCATTCCTTCATTGCTCGAGGTCCGGGGCAACGCCCTTCGCTGCATCCCTGCCGTCGAATCGGCCTTGATAGATCGGCCTCGCACCCGTCGCCGGCCCAGGGTATTGCAGGAACACGATGGTGCAGCCGGTCTCGGTCTGCATCTCGTGCTCGAAATGGGGGTCCTCCATGTAGACCATG
>JAAXGI010000235.1 GCA_012267505.1 Gemmatimonadota bacterium
GGGAGTACGTCCAGCGATAGCGAGCAGATCGGCGTCCGCAGCAGGAGATCGGGGAAATATTGCGGTTAAGGGCGGTATTGGCGTTCGAGCATCTCCCGGCGCTCCTGCGCCTCGACGGACAGGGTTGCGATCGGCCGCGCCTCGAGGCGTCCGAGCCCGATCGGATCCCCCGTCTCCTCGCAGAATCCGTAGCTCCCGTCCTCAATGCGGTCGAGCGCTTCGTTGATCTTGCGAATGAGCTTGCGGTAGCGATCCCGGGTGCGAAGCTCGAAGCTCATCTCAGTCTCGCGGCTCGCCCGCTCCGCCTCGTCGCTCACCTCGCGCTGCTGGTCCCGCATCGATTCGAGGGTCTGCTCGGACTCGTCGAGCAGGGCCTGCCGCCAGTCGATGAGCTTGCGGCGGAAGTACTCGGTCTGGAGGGGGCCCATGTACTCTTCGTCCCCGTTCGGCACGTAGCCTTCGGGCAGCTTCGGGGGAGGCGGCGGGGACGCGGGCGCGGGTGGTGCCTTGGACGCGGTGGCCGTCTTGCGGGCCGACCGGGGAGCGCGGGAGGCCCCTGTACTGGCCCCGGACGCTCCTGACTTCGCGCCCGAACGTGTCTTGGCCGTGGGTTTCGCTTTCGCGGTGGCGGCCGTCTTCTTCTTTCCCGCTCCGGACTTCGAAGGGCGAGCCGTGGTCCCGGGACCCGCTGATTTCGTTCCGGCGGCCTTCCGGGAGGTGGATCCCTTGGTGGTGGGCTTTCCGGCCACGGCAGGCTCCTCCGCCGAGGTCTTCTCGGTGACGCGAGCGGCGGCGAGAACGGCGGCGCTCTCGTTGCCGGTCCGCGTCCTGGATGGTTCGGCCATCTTTCCGGTCGTTGCCACGGTGGTCTCCGAAGGCATCGGTGCCCATGAGCGAAGGCGCGGAAAGTAGTCGATCTGATGCTCATGGACAAGCACCATTGGAACAGAGTTCGCCCGTCCCGCCGCGCAAGGGCGGTGGGGGGCGGATCGGCGCGGACGTCATTCGCGCGTCCGACCCGGCCGGGGACCGCGGGCGGCCCTGCCGCCTTGCGGGGGGGACGGGTACGGCAGCCGGCGAGCGCCGGATAGAATTCGCGCTCCGGGCGGTGGCGCCCCCGGCCCCGCGGCGAGCGGGTGTGCCCGGAGGAGGCCGGTCCCCGGCATGCGATTCGAGACCGACACGGGAGGAGAGCGGCTCATGACCGGAGCGAACCAGCCCGAGGTGCATCGCGGCCTCAAGGATCTCTGCTTCGATCGTTCCCCCACCACCCTCATCGACGGCCGGGCCGGCGAGCTCCGGTACCGCGGATACTCGATCCACGATCTCGCGGCCCGTTCGTCCTTCGAGGAGACCGCCTACCTCCTGCTGCACGGCGAGCTCCCGACGAGGGCCGAGCTCGACGCCTTCGACGGTGCGTTGAAGGAGGCCCGGCGTCTGCCCGACGCTATCCACGACATCATCCGCGCGGTGCGCGATGCGCATCCGATGGATGTGCTCCGCACCGCGGTGTCCGCGCTTTCCGCGTACGACCCGGAGACGCGCGACAATTCCCTCGACGCGACCAGGCGCAAGGGGATCCGGCTCACCTCCCAGGTGCCGATGATCGTCGCCGCGCATCACCACCTTCGGTATGGCCGGGAGCCGGTGGCGGCGAGAGCCGATCTCGGGCATGCCGCGAACTTCCTCCACATGCTCAAGGGCGAGCCCCCGAGCGAAGATGCCGCGTCGCTGATGGACACCGACATGGTGCTGCACGCCGAGCACGGCTCGAACGCATCGTCGTTCACCGCGAGGGTCGTCGTCAGCACCGATGCGAACCTGCATGCGGGCATTACCTCGGCCGTGGCGGCGCTCTCCGGCCCGGCCCACGGCGGGGCGGCGGAGAACGTGATGCACATGGCGAAGGCGATCGGCGATCCGTCCCGGGCGGCCGCCTACGTCAGGGAGAAACGCAAGGCCCGCGAGCCGATCATGGGCTTTGGCCACCGGGTCTACCGGGCCGAGGACCCGCGGGCCCGGCACATGCGCGAGGGGGTGAAGCGTCTGTCCGAGGAGATGGGTCAGCCGCACTGGTACGCGATCCTCGAGGCCCTCGTCGAAGCGATGCGCCCCTACGCCCGGCACGGCGTCAACGTGAACGTCGATTTCTATGCCGGCGTCGTCTACTACCTGCACGGGATCCCCGAGGACCTGTTCGTGCCGATCTTCGCCATCGGCCGGATCCCGGGCTGGACGGTGCAGGCGATGGAGCAGCTCGAGAACAACATCCTGATCCGCCCGCGTCTCCTCTACACCGGCCCCGACGCCCGGGAGTACGTGCCGATCGAGAAGCGCGGCTGAGAGAGGCTCTCCCGCACGCGGGAACGGGCCCCGCCGGGGCACGGGAGTCTCTCCGTGATCTCGGGGAGGGACGCGGTCGGAGGCGCGTCCGATCCGGCCCCGTCGATGCGACCCGCGCTCCGGGGGTGGCCCCCGGCGGCGCCCGGGACGGTGTGTCCGACCGGTTCGGCGGGAGTCCTCTCAGCACATCGCCGCGCTGACCGCGGCCGCCGCGACCACATCCTCCACCGTTGCGCCGCGCGAGAGGTCGCACACCGGTCGGGCGAAGCCCTGCAGGAAGGGTCCGATCGCGCGCGCGCCGCCCAGATGCTCGCTCAGCTTGTAGCCGATGTTGCCGGCATCGAGGTCCGGGAACACGAGGACGTTGGCGCGCCCCGCGACATCGCTTGGACGCGCGAGCTTCGTCTCCGCAACTCTCGGCACGAGGGCGGCATCGGCCTGGAGCTCGCCGTCGACCGCGAGGCCCGGGGCGCGGGCGCGGATCAGCTCCACTGCCTGGCGGACCTTCTCGATCCGCTCGTGCCTTGCGCTGCCGTGGGTCGAGAACGACAGCATCGCAACCCGCGGCGTAACCCCGAGCACCCGCTCGGCGCTCCTCGACGAGACGATTGCGATGTCCGCGAGGGTCTCGGGGTCCGGGTCGACGTTGACCGCGCAGTCCGCGAACAGGAGGGGGTCGCCGCGGCCCGGAGGGACGATCAGGAAGAAACTCGATGCGCGTTTGATGCCGTCCGCGAGCCCCACGGACATCAGTGCGGCCTCGATCACCCGGGCGGTGGGTTGGTTCGCGCCGGCGACGAGCGCATCCGCGTCTCCTGCCCGCACCGCCATCGCAGCGTAAGGGAGGGGCTTTGCGAGCAGCCGTTTCGCCACCCGCTCGCTCGTCCTCGGCCGCCCCTGGATGTAGAGCGCTGCGTACCCTTCGACCTCTCCGCTCGTCGCGGGCGACACGCTCACGATCCCGTCCAGGGAGACCCCGG
>JAAXGI010000107.1 GCA_012267505.1 Gemmatimonadota bacterium
TCCCACCCGAACTCGGCAACCTCACGAGCCTGTTGTCATTGGACCTCGGCTACAATGGCTTGACCGGCCCGATCCCGCCCGAGCTCGGGAAACTCGCCAGCCTCAACGGTCTGTATCTCGGTCACAACGACTTGACGGGTCCGGTGCCGGCCGAGTTCGGTGGGCTGTCGAGCCTGCTGAAGCTGCACCTCACGAACAACCCAAGGCTGTCAGGTCCGCTGCCGGCCACTCTGACGGGTCTGCGGCGCCTCGATACACTGATGGCCGATGGCACGCGTCTCTGCGCACCGACAGACTCCGGATTCCAAGCCTGGCTGCGAGGCGTCACGCTGCAGCGCGTAACGCGCTGCAGCGGATGAGGTCCGCCGCCGGAGGCGGAACCGCCTGGTCGGTCGGCGTCAGCTCGCGCGGGCCAGGAGGGGGCGGCGCGGCGCCGACGCCGGGCGCCACGGCGGCGCCCGCGAGCTCAGCCTCCCGATCGACGCCGAGGGCGGCGTACTCTATCCCGACGCACAGATCGAGTACGTCGACGGCGAGGGGTGGAGCGGCCGCGTCAACATCGAGGTGGCCTCGGGCCACTACAAGAAGAGACACATCCTGGCGAAGGCCGCCGCGGGGTTCCGGCTTCACCCCGACGGGCCCGCGGGAGAGCGACTGCTCGGGAGGCTTCTTTCGGGCGGACCCGGGCTCTAGGGCCACGCCATGCAACCCTGGAGAATCAGCGTGGGGCTTACCGCCGCGCTCATGGGAGCGGGAATGATCATCGCCGTTGGACGGCTCGAGTACCTCGCGCCCTACTGGCCCGTCATCATCGCCGACCACGGAGTCACGATCCCCGCAAACATCGCCCTGGCCGTCGCGACGGTCGCGGCCGCGATCTACGCCAGCGCCGCCGGGCTCTCCGATCTCGGACGCCGCGTCGATCTCGCGGAACGCTCCGTCCAGCGCGGTGCGGGAGATTCCGACCTCGCCGAGGAGCTCAGGAGAGACGTCGAGGGAGAGTGGGAATGAGGGGAAACCGGAGATCCGGAACCCCCGGACATCCGTCTCGCGATAGGCGTTCGACCGTGCATCGCCCAGCACGCTTACCCACGCGAAGCACGGACTCTCCGGCACGAGATGAGCTGTAGGGTGCGGGCGAGGGTCCCGTGTGTACAAGTCGTTATAAGTGACACTCATCACCTTGGAATCGACAACGATTCTCCGGGCTCCCACATGCGGGTGGCCAGTACCGGCGCCTCAAGTCGTGGCTCTGCTCAAGTCTCCCCAGATGAAGAAGTTCGAGGTCTCCGAGACCCGGCCAGCCCATCCAAGATCCGCCAGGCGTCCCTCCAGCTCGCGGACTCCGTAGAACACCTTGACGATGTCGTACTGCCTTCCGTCGCTCAGCTCTCTCCTGGCTACCCACGGGGCCGCGTCGCCTAGTGGCGTCTCCCCCCGGGGCCATCGGTATCCGGGGTACCACCGGTTGTCAACGAAGAACACGCGGCCGTCAGGACGCAGGCAGCTGTCGATCAGCTCCCAGAAGGCCTCGAATCGATCGGGCGGGACGTGCGAGAGCCAGAACGCGAAGACGACCGTGTCGAAGCGTTCCCGCGGGTGCCAATCGAAAATGTCCGCGTGCTCGTATCTGACCGAGGAGTTTCCGACGCGCTCGCGGTTGCGCTCGATCATTTCTGTGGAACTGTCCACGGCCGTGATGGCAACATCGTGTCCGGCGAGCTCAGCCGTCCACCACCCGGTTCCGCACGCCAGCTCAAGCACGCTTCCCCGGAGTGGAGAGCTGTGCAGGGCACTTCTCACCGCTCCGACTTCGGCGTTCCACCGTGCGGTGTGTTCCGCTCCCAAGTCGTATTGGCCACGACGCTCGAACCAGTCGTCATACTCCGGGGCTCGCGCCCGGTAGTATTGCGCCTGCTGCTCAAGCAGCGTGTCGTCCTCGGTCACGCCGGGCTCCCGCCGTCTTCCCGTAGCAGTCCGGCAGCCTCACTGAGGCCGCTCTGGAGGCAGGTCCTCCCCGCATCGACCTCCCTTTCGTGCGCGGGAGTCCGCCGCTCCGATATTGTCATCTTCGGTGCGCCTTGGCACGCTATGGCTTGCCTCCGCGTGTCACCGTGAGCAGCTACGCGCCGTCGTCTCGTGGGTGGCCGTCTGCGGCGGCCCCGAATACGGCCACGGACCATGAGGGGGCTGCGGCGGCGCAGGCTGGGCGAGTAGACCCGTACGGCTACCGCCAGCGGAACTCCCGCAGCTCGTTGATCGCCGCGTCGAAGGTGTAGAAGCCGTTCGTGACCCAGGTCCTCTCCAGCCCCCGCGTTTCCGCGAGCCACCGAACCAACCGAACATCCGAAGTGCTTGGTACTGGAATGCCCAGCGCCCCGTTGCGCTGCGGGGTGTGGTTGTGGATCAGATACCAGTAGCTCCAGCCCTCGTCCACGTGGTCGTCCACGATGTCGAAGCCGTAGACCGAGTTCGGCGGAAATAGCTCTTCTCCCGCTCCGAATACCACCGCGACCTCTCCTCCCGGCCCTCTGATCTCCTCCTGAGAACCGAGGCGATGTATTCGGTGGGGAGATCGATCTGTGAAACCCTGGCGTTCTGGGAGGCGAAGATGAGTGCGTCCAGACAAGTGATCCGTTCGACCGTTCCGGCGCGGCCGCTGTATGCCAGCTCGCCATTGAAGACCTCGTCCCGCCACACACGTGCTTCGGCAGCGTCCACGCCGTCCGGCACATCGAACACCGGGTAGCGTTCTTCCGCACCCGCCGCCCGGACGGCTCTTCGATAGGCGTGAAACGCCGCGTCATCCGGAAGCGCCGGACCGGCGTAAAGTTCGTCCCAGGGGAACTTCCAGATCCGGAGCACAAGTCCTTGACCTTCTAGGACCGTCTCCGCTGCATCGGGAAACGTGCAGTCCGGGTCCACGAGATCGGGTGCGTCAGGCCCGGCGGGTGGGAGGCCCCCAGCGTCCTGCGCACGGACCGGTCCCGCGGCGGCAAGGAGGCCAACGATCCAAGGAAGAAGGAGAAGGCGTGCTAGGACCATGACGTCACCCGAGAGCATCTGCGTGGATGCACTGGCCGCCGCCCGCCCTTCCCGTTGCCCGGCACGCTCGCCCGCGGTCCGGCCGTGCCGGAAGAACCGGCGTCAGACTCCGCACGGCGGAGATCCGGAACCGTCGGTGGTCTCCGCACGGAGCGGACCTCGTCGTTCGTCGCATTTCCCGTCCTCACTAGAGCATACCGGCACGGCTCCCGGTCCGCCAACCGCGCGCCTCCGCGGGCATGCTTGCATCCGGATGGGCGAGGAGGACGCGCGGCGGGACGTCCCGAGCGTCGGAGCCGGCAGCGCGGTTGGGCTGGAGGTGTGGGCTCAGAGGAATCGCGGCGTGGCCCGTCGGTACCGCTCGTACTCGTCGCCGTACTGTTCGGCGAGCCACACCTCCTCGCTCAGGGGAGAGATGATGAAGCAGAGGGCGGCGAGCGCGTGGGCGACCCAGAAGAGCGCAGAGTCGGCTACGATGCCGAGCCCCAGAAGAAGCACGGCATCGCCGACGTACTGCGGGTTCCGGGTGAACCGGTAGGGGCCGGCGCGAACGAAGCCGTCCCTCACGCCCGAGGAGTTCGTCCAGCCGATCGTGGCGACTCCCCACAGCGCCAACAGTCCTCCCAGGAGAGCCAGGGGAACACCGACGAGAAACCGGAGACCGCCCGGAAAGACCCAGGAATTCCAGTCGAGAAAAATAAGGGCCCCGCTGAACGCGGCGGCCGCGACCGTGCAGGTCCAGGTGAGGACGTACTGCCAGGAATGGCGTCCCGGCGGAGGCCAGATCCGGCGTTCCGGCCGAATCACCGACCAGACGATTCCGGCCAGGAGCACCAGGAGCGTGGCAACATCGGCTGCGAATACGACTGCCGTGATACCGGACACGCCATCCATGTCGGGCCTAGCCGCCTCCAGGGGTCATCCGCACCACACCTGTGTCGCGGAAGCGGTCTCTCCAAGGACTCCGCCCGGAGCCGACATCCGGAACCCACGCGGCAGCCGCCGCGGGTACGCGGGCCGACCGCTACGGACCGCCGTCGGGCTCCGGGGTGTGAGGCTCAGGCTGCGGGCGGTGCTGATCGCCGTGCCCATGGCCGATCCGGTCGCCGGCTTCGCGCTCGGTCCCTTCCGCGGCCCCGCCGTCTCCGTTGGGTTCAGCCGATCGACCCTCCGGCGCCGCCTGTCTCGGCCTCCTCCAGAACGGCGCGATGAAGTGGCCACTGCGGCCGGCCTGCACCAGGAAGAGCACGCCCATGCCCGTCCCCAGCACCAGCGCGAAAACGGACGCCTCCAGCCCGAACTCGCCGCCGGAGAGGAGCGCGGGCCCGCTTAACTCCGACTCGAGGAGCCCGTCCATGGTGAGCCCGGAGATGCGTACGCCGAAGATGCCGCCTTGGGTGAAGTTCCAGGCGAAGTGGATGCCGACGGCGAGCCAGAGCCGCCGGGTGAGGACGTAGGCGGCCCCCAGGAGCACCCCCGCCTCCATCGCGATCGCGAATGAGCTGAAGACCGTCGCGTTCGGGTTCGACATGTGCGCGAACCCGAAGAGGAGCGAGGTGAGCGCCAGGGCAATCCAGGTACCGAGGCTCTCCTCGACGATCCGGAAGAGGACGCCCCGGAAGACGACCTCCTCCACGTATCCCGAGGCCACGGCCACGGCGAACGTCGGCACGACCGCGCTCACCGGGTTCGACCCGGTCACCTGGAAGTATCCGAGGGCCGCGACAGCGCCCACGCAGGCCGCCTGCAGACCGGCGCCGACTGCGACTCCGGCGCCCGTCTCCCGCACCGCGCCTTTTCCGGAAAGCTCGGAGGCCGGACGCCGCTCGACCAGGCGCACGAAGCCGATGTAGGCGAAGTGCACGGCGACCACTAGCGGAACGACGAACCGGAGCGTGAGCTCTTCCGGCGTGCCGAGGCCCAGCCCGCCGAGGAGACCCCCCACGACGAGCTGGACCAGGAAAGCGGCAGCCGCGATGACCAGGACCCCCAGGACGATGCGGGTCAGCCCGAACTGGATGATCCGGCCGGCGAGCGTCGTTGGATTCATGGCCGCGAGTCCACTGAAGAACCTTTGAGATGAACGCGCCAGCCGTGCGTCCCGGCGTGGGGACTTCCGGCTGCAGCTCCGGGATCGGCGCCGTGCCCCAGACGAAAACGGCCGCGACTGTCGGGCGATCCGCACGCGGTCCATAGTACATGCCACCGAGCGGTCCCGCAGTCGGGTGCTCTCAGGTGCGTGCCGATGCAGACGCTCTACTCCATCCTCCCTGCGTCGACCGGTAGCGGAGTCGGGAGGCTCCCCTTTCTCACGGCGGTCGCGGGGTGGAACTTCCGGCCGTCGGTTGCTGCGGGGGGCGGACAGTCAAGAGAGCGCCGGTGGCATCGCTTCCGGGCCGGGGACGGAGGGCGATCGGCCCCATTCCGTCCCCTGCTTCGGACCGTGCCCGTCCGCTCCAGGCCATTCTCCGGGCCCCTCTCTCGGCGCCTCTGATGAGGCGGCGACGGGGGGCGAACGTGTCCCATCGTGTCCACTGGGACGTGCTTGAAGACATCGGCAGGTCAGACGGGTTGACGGAATCGCGCACGGGGATAGAGCGTCCCAGGTCTGAATCCGAGTGCTCAGACTAGGCGGTCGCGGCTGCGGGCGGAACTCACCTCCCCGTTCGACCGCAGGCGATCAGACTCCGCACAGAAGCGGAATCGGGACGTGCATCCGAGACTCCTGCCAACCGACGTTCCCGAACGCGTCAGTCGAAGAACCAGCCTTCCATCCGCGCGTGATCCCCGACCCCGTCACTCCACTCGGCGGCTGTCCGATGGTTCGCGGTCCGTGCGGCAGACAGCAGAACCAATGCGTCTACGGCATCCCCGGCGGCATTGTGGACCGCCGCTGCCGCGTCCCTGTCGCGGATCGGGATGCCGCGTGTGCGGAGTGATTCGATGATGAGGTGGCGTTTTCTTTCGCCGCCGGCGCCCCTCTTCTTGTAGCCGATCGCCTCAAGCCCGTGTTCCTTGAGCGTCGCTTCTGGGAACCCCTCAACGACCACGCTGAGTTCGGTCGTGGCCGGAGCGTGTCTGTGGAACGGGAGGACGCGCACGGTGTCCCGGCCTGCCTGAATCAGCGGCCCGAGAACGTCACGGCCGCCGGTGATCGTCTGTCGGTACAGCTGCTCGAAGAACGGGAACCACGTGGTGCCGATGCTCCGGTCTATCTCCCTCCGCTGAGCCCAGCGCAGACCGGCCAGACGGCAGCGTTCACGGAGTTCGTTGCGAAGTGCCGTAGGATCGGGATCGCTCGCGCACCAGTCGGTATAGTCCCGCCATGTCGTCCAGCCCGCTGCCTCGGCGACGGCCGCGGGAGGACCGAACGGGAAGTCGACCACCCAAGTGCCTCCGCCCCCGATGACCATTGCGGCAAACTGTCTCCGGTCGAAGCCGGGGTCGTCCCCACCGGACGTCAGCTCGACAAAGTTCCGGTCCGGATACCAGCTGGCGATCCAGATCTTTCGGTTTCGGCCACCGGTCTCGCGTGCGCCGCTGAAGTCGACTCCGTGGAGCGGTACTGTCGGGCTTCCGGGTCCCAATCCGCCCGGAGGAGTCGGCGTAGGGGCAGGCCGATGCGCCCGGACGTATGTTTCAAATGCCGGGCCCGGTGTCCAGTACGCGAATGACAGCTGGCTTCGACGAAACGCGTCCGGGATCCGCAGGCCCTTCAACGTCGTCCCAGGAAGGTCCCCGTACGGTATGAGTTTCAAGTCGACATCGGTGATCTTCCAATACGCCCGGAAGACGCCCTCGTAGTCTCGGTAGATGTCGCGGGCGAGGGCATCCGAGGGAAGCGCTCCCGACCGTGAGATCACGCGTGCTGTAAGAGTCCAGCACCTGCCTTCTCCGCCGTCGGCGAACGCTAGGAGTCTTGAGTCCGCTCGCGCCGAGAACGCGGCACCCGGCTTGCGGGTCGCGATCCAGCTCACGCCGCGAGGATCCTTCTGAGCGGTCTCGAAGACGCTGTGCAGTTCACGGACTGGATCAGGGCCGCCTCGGTGAGTCAATCTGAGTACGATACTCGACCTTACCATCTGCTTAGTACGTAGCTTGGGCGGACACGCGACGGCGCGGAGTCTGGGCGTCCGTGCGGGTGACCAGCACCGCCGAGAGGCGACAATTCACGGACTGTGTGTGCGGTGGCCTGTCCTCATCCATGCTGAATGCGCCGAATCCCGTGTTCGCCACAGGCCATCGGGAACGGATCGGTCTAATTGTTGCTTCCGCGCCAGAATCTGCCTGCCGCTTCTGCATACAGGGGCCAGCAATACCTACGCTGCGGATTGAAGCGACCGAAGTTCGTGGGATGGTAGGTGTGAAGCCAGAGGCTCTCATGCGCTCCCGTCCCGATTTCGAGAAGGCCAGTCTCGTAGCGGGCGTCGTTCTTGTAGCGAGGGGCCGCTACAATCTGCACCCTGTGCTCTCGGACTTCGAAATTTTTCAGGATGCCGTCCTTTGCCGGATTGCCTTGTGTCACAACGATATCCGGCTTGAGGATTCGAAGTTCTCCGGGAATGAAGCGGCGGCAGTTCTCGAACAACGTCTGGTCGGCTTGCCGTCTTTGGGACTTGTTCTGGCAGCACTTGGCGCTGTTGACGTGGGCAAAGTAGAGCCGTGTATCGGCGATGGTCAGATCCGCCCTGAACTGATGGAGCAGCTCGAAGGCGAGCTCGTGGGTCCGGTACCAATGCTTGTGCTTCGGGAGTGCCCCGACATCGGTGGCGAGCTCTTGGCGGCGGACGGATTCGGCTGTGCGTCTCCGGGGTTCCCGCTCGCCACTGCCGGAGTCTAGCGAGAGGAACAGGAGGCGTGGGAGTTGGTGCTCTCGATAACGGGGACCGACAAAACTCGCCCTGGCTTCGGTGAAGTACGGCGAATTGGCGGAGCACGCTGAACGCAAGGGACAACGGAAGCTGAGTGGCGAGATCCTGTGTGATTCGTAAAACGCATTGAGTTCACTGAGCATCGTGCTGATCTCGAGAGCCGGAGATATGCCTGTCTGCAATCGATCTGCCCACCGGCGGCCTGATCCACTACTATTCCGATTGGCTGCCCGCGGCAGACCGGAATGAGCCTTGAGTGCCGTCGCGGGCGCATTCGGCGCACTCCGCAGGATCCACCGTTTCGAGACGGTTCACCGTGCGTGCCGGGATCGAAAGGGTACGAGGGGCAAGGTAACGGACGATCTCATCCGGCGGGACAGCGGCAGGCGAGGAGTCGCTACGCGATAGCACGGGCCGATAGGTTCGGGTTCAATCTGGCCGTCGTCGACGACATGATCGGTCGCCCTGTGCATAGCTGACCTGTGCCGAGCTCGAGGACGCTCACTCCCAGCATGTCAGCCGCCCACTGCCGATCGGGCCAGGGAAGTCGCCATGCCGGAGGCTGCTACCCGTATATCCGCGCATAGCGGAACGGCCGGTTGAAGATTCCGGGGATTAGGGGCTGGCTGTGGCTCGTCCAAAGGGACTGGCCTCAGTGGATCGCCCCGGAGCGGCTGGTCGCTGACTGTCACGGTGCGCCATACCGCGACGAGTACCGAGGCTCCGCTGGAACACCGCTCCTCGTGCGTGGTCGAGGCCAGCGGCCAGTACTATCGCCGGCATGAACCCGTTGGGTGATTCCGCCCCCTATTTCATCCCGGATCCTGCATTCAG
>JAAXGI010000197.1 GCA_012267505.1 Gemmatimonadota bacterium
GAGCCGCAGGAGTTGTTGCCGATCATCCCCCCGACGGTGGCCCGGTTGCCCGTCGAGGTGTCGGGCGCGAAGAGGAGTCCGTGGGGCGCGGCGGCCCGGTTGAGGTCGTCCTGGACAACGCCGGGCTGGACGACGGCGGTCCGGGAGGCGGGATCGAGTTCGAGGATGCGGTTCATGTGCGCGGAGAAATCGAGCACGATCGCCTGGCCCTCGGTCTGTCCCGCGAGGCTCGTGCCTCCGCCGCGCGGGAGGACAGGGACGCCGAAGCGGCGGGCCGTCTCGACCGTGGCCACGACATCGTCGGCGTCCATGGGGTAGACGACGCCGATCGGCTCGATCGCGTACATGCTCGCGTCCGTGGCGAAGAGGTGCCTCGAGTAGTCGTCGAAGCGCACCTCACCCCGGAGGCGGCTGCGGAGCGCCGCCTCGAGCCCGCGGTTCGCCGGCGCTCCGCCCGACGTTCCCCCGCTCCCCGGATCAGGCCCGGTCATCTGGATCATCTCGGACGGGCTCCCCTCCCGGCCCCGCCGCGGGGCCTCAGCACCGAAGTTCCGCCACCGGAAGAGCGTCCTTGACACCCCTCCCGGCGCGCTCCTACTCTCCCTTGCCCTCCGTCCTGCCCCCGGCCCTGCCAGCGGACCGGGTCCCCCTCACTTCACCCTCCCGACCCCCATGTCCGAGTACCGAAGCGGCCGGCACTTCCTCCAGATCCCCGGCCCCTCGAACGTCCCCGAGCGGATCCTCCGCGCGATGGCGCGGCCCACGATCGACCACCGAGGCCCCGAATTCGCCGGGCTCGCGCTCGAGGTGCTCGAGGGCCTCCAGTGGCTCGTGGGGACCGACGGTCCCGTGCTTGCCTACCCCTCCTCGGGGACCGGAGCCTGGGAGGCCGCGCTCGTCAACACGCTCTCTCCCGGCGACCGCGTCCTCATGTTCGAGACCGGCCACTTCGGGGTGGAGTGGGCCGGTGTGGCCCGGCGCCTCGGTCTCGAGGTGGATTTCGTGGAAGGCGACTGGCGGCACGGCGTGGACCCCGGAGTCGTCGAGGAGCGGCTCGGACGTGACCGGTCGGGAACGTATCGGGCCGTCTGCGTCCTGCACAACGAGACATCGACCGGAACGATATCCCCCGTCCCCGAGATCCGACAGGCAATCGACCGCGCCGGCCATCCGGCGCTCCTGATGGTCGACACGATCTCCTCGCTCGGCTCGGTGCCGTACCGTCACGGCGAGTGGGGCGTGGACGTCACGGTGGCGGCCTCGCAGAAGGGGCTCATGCTCCCGCCGGGGCTCGGCTTCACGGCCGTCAGCGAGAAGGCGGTCGAGGCCTCCGGCACGGCGACGCTCCCCCGCTCATACTGGGGGTGGGGACGGATGATCGCCGAGAACGAGCGGGGCTTCTTCCCCTACACCCCGGCGACGAACCTCCTCTACGGGCTGAAGGAGTCGGTCACGATCTTCCGCGAGCACGGACTCGAGGAGGTCTTCCGCCGCCACAGGCGCCATGGGGAGGCGACGCGGGCAGCCGTGGCCGCCTGGGGCCTCGAGACGCAGTGTCTCGATCCGTCCGCCCACAGCGATGTCCTCACCGGCGTCCGGATGCCCCGGGGCCACGACGCGGACGCCTTCCGTCGGGTGGCTCTCGAGCGCTACGACCTCTCGCTCGGCACGGGCCTCGGGAAGATCAGGGGGCAGATGTTCCGGATCGGCCACCTCGGTGACTTCAACGATCTCATGCTGATCGGGACCCTCGGGGGCGTCGAGTCCGCGCTCGTCCTCGCCGGCGTCCCGATCCGTCGGGGCGGGGTGGACTCGGCGATACGCTCCCTCGAGGGAACGGCGTAACCCTCACGTCGGGCGAGCCGCGACAGGGTCGGCCACATGAGGCGCCTGCTCCTCTGGACGGCCTCGGCGGGGCTCGCCCTCTCGGGAACGATCGTGACGGTGCTCCTCGTCCGGGCCGCGATGCTCACCCCAGTGCCGCGACCCGAGGGGGAGCCGCTCCCCTTCGCCTTCGATGAGCTGGGCGCTCCCGTCCGCCTCGCGGCCGCGCTCGGTGTGCTCGGCGAGGGGGAGGAAGGGCCGGGTCTCGCCGCCGTCCTCGAGGCGGGCTTCCCCCTCCTCCACGCCGCTCTCCGCCGGGAGACGGGAGCCGCCGGCACCCTTCTCTACGAGTGGCCGGGGAGCGATGCCGCTCTCCCCCCCGTTGTCCTCTCCGCCCGCCTTGACGGCGGTCCCGTCCGGACGGTGTCCTCGCCCGTTGCGCCGGCCGGGACGATCGACGGGGGATTCATCCACGGCCGGGGCGCCCGGGGCGGGACGGGTTCGGCGCTCGCGCTGCTCGAGAGCGTCGAGGGGCTGCTCTCCGCCGGTTTCGCGCCCCGCCGAACGGTGATCATCCTCCTCGCGCGGGTCCGGCCGGAGGGGACGGGAGCGCCGGAGAGGACGGCCGCGGGGATCCTCGGCGAGCGCGGGATCCGTCCCGCCTGGGTCCTGACGGACGGCCTCTTCCTCATCTCCGGGTTCTTCCCGGGAATCCGTGATCCCGTCGGCGCAGTGGCCGTGGCCGGCAAGCGGGAGATGGACCTTCGCCTCACGGCGCGCTCGGAGCCGGGGAGCGCCTCCCTCCCCCCGAGACGGAGCGCCGCGGGGATCCTCGGCGAGGCCGTGGGCCGGCTCGACGGAGTCTTCGCCCCGGCGCTCGTGGAACCGAACCTTGAGCTGGTCCGGACGCTCGGGGCGCGGGCCGACCCCGGCACGAGACTCCTGGCTGCGAACCTCTGGCTCTTCGCGCGGCCCTTCGCCCGCGCCCTGACCGAGCGACCGCTCCTGAAC
>JAAXGI010000133.1 GCA_012267505.1 Gemmatimonadota bacterium
CCTGGAACCCGTAGGGAGTGTCGAGCACCAACACCTTCTGCGCGCCGGCCGCCTCGATGCCCCGGCGGTGGGCGGCCACCAGCCGGCCCGAGGTCTCCCCCGATCCCATCAGTATGAGGCGGCCGGCGCTCAACGCGACGCCTCTCCGGCCAGTTCCTCCAGCCAGCCGGCGGTGCGGCCCGGGTACTGGGCGTGGAGGTCATGATCGGCCTCTACGAGGATCAGCCTCCCTCTCGGCAGCCGCCGGGCGAACCGGTCGACCATCCCGCGCTTCGCCTTACCCGCCGGCGAGGGGTCGTGGGCGACCACGATCAGCGCCGGGCACTCCACGAACGGAGCATTCTCAGCCGGGCGGTGTTCCCACATCTCGCGCAGCAGCCGCAAGTGGTGCTTTCTGGCCAGGTGCGGGCGCATGGTTCCGTCAGGAGCCATGGCGAAGTTAGCCATCTGTCCCCTGATGCCGCTCGCGGGCCAATCCGGGTGACGCTCCCGCATCCTTCGCTCGAGAAGGGCCGGGGTTAGGCCCTCGAACGAGGGGGGCGCCAGCTTGGCCAGAGCCGTCTCCCAGTCGGGAAAGAGGTCGCTCAAGGTGATGAAGCCTCCATCGATGAACGCCGCCCCGGCCACCTTCCGGGGATACCGGCGGGCCAGCTCCACGACCACGTTGCCGCCCAGGGACTGTCCGGCCGCCACCACCGCCGTCTCCGGGGCGAAGACCCCTTCGATGACCGCCGCCAGGTCGTCGGCCAGCGTCGCGAAGTCGAACGGGTCGTCCACCCGGTCGGATCTTCCGTGGGAACGCTGATCGACCGCCGCTACGGGATAGCCTCTCTCCGCCAGGTGTTCGGAGACGCCGTCCCACAACCGGGCATTGGAAGAGAGGCCATGGACCAGCAGGAACCCGGTCAGGCGAGAGCCGGGCCACACGATGACGCTGAGTCCTGCACCGTCGGAGGCGAGGATCCGGCGGCAGGAGGGGCGCAGTCCGGCCGGTCCCTGCCCCACGTCCTGCCCCGGACGGCCCCCTAGCGGGACGGAGCGCATCCAAACACGGTTTCCACCCTACCCGCGCGGCGGATATACGCCGGCGGCACGGCGGGCAAGGGCGTCGGGCCGCCGGGAGCGCACTCGTCCCACCGGCCTGCCGGAAGCCGCCGCGACATCGGCGCCCTCATCGCTCCGTTGCGACCTCACATGACTCCGACCACTACCCCATCGAGGAGCCTCTGGCCGTAGGGTCTCGGGGGTTTGAACCGATTGTTCAGGGGTGAGGGTTCGATGGCTGGCCGGTGGCAGGCTCTCGTGGCGCCCGCTGTCGTGGCGGCGGCCTGTGCGGGTGGGGATTCCGAACCGGTGACGCCCAGCTTGGGATAGCCGTTCGCGGCCGATCACCCGCTGCGGGTCCAGGTCCTCGCAGCCCAGGAGAATGCGGCTGCCGGGATCGTCAAGATCGTGCTCGACGATGACCAGCTGGAGGAGTGGAAACAAGCCACCCGTGGCGTGGTCGACGACTGGGTCGACAGCAACCCCGGCTTCGACGCCCGGGCCATGTACCAACGGATGCTCGAACTGGCCGCCGCTAACCCACCACTTCACTCACTCCGGTCTTTCTGGGCGTTGCGGCTCCGGGCCCTGGCCGGCCTGGAGGCGGAACAGCGTGCCTCCTTGGCTAGGGTCCCGGCAGGGAGAAAACGGTCATGTCCGACAGCAGCATCAGCGAGGCTTACCGCAGGGACGGCTACTACTTCCCGATCCCCGTCCTCTCGGCCGATGAAGCCCGAGAGTGCCGCCGGCGCCTGGAGGCCTTCGAGGCCGAGCAGCAGGGGCTGCCCGAGAAGTACCGCTTCAAGACCTACCTGGTATGGACCTGGCTTGATCGGTTGATCCGGCATCCGCGGATCCTGGATGCTGTGGAAGCTGTCATCGGACCCGACATCCTGTGCTGGTCGACCGACTTCTTCATCAAGGAACCACGCGATCCGGGGTTCGTGTCATGGCACCAGGACTCGACCTACTGGGGCCTCGAACCTCCGGAAGTGATCACGGCGTGGCTGGGACTCACCGACAGCACTCCGGAGAACGGGTGCGTCCGCGTCGTGGCGGGCAGCCACCTGTGGGGCCAGGTTGGGCATCACGACACCTTCGGAGAAGACAACCTGCTGTCTCGAGGACAGGAAGTAATGGTGGAAGTCGACGAGAGCGAGGGGTTGGATCTCAGGCTGTCCGCCGGGGAGATCTCACTCCACCATGTCCTGCTAGTCCACGGGTCCCGGCCGAACGCGTCATCCGACCGGCGCATCGGGATAGCGTTCCGCTACCTGCCCACCCATGTGCGACAGACCGAGGAGGTCCGCGAGTCGGCCATGCTGGTGCGAGGAACCGACGAGTACGGGCACTTCGACCTCGAGCCCCGACCGCTGGCCGACTTCGATAAAGCCGCGCTCGCCGCCCACGCCGATGCCACGGCGCGGTTCGAGAGATTCGTAGAGACAGCGCCCTAGGGATCTGTGGGTGGTCGGTCGCATCATGGACCGCGCTACGCAGGTACCCGGCGGCCGATTCCCGGTTACGCACACTTCCGGTTCGGTATGCAGCTGTTATTCTGGCGTGACTCTTGTACAGTTCGGCTCCTGCATAGCCGCATCAACATCCGGAGGCTCTCCATGACCCCCTTGACAGAGGCCCGCAATCGTCTGAGCGAGATCGTGGACGACGTCGTGGCGACTGGATCCGACGTCGTGATTACGAGACACGGCCGCCCCTCTGCCGTCATCGTCGGCTACGACGAATATGAGTCCCTGCTCGAGACGCTCAACATTCTGTCCGACCCTGAGACCATGGCCAGCCTCGCTCGCGCCGAGGCCGACGTCGCTGCCGGCAACCTCGTGAACCTTGATTGAGCATCGCATTGATTGAGCATCGCAGATGCCAAGACTCACCCCGGGCGCCAAGAAGCAACTCGGCAGGCTACCTCCGCAACTCTCAGCCAAGGCACGCGAACTCATCAGACGCCTCGACGACGAGCCGCACCTTGGCAAGAAGCTTGTCGGACCTCTGAGAGGGAAACACAGCGCGAGCTTGGGACGTTCTCACCGCATCATCTACGAGGAAACGGAGGGTTACGTCGTCGTGCTCACCGTTGGCCCGAGAAAAGATGTCTACCGCTGATGGCGTGATCAGCGATTGGCAGGATCGTCGGTCTCCAGCCGGTGGTGGCGGCGGGCGTAGTCGCGGGAGATGTGGCCGTCGGCCAGGTCGGCTCGGACGGCTCGGGGGTCGCGGTCTAGGGGGTCGCCATAGCCGCCTCCGCCGCCCGTGTAGCAGCGGATGACATCCCCTTCGCGCAGGGGCATGCGGTTGGTCTTGAGGCGGCGGGTCTCTCTGGGCGTTCCGGGGTTGATGACCACTTCGGGAGGTGCCCCGTCCTTGCCTCCGAAGAGGCCCCACGCGGGGTTGCCGGAGCGTTCGAACCAGAGGCTCATCTCGGTGTCGGTGGTCATCCGGTACTCGCGGATGATGCCGTTGCCGCCCCGCCACCTGCCGGGACCAGCGGAGTCCTGGCGGTAGCCGTACTCGGTGATCCGGGCGGGGAACTTGGACTCGAACACCTC
>JAAXGI010000100.1 GCA_012267505.1 Gemmatimonadota bacterium
GGCGAGCAAGCTCCACTTCTACATCTCGGGCCTGAGCTTCTACAACTTCCCGTATCTCTTCGGATACCTCTTCAGCCTCGGGGTGTACGCCCGCCGCGACGAGCTCGGCGACGAGTTCTTCCCGCGCTATGAGGCCCTGCTGCGGGACACCGGGAGGATGACCGCGGAAGATCTCGCCGGGCGGCACCTGGGGGTCGACCTCACCCGGCCCGACTTCTGGCGCGCGACGGTGGCGATGCTGGAGTCGCGCATCGACCGCTTCGAGGAACTGGTCGACGAGGTCGCCGCCTGATCACGCGCGGAGTGGCAGCCGGCGCGGCACGTTGGTCCCCGGGTGGTCGATTCACCCGGAGCCGTCGGACGGACTCCCCGTCGCGAGGCCCCTCCCGGCTCGCGGCGGGGCGGGTTCTTGACTCCTCCGCGGGCACCCGAACACACTCGTCGGGCGGTACGGACCGGTCGGCCGTCCATCGCTGGGCGGTGCGTCCGAGCCCGCAACGTTGACGGATCGGGTCGGGAGGAAGCGGATGGCGAGCGACTACCCCTGGCTCTTCTCGCCCTGGCGGATCCGCCGGACCGGGATCCCGAACCGCGTCGTGTTCCCGCCGACCTGCCCGACCTGGGTGGACGGAGGCGGCGTGCTCACCGACATGGCGACCGAGTACTACCGGGAGCGGGCACGGGGCGGGGTCGGCCTTATCATCATCGGCGCATCGCACGTGCACGCGGACTCCCTCGCCGCCCCGCTCCTCACCCCGCAGCTCTACGACGACGCGAACATCGAGCCGCTCGCGCGAATCGCGGAGGCGGTCCACGCGGAGGGGACGAAGCTCGCCATCCAGCTCTGGCACTCCGGGGTGCGCGGGCTGCCGTTCCCCAAGCAGGACCCCGGATCGCCGCTGGACGCGAGCTGGTACACGCTCTCCCCGAGCCAGGTGCCGCTCGGAGAGTTCCCGGGCGGGTCGACGCCGAAGGCGATGACCGAGGAGGAGATCCTCGAGCTCATCGACGCCTACGCGGCGGCCGCCCGGCGCGCGATGGCGGCGGGCCTCGACGGTGTCGAGTTTCACCTGAGCCACGGCTACCTCCCCTGGCAGTTCCTGTCTCCGCTCTACAACAAGCGCACCGACCGGTGGGGCGGCTCCCATGAAGCGCGGCTCACGTTTCCGGTCGAGGCGATGAACGCCATCCGTGGCGCGATCGGCCGGGACGCGTTCATGGGGTACCGGATCAACTCCACCTCCTTCTGGCCGGGGGACCTCGAGATCGACGAGGTGAAGAAGATCGTGCGCGACCTCGAGCGGCTGGTCGACCTCGACTACGTGAGCGTCTCCGCCGGCGTCCATCACTCCTTCATCCATACCCCGATGCACTTCGAAGGGGGCTGGGAGAAGGACTACGCGGGCGAGGTCCGCAGGGTGTCGTCGAAGCCGGTGCTCCTGGTCGGCCGAATCACCACCCCGGACGTCGCGGAGGAGCTCCTCAAGGACGGCCACGGCGATGCCATCTGTCTCGCCCGCCAGCTCTTCACCGATCCGGAGTGGGCGAACAAGGCGCGCGAAGGCCGGGAGGACGACATCCGCCGCTGTGTGGCCGCGAACCTCTGCTGGCGGAACGCGGCCACCGGCCAGCGGGTGCAGTGCATCTACAACCCGACAATCGGGCGCGAAGGGGAATGGGGAGTGACGACCCTCGTCAGGGTTCCGTCTCCGAGAAAGGTGCTGGTCATCGGCGGCGGACCGGCGGGCCTCGAGTGCGCCCGGGTCGCGGCGGCCCGCGGACATCGGGTCACCGTGTACGAGCGCGAGGCGGAGACCGGGGGGCACGTACGCATCCAGTCCCGGTTGCCGGACCGCGGGGAGCTCGCGTCCGCGTGGACGTGGCTCGACCGGCAGGCCCGCAAGAACGGGGCGGAGATCGTGGTGAGGCATCCGGTGGACGAGGGCAGCCTCGACGACGTGCTCGCCCGCGAGGACCCCGACCACGTCGTCGTCGCCACCGGCTCCCGGGTGTGCGTGGACGGCTTTCAGGGCTGGACCGCGGAGGCCCTGCCCGGCTGGGAGACCGGGCGGTGCGTCGGCTGGGACGCAGTTCTCACCGGCGCGGCGGCCCCGCGGGGAGAGGTGTTGGTCGTGGACGACATCTCGAACGCGATCGCGCCCCTGACGGCGGTCAAGCTGCGGCAGACCGGGATCGGGAAGGTGCGGCTGGTCACCCGCTGGCCCATGGTCGGCATGGAGACCATCGCGGACGTCTACCACGACTGGATCCTGCCGAAGCTCTTCGAGACCGGGGTCGAGATCATCGTCAACCACTTCGTGCGGAGCATCAGCGGCAACTCGGTCGAGATCTACAACGTGCACTACGCCGAGCACACGCAGACGCTCAAGGCGGACACGATCGTGATGGTCACCGGGCGCCAGTCGGAGAACGCGCTCGCGGATCTCGTCCGCGCCCGGGGCCTCTCCGTCGAGACGATCGGGGACGCGACCGCCCCCCGCGGGACGTTCGAGGCGGTCTTCGAGGGGCATCGGGCGGCGCGCGCGATCTGAATCCGAAGCTCTGCCGGCACCGGTGGTTGCCGGCGGTCGCGGGGCCGGCCGAGCCCGCGGCCCTCGCGATACGATCCATACCTTCGTGCGAAGGCCGCACATCCTGAAGGGGACTTCGCGCCGCGCTGTCCCGCGGGGCCGCCGCCGGTGCCGGCGCCGGGGCCGACGCGGAAGGGTCCGTTCGAGGGTCGGGAGCAAGCCATGATCGAAGTCAACGGAATGGCGCACGTCATCCTTACCGTCAGCCGGTACGAGGAGGCGAAGGGGTTCTACTCGCGGCTGATGCCGGCCCTCGGTCTCGAGTGCGTCTTCGACGGGAGCAACATGTGCTACTTCGTCGGCGGGCGCACCGCGCTCGGGCTCCAGCCGTGCAAGCCCGAGCACACCGGGGAGCGCTTCGTGCAGGGCCGGGTGGGGCTGCATCACATCTGCTTCCGGGCCCGGTCGCGCGAGGACGTCGACAAGGTCGAGACGCTGCTCGGGCAGATGGGCGCACACATCGTCAGCCCGGCGAAGGAAGGTCCCTGGGCACCGGGCTATTACTACGTTCTTTGCGAGGATCCGGATGGCATCCGGATCGAGGTGAACTTCGTCCCCGGGCAGGGGGTGCTCGCCGAGGGGACCGAGTTCAATCCGGGAGACGACTGGAAGCGGTAGGCCGCGGGGAGGTGAGGGTGTCCCTGGCGCTTCGGGAGAATGCGCGGGCACGGCCTCGCCGCGCCGTCCGGCGTCTGCAAGGGGAGACAGCCCATGGGTGAGTGGTTCGAGCGGGTGGCGTTGGGAGCGCTCCCGTCCCGGGCCGCCTGGCGCTTCGGCGCGCGCGAGGCGCTGGTCTTCGA
>JAAXGI010000195.1 GCA_012267505.1 Gemmatimonadota bacterium
CGAGTGGTACGCCCCGACCCAGCCATTCCCGTCGAAGCCGCCCCCCTTCGAGCGCCAAGGGTTTCTTCTCGACGAGCTCATCGACTTCACGCCCGAGCTGCACGAGGAGGCGCTCGAGCTCGTGTCACGCTACCGAACGGGCCCGGTCTTCACGCCTCCCGTTGTCCAGGACGAGGACGGGCTTCTCGGCACGCTCTTTGTTCCGAACGGGGCGAACTGGCCCGGCGGATCCTTCGACCCCGAGACGGGAATCCTCTACCTCTATTCGCACACCCTCACCCGGGCCGTCGGACTCGTTCCGGATCCGGACCGCTCGGACATGGACTACGTGCGGGGCCCGAGCGGACCGCTCACCGTCCAAGGACTTCCGATCGTAAAGCCGCCGTGGGGCCGGATAACGGCGATCGACCTGAACGCCGGAGAGATCGTCTGGCAGGTGGCGCACGGGGAGACGCCCGACTTCGTACGGGACCATCCGGCGCTTGCCGGAGTGGAGATCCCCCGCACCGGCCGGTTCGCATCGGCAGGCGGCAGCTCGGGCGGGATCGGCACGCTCACGACGGGCACACTCGTGATCAGCGGCGAGGGCGGGACCTTCACGACGCCTTCGGGCGAGGTGGGCGCCATGCTCCGTGCCTACGACAAGGAGACCGGCGAGGAGAGGGGCGCGGTCTACCTTCCCGCGGCGCAAACCGGCTCGCCCATGACCTACATGCTCGACGGGAGGCAGTACATTGCCGTGGCGGTCGGGGGGAGCGGTGATCCGGCCCGGCTCATCGCCTTCACCCTCCCCTGAGAGCGCGGCCCCTGCGGAGCAGACGTCAGAGGGGCTCGTAGTTCCGGAGCGAGGCGTCGCAGCCGACCGCAGAGCGTTCGCCCGTGGCCGTCTCGAAGGAGATCGAGTCGCCCGGCGTGAAGACCTCACCGCCGATCGCATAGGTGACGCGGGTGTCGACGGGCTCATCGCCGGCATCCCGCCATATGACCTCGACCTCGACGTAGCGGACGACGACGCCCCCGTTGTTCCGCACATACCCGCCGGCACGGACCGAATCGCCGCTCTCGAAGCACGAGACGAGCGTCACCTCGAGGTTCGAGCCGGGCGCGCGCTGCTGGACGGCATTCGCTCCCGGGGCGGGGCGACCTCCTCCCTCCGCGTCCGTGCCGGGCGGAGAGAGAGACCGCGCGAGAATAAGGACGCCAGCCACCGCGCCGACAGCGGCCAGCACCAGGACGAGCGGCAGCACGCGGCGAACCCGGGCAGGCCGCGCGGGGGCGGGAGCGGGTGGTCGAACCATCGTCGTAGGGAGCCTCGGGCCGTGGGACCCGGCCGCGCAGATTCGGGCCGTCCGGGGCCGCGCACCGGGCTCGGAGCAACGTGAGCCGCGCGCCACCGGTGAGCAAGGGGCCGTTGCCGACTCCCGCGTCCCGACCGATTATCACCCGCCAGCCGCCCTCGAATCCGCCCGGAGCCCAGTCCGGAGACGCCATGTCCGACAGACCCCGGCCCCGCGCCGGACCCTCGCGCGCGCGCCGGCTCCTCCACCTCGCCGGCGGCCCGCTCGTCCTCCTCCTGCTTCTCCTCCTCCCTCTGGCCGGGCTCCCGTTCGAGGCACGGGGCGCGATGGGGCTCCTCGCGTGGATGGCGTGGTGGTGGATCGCCCGTCCCGTGCACCTCGCGGTGACGGGGCTCCTCCCGCTTGCGGTCACGGCACTCCTTGGGCTCGCCCCCATGCAGCAGGTCGCCTCCTCCTACTCGCAGGACACGATCCTCCTGCTCCTCGGCGCGAACATTCTCACGAGCGTCTGGATGCGGTGGGGCCTCGACCGCCGGGTCGGCCTCGCTTCACTCCTCGGCGTCGGGAGCGACACCACGAGGCAGATCCTCGTCTGGTTCCTCGTGAGTGCCGTACTCTCGGCGATCCTCCCGAACACAATCGTCGCGGCCACAATGATCCCGATCGTCGTCGCGATGCTCCGCTCGGTCGGGATCGAGGATCTCGGGGACAGCCGCGTGGGAAGCGCGCTCGTGATCGCAGTGGCATGGGGCACGAGCGCGGGCGGTGCGGCGACCCCTCTCGGCGGAGCCCCGAACCTCCTCGCCGTGGGCCTCATCGAAGAGTCGGTGACCGGTGAAGAATTCCTCTTCCTGAGCTGGATCACGCGGCTAGCTCCCCTCACCGCAGTGGTCGTCCTCCTGATGTTCCTCTTCCTCCGCTTCGTGATGCGTCCCGACGTCGCGGAGCTTCCGGGATCGGAGGAGTACGTGCGGGGCGAACTCGCGGCCCTCGGGCGTATGGGGGTTGAGGAGAGGTGGGGGCTCGGCCTCTTCCTCGCGGCCGCGGCCCTCGCATTCGGCCGGCCCCTCTATGCCGGATTCCTCCCGGACCTCACGCCGGCGTTCGCCTTCGTCGCGATGGCCGTGGCCGCCTTCGCGGTTCGCACACGCGAGGGTCCGCTCATTACCTGGCCCTTCGCCCAGAAGCATATGCACTGGGGGCTCTTTTACCTCTTCGCCGGCGGGATCGCCCTCGGGCGGATCCTGAGCGAGTCCGGTGCGGCCGCGAGCTTCGCCGGCGCCCTCGTTCCCTACGCCGGCGGGGGCGGGCTTGCCGCGATCTTCGTCTTTACGCTGCTCACGATGATCCTGACGCAGGTGACGAGCAACACGGCCGCCGTGGCAATCGTCGTTCCGGTTACGATCAGCACCTTCGGCTCACTCGGCCTCGACCCACTCCCCTTCGTCTACATCGTCGCGGTGGCGGCGAACTGCGGATTCGTGCTGCCGTCCTCGGCCGGCGGGCCCGCCGTGGCCGCGGGCTACGGCGTCCACCTCCCGACGATGGCCTCGAGGGGTCTGATCGCCTCGCTAATGGTGCTCGTCATGCTGGTGACGCTGGGGTATGCGCTCGCCCGGTGGTGGCCGGGTTGGGGAGGCGCGTAGGGCGGGTGCGGACAACGCCGTCCGGATCCGGCCGGCGTCACGGGCGCGACGTGAGACTGGCGGGGGAACTCGCGGGGCGGAAGGATCCAGCGGGCACGCGACGGTGCGAAGAGGATCGCTCGCACGACCGTCCCTCGAGGCGCTACCGGAGGCTTAGCGCCTCCCTGAGCTCCGCCGCCGTCATGTTCGTCACGTAGACAGCCGTGCCCTGATCGAATGCGCTCGCTCGGGCGAGCGGCCCCACGACGACCGGATCGAAGCCCGCATCTGTTACGAGGGACGCGGCCACGCGCACGGCCTCGGCATCGTCGCCAGCAATCGGGATGCCGACCTTCTCGCCGGCCCGGTGCGCCTCGCTTTCGACCGAGCGGTAGTTGATCGCATTGAAGGCCCGGACCAAGCGCACGCCGGGAAGGAAGCCGGCGGAGGCGAGTCCGGCACCCATGGCGAGCGCCTCGGCTGCCATCGGGCCATCCCGCTCCGGATAGGGGTTGCTACAGTCGATCACGACCTTGCCCCGCATCGCGAGACCGTAGTCGCGGCCGACCTGCGGCAGGGCGGCATAGGGAACGGCAATGAACACCACATCCCCGAACTCCGCGGCCTCGTCGGGTAACCCCGAGCGCGTCCGCGTCCCCGCCCGCTCCACGAGCTCGGTTAGCTCCTCCGGATGGCGGGAGGAAAAGAGGATCTCATGTCCGGCCCGCGCCCACTGGAGCCCGACGGCCCCGCCGATCCGCCCCGATCCGATGACTCCGATCCGCATCCCCTGACGCGCCCCCCGGAGAATCGGGGGGCGCGCACCGAGGAGCACCGGCGCGAGGACAACCCCCGCCACGCCTGTTGCCACGCTCCGGACAAATTCCCGGCGGGACCCGTGCCCTCCCTCCCTATCGACTTCCTCAGCCATCCGTCTCCCCTCCCTCCCTGGCACCCCCGAGACCCGACAACGCCATCCATTGAGCACGCGAAAAAGATCCGTGACGGAACGTCGGGCCGCAACTCCGCCCGAGTAATCTTGCCATGACCGTTGACGGGGATGGACAGCTCGCGTCCGCAGCCGTTCACCCTGCCACCGCGTCAGTATCCCCCGGGCGCGTGGAGGCAGATAGGCGACGGTCACGTACACGGACGAGACCACCGGTGCGTGGCAGTCGATCTCGACCGAAGCACCCCGTCGGCGAACTGCCGCCAGTGCCAGTACGCCAAGTTGAGTGCGGCGGCGGTCAAGCCCATTCACGGCCCACCGCGCCCCAGGCAACGACCCGCCATGGACTTCGATTGCCACCGTCAGCGCGCCGGGGAACGGTACCGGGGGCAGCGGTGCCGGTTGGGTATCGGCAGAAGCCCTTCCGGCCTGAAGGTCGCAACGGGGAGAGGCGCGAGAACACAGGGCGGGCGTGGTTGGGGGGACGGTCCTGAGCCCGCCGAGACGGACTCGGCCCGCGTGACCCCGGATCCAGTGCCTGCCAAGAGCACGGCTCCACTCGGGTAGGCGGGGGCAGGCTGCGCCGGCGGTTCCAGATTCCCCTGCCGGCCTCGATTCGCCCCAACCCTGAGCGCCAACCGCTCCTGCAGCGCCCACCGCAGGAGAGCGAACGCCGCCGAGGTTCGCCCGCACCGCAGTGAAGCGGTACCTGTCGGTCCCGGCCGGTGCACTCGTCCCCCAAGCCGGACCATCTGCGGCCCGCGTGCCTGCGGCAGTCGGGTGACCGGCGCCGACCCGATCCACGGAGTCCACCCTTGAACCCGCTCCCGCGGGCCAGGGCGCGGGCCTCGTGCCGACCCGGGCCGTGGGTTTCCCGACGCGCCTCCAGGAATCCACCCTCTGACCCGGACACCGTCTCCCGCCTGAATCCGCGCCGCTTCAGGCTCGCCGCCGGTCGAGACTCAGGCCCGCAACGCACCTTGCCTCGCATTCAGCCGCCGGGTAACCTTCCGGCGGACTCGCGACCCCTCCCACTCCGCCCGAAGGAGAGATGACCGACCGACCGGACGCCACGGGCGTGAACCGCAGGGATTTTCTTGCGGTCGGCGCGCTCCCGATCGCCGCAGCGACACTCGGCCCGCCGGCGACTCTGCCCAAGAGACCGCGCGGTACCGCGCGGTC
>JAAXGI010000135.1 GCA_012267505.1 Gemmatimonadota bacterium
AGGGAGAGAACGATGGGGACGATGTGCGAGAGGGGCGGAGCAGCGGGCGCGGCGAACCGCACGATCTACGCGGCGGTCGAGGTGAGCCGCAAGAGCTGGGTGGTGGGGCTCCATGCCCCGAATGCGACCGGCATCGGCGTTCACGTCATTCCGGCTGCGGACGTCGACGCGCTTGCCGGGCTGTTCGACCGGGCGCGTGCGAGGTTGGAACGCGGAGAAGGCGTTCCGTCACGGGTGCTGTGCGGGTACGAAGCCGGCTACGAGGGTTTCTGGCTCTCCCGCCGGCTCGCCGACCTCCGGATCGAGGCAGTCGTGCTCGATGCCGCGAGCCTGCCGGTCAGCCTGCGCGCGAAGCGGGTCAAGACGGATCGCGTGGATGCGGCGCGGATGGTCCGGGCGCTGATGGCCCTCGACCGCGACGGGCCCGGGGTGTGCAGCGTGGTGCGGGTCCCGAGCGTGGAGGAGGAAGACCGCAGGCGCCTCCCACGCGAGCGCCGCCGCCTGGTGACGCAGCGCACGCGGCTCACGAACTCGATCAAGGGTCTGCTGATGCTGCACGGGGTCTTCGACCTCGACCCTCGCTCGGCGGAGTTCGCCGAGCGGCTCGACTCGGCCCGCACCGGCTACCGCGCACCGCTTCCCCCCCGCGCGCGCGGAGGTCCGCCGGGCGAAGGCGCTCCTGGAGGTGGTCGAGGGGCAGATCGCCGAGGTCGAGACCGAACGGGATCGCATCGTGGAGCGGGCCCGATCTGCAACGGCGGACCAGGGGGGCGCGGATCGGAGGCCGGATGCGATGATCGCGCGCCTGGTGAGGCTCCACGGGGTCGGTCCGAACGATGCGGTAGTGCTGGCGCACGAGGTGTTCTGCCGGGAGTTTCGCAATCGCCGGCAGCTCGCGGGCTGGGCGGGCCTCGCCCCCGCGCCATGGACTAGCGGGGAAGCGAGACGGGTGCAGGGAATCGACAAGTCCGGACCGCCCTGGGCGCGTGCACAACTGGTTCAGTTGGCCTGGCGCTGGCTGCGGCATCAACCGGAGAGCGAGCTGTCGCGGTGGTTCCGGGCGCGTGCCGGAGGGTCGGAGGGTCGGGTGCGGCGGGTGCTGGTCATCGCCCTTGCCCGCAAGCTGCTCGTGGCCCTGTGGCGGTACGCGACGATGGGGGTCGTGCCGGCGGGAGCGAGGCTCGCTTGAGCCGGAGGTGAGAGATCGAGGGTCCGAAACGGGCCGACCTCGTGATTCTGATGCTCATGACGGCCGCTCGCGGCCGTGTACACCGGGCGGGCAGGCGTGTGACCGGTCGCAAGCCGGGCTGAGACATGCCGCCTCATGAAAGGGTCCCGCCACCCGGAACGTCGCGCCCAGGATGAATGGGATTGGGGTCACGGGCCGGCCGCGAGGCCGGAGCCCGAACCGGATAAGAGTGGGGTCGGCTCGTTCGGGCCGCCGCAACGAATGGACGTTCCGTGCCCGCCCGGCCGGGAGCTGACCGTGGTTTGACCGAGCCGCCGCCCCACACGTCCGTATCCGGGCCGGCGACGAGCGGCTGTCCCTCCGGCCTGGCCGCCGGACCTTCCGGTTCGCAAGAACGCCGGTCCTGCTCGCCTGCGCCGCTATTGCGCGGACTCCGTTCTTCTAAGTAAACGGATCACGCCATGTTCAATCTGCATACCATGATCGAGCGAGATCGGAAAGTCGATCCGGACCGATTGTCGAACAATAACCCCGCAGTCGTTCTCACGGGCCGCGTCAGGTCGGCAAGACGACCCTTGCGCGCTGGCTCTCGTTTCCCTTTCCCCTTCTTTCGGGTGAGCGTCACTTGGCCGGCTCGAGGCTGACGAGCTCCGTGTGTGTTCGCCGGCCGGATTTGCCTTTCAGGGGCTTCTGGAAGAAAAGGACGGGGAATCGCAGCTCCGGCGAGTAGTACATTCGATAGCTGTTCCATTTGTCCGAACAGTCAATGCGATAAGTGTCGAAGCGACCGGCCGGAACCGTCACGTTCGCGGTTCCCTTGACCTTGCAGCGACGGGTGATCTCCCAAGTGCTGGCCTTTTTTCCGGCCCTCTTGCTCTTGCCTTTCACGCTGAATTTAGCGGAATTGCCGACCTTGAGAGGGAAGAGCTTGGACTTGCCTTTTCGAGCCACCTTCGCGGTTCCACTGGAGCCGTAGCAGTTCTTCCACTTGGTTGCTGGCGCCGCCCAGACTCCCTCGAAGAAGTCGTAGCTGCATCCATCCGCCCTCCGCCGGGAAACGGCGTCGCGCTTGACCGCCGTTACCACGACGGAGAGCTCGCCCAGCTTCTTGTCCTTCCAGATGGCCTTGTCGCCGAGCGCATGGTCGGTAAGCTCGCCCGGAGGCAGCTTCGACCTTTCCGTGTTCTTGCGGATCTTTGCCGCGTGGCCATCGGCGGTTGTTAGCGAGACGACTAAGGCGGCGGTCAGCAGCGCGATGGCCAGTGATTGCAGATGCGCCCGATTCTTCATGGCGTCTCCTGATCGAGTTCGTATCGATGTAACTGGTTTCCGTAGGCTGCCCGACGCATCACGAGTTGTACTCCGCGGTACGAGTCGGGACATTCGAGAGTCGGCGTTCGGCGCTTGCTTCCCGCCATTCCGGCCCCTCGGCACGGCGGGAGCGTGCCCGGGATCGAGGGCAGAATGCCCACGATCCCGGCCATCGCGCCCGCGGACCCCTCGCGGATGCCGACCGTCGAGGGTCTCTGCCCTCCTCCGGGAGAGGAGGAAGGGACGATCACACCTCCGTCGTCGTCCCCTCTTCCGTCATCCCTCGCCTTCCATCTCCTCCTCTTCGGACTCCACCTCGAGGATCATCGCGGGAGCGGCGGAGGCGATGCTGAAGTCCACGCTCGTCTCACCGGCGGTGACCGAACCCGCCATATCCCAGCTATGCCAGGCGCGGTAGGTATGGCTGACCTTGCCGGAGACCGTGAACGCGCAGCTCGGAGCCTCCTCCTTCTCGCCTTCTTCCTCCGCTGGCTCGGGGGCTTCGACCGTGAAGCCGCCTCCCGAGACCTCGAAAGGACCGGCGCACGCGGCCGAGCTCATCGTCTCGGTCATGTTGCCGTCGTCATCCTTCCCGAGAGAGGTGCTGACGAGTTCCGCGCTCTCGATGGCCATCCGGTTGCTGCCGCCGGCCGCCTGGCTCGCGATGATCTTGAGCGTGACCCCCGCCGCCTCCTCGCTGGGCTCGCTCAGAACGGCGCTCCAGACGCGCATCTCTTTCGCCTCCATCTCCATTTCGTCCGCTACGGCCAAGTTTCCGCCGAGCGCGACCAGCGGCGTGAGGGTGGCCAGGATCAGCTTTGGTGTCTTCATCACGTTGCATCCTCCAGTGTTCGGCAGGGTATGTCGGTGGGTTCGCGAACGGTGCAGGCGCCCCACCTGGATCTCGGGTCTAGGTGGTAGGGTGGAGACGCCACTTGCGGCCTGGCCGCCATGAGTGAGTCTCCTGTGGTTCAGCTAAATTCCACACCGTCCGAAACTCAGGACGCAGACTCTTATGAAGCAGACGATGTCAACCCCCGATACGATGTTCCCGGGGTCGACGTACCGGTGCGGTTCACGGTGCCTGCCGGGCGAGGGAGCGTCCGACCATGCCCGAGCCCCGATCTCGTCGTCACCGATGCGAACCTGGCCCGGTGACGGAGGCGAATGCCGGCATCGGGAGTCGGAGGGGAGGGCCCCTCCCGCGGGCGACTCGTGTCCTAAGATCTCCCGTGATCCCGGACACCGGTGCCCTGTCCGTCCGCGTGGAGAAACGAGCGGTCTGCCACCCGGGCTTGCGCGGCGAGCACATCGGGGTGCTCCGGTTGGCCGGGAAGGCCCATGGACTGCGCGAGGCAATTCGGCTCTCCGGCCCGGGACCGGTCCGCTATCCGTTGGGCGGGCTCACGTAGCGGCTCGAAGCGTGGGCACGGGACTCGCACCGCCTTCCGCGTCCGTACGCCGTTCCGCGACGGTGCGAAGCACGTCTCGGCCCTGGAACGGGCCCGGGCCCGGGTGAGCGCG
>JAAXGI010000259.1 GCA_012267505.1 Gemmatimonadota bacterium
ATCAGCCACCACCTGATGTTGTCCACCTACTCCCGGGAGGTGACCGTGCCGGCTTCGGCGGCGATCCCGGTCCCGGACGCTGTTCCCCTCGAGCCCCTCGCGGTGATCGGCTGCGCCGTCTCCACCGGGGTCGGAGCGGTCGTCAACACCGGCAACGTGCAACTCGGCGACAGCGTCGCCGTCATCGGCTGCGGGGGCATCGGACTCAACGCCATCCAGGGAGCGCGGCTGCGGGGCGCCGGGAAGATAATCGGAGTCGACATCGCCGAGCAAAAGCTCGAAGCCGCCCGACGATTCGGCGCCACCCATACGGTGAACGCCTCCGAGGTGGAGACGGCCGAGACCCTCATCGCCATAACCGGCGGACTCGGGGTGGACTTGGCGGTGGAAGCGATCGGCCATCCCGAAACCGTGGCCACCGCGGTCCGTTCGCTTCGCCGGGGGGGCACGGCCGTGCAGGTCGGGATAGCGCCATACGGAACCGAGGTCTCCGTCGACATGACCCTGCTGCTCGACGAGCGCAAACTCCTCGGCTGCTACTACGGCTCGCTGCGGCCCGCCTTCGACATCCCCCGCTATGTCGAGTTGTACCAGGCCGGCAAACTACTGGTAGACGAACTGATCACCGCCGAGATCGACCAGGCAGACATCAACGACGCTCTCAACCAATTCGAACTCGGAGAAGGCATCCGCAGCCTGGTCCGCTACTCCTAGCGGTTCGGATTCACGCGTCCGGAGCGGTTCGGGTGTTCATGATGGTGGCCGGACGGTGGACGGGTATCTCGTACCAGCGCCGGCAGATCTCCTCTATGTGTGTGGTCATGAGATCGGCCAGTTCCCGCCGGCGTCGGGCCTCTGCGGTGGGTTTGTAGAGATCCTCTGCGAGCTCGTTGATACGATCGATGATCCGCTGCTCGTCCACCAGCAGCACATCTCCGTCCCGTACCACCATCTCACCACCCACCATGACGAACTCTATGTCGCCGGCGTCGGCCCGCTCCACCAGGAGATCCGAGGCCGGGGTCCTGGCGTACCGGGCGGCGGGGAAGCCGATCCGGTCGGTGCGGAAGCAGACGAGATCGGCCTGGTAGCCGGGCGCCAGCGTTCCTACCTCACCACCGAACCCCGCCGGCACCGCGGCGCCTTCGGTGGCGGCCCGGAGCAAGGTCGCCCCGGGGATGCGGCCGGAGGTGATATCGCCGGCGTCCCGTTGCAGGTAGCTCGCCAGCCTCACCTCGCCCACCATATCCTCACGGTCTCCGGACGCGATGCCATCGGTACCGATGCTGAGCGAACCCTCGGCCGCGAGGATGTCCCGGACCCGGCAGATGCCCGTCGAGGAACGCAGGTTCGAACCGGGGCAGTGCACGGGTACCGCTCCGCTACCGGCGACGACCGCTATGTCCTCGTCGGTGGCCCACACGAAGTGCGACAGGGTGACGTCCTCGCCGAGCACGCCTAGTTCCTCAAGGCGGCGCATCCCCGACGGACCCACGTTCTCCACGGTCCACATCAGTTCGGAGCGGGTCTCCAGCGCGTGGGTGGTGATCGTCGTGCCGTATTCATCGGCCGCCCGGCGGCAGCGGCGGTACAGATCGTCCGAGCAGACCGGAGTCCAGTCCGGGGCCAGGATGATGCGGGATCGTCCCCTGCGCCCGTCCCATTCCTGGTACAGCTGGTCAAAAACCCGGAACTGATCCTCTATCGGCCATGCGTAGCCGAGGGGGGACTTCCGCACCTCCTCTGCGATGGCTGCCGGGAGACGGGCCAGGAACCTCTCGTCATCCTCATGGGTGTAGGTGTTCTGGTCCCTCATGGTGATCCCGAGCGCCACGCGCAGCCCGACCGCGTCGTAAGCCCGGAGCGCGGCTTCGGCGCCCAGCAGGTGTATCCAGGGCCGACCGTAGAAGGTGTCGATCAGGGTGGTCTGGCCCCCCTTGGCGGCATGGATCAGTCCGTAGGTGGCCAGCAGCTCGATGATCTCCTCGGTAGTGTCGATGAGCCCCGAGCCCATGTAGAGGTTGTCCAGCTCGAACAGGCTTCCTAGGAGCCCCGGGGCGGTCCAGCATTCGGTGTGGTAATGCCCGTTCACGAAACCGGGAATGATTATCCGGTCGGGGCCGCCCAACTCGGCCTCGAAGGGACCGTGCGTCTCGAGGCGGGTCCTCTCCCCCACCTCGGTGATGATCCCGTCGTCGACCACCAGGGCGCCGTCCGTAATGGTTCCCAAGTTGCCGTTCGCCAGCACGGTGCTTCCCGTTATGAGGGTCCGGGGCATGTGCCTCCCTGTACAATCGGGTCGAGTACCCACCGCGCGGGTTCATGCGATGGTCTGCCTGCAATCTAACTTGCCGCGTCCAGCTCGGCCGCGACGCCGGTCACGAACCTTCCAGAAGGAGCGGACGGACAGGCCCCCACGGCGCGGGATAGTCGTCGACTTCCCTGGACGCCGTTGATGGGCGGCCACCGGGCTCGAATGGCCTCCCTGATCGGCGCGCCGCTTGCCCGGAGGGAGGATCACCGGCTGCTCACCGGATCGGGCGAGTTCCTGGCCGATGTTCGCCTCCCGGGGACTCTCGACGCAGCCTTCGTGAGATCGCCGTACGCACATGCCGTACTGCGTGGGGTCGATCTGCGGGAAGCGGCCGGGCAGGACGGTGTTCGAGCCGCGCTCACAGCGGCGACGCTCCCGGATCACGCTCCGCTGGTGGACACCGTAGCCATTGAAGGACTCGCCAAGACCCCGCAGCCGCCCCTCGCCGACGCCCGGGTCCGCTACGTCGGAGAACCGGTCGCGCTAGTGGTTGCGGATGACCGCTACGCGGCCGAGGACGGGGCGGACTTCGTCTCCGTCGACTTCGAGGAGCTTTCCGCCGTAACCGACGCACGATCCGCAGCCCTCGGAGGCGCCCCGTTGCTTTTCCCCGAACTCGGCTCAAACGTGGTTTTCAGCGAGGTGAAGACGTTCGGGGATCCGGCGAAGGAGGCCGCGTCGGGCCACCGGGTGTATCGATCCGAGTTCCATGGAGGGCGGGCTACGGCGGTTCCCATGGAGACACGCGGCTGCCTGGCCTCCTACGACGCCGGCCGGGGGCGGCTGACCGTGTGGTCCTCGACCCAGGGGCACCACCTTCTACGCCGTCGCCTGGCCGTCAGCACCGGCCT
>JAAXGI010000310.1 GCA_012267505.1 Gemmatimonadota bacterium
GGGTACCGAGCCCGTGGTCCGGGTCATCGGAGAGGCTAGGAGCGGCGCGCGTGCAGAGGAGCTCGTGGCGCGGGCCGGCGCGATCCTGGCGGCGGCCGGCGACTGAGCGGCGCCTCGGCGGACGGGGAGAACGGGATGTGCGGTATCGTCGGGTACGTCGGATCTGATCAGGCCGCTCCGGTCCTGATCGAGGGCCTCCGGAGGCTCGAGTACCGGGGCTACGACTCTGCAGGGATGAGCATCCTCGACGGGGGAGGGCGGCTCGCGACGGTCAAGGCTCCTGGGAAACTCAGGATGCTCGAGGCGAGGCTCGCCGAGACCCCCCTTCGCGGGAGCTGCGGCATCGGCCATACGAGGTGGGCAACCCACGGGGCGCCGAGCACCGCCAATGCCCATCCCCACACCTCGACGGATGGCACCATCGCGGTCGTCCACAACGGGATCATCGAGAACGCCCGCCGGCTGAGGCAGGACCTCGAGGCGGCGGGCGCCGTCTTCCGGAGCGAGACCGACACGGAGGTGATTGCCCACCTGGTCGACCGCGTCTGGCCGGAGGGGGGGGCGCTCGAGGACGCCGTGGCGGGTGCTCTCGGGCGGATCACCGGCGCGTACGGGATCGCTGTCGTCAGCTCGCGGGACCCGGACAAGATCGTCGTGGCGCGCCACGGCTCTCCACTTCTCGTCGGGATCGGTGAGCGCGAGATGATGGTGGCTTCGGATGCCTCGGCCGTCATCGGACATACCCGCAACGTCATCTACCTAGACGACGGGGACTACGTGGTCGTGCAGCCGGACGGATACCGGGCGCGCCACCTTCACCTCGGCTCCGTGCACCGCCCCATTCACACGGTGACGTGGGATGTGCGGGCCGTTGGGAAGGGCGGCTACGAGCACTTCATGCTCAAGGAGATCTTCGAGCAGCCGAAGACGCTCGAGGATGTGATGCGGGGGCGGCTCCTCGGGGAGTCGGGCGATGCGAGGCTCGGTGGCATCACGGGCGCCGAGCAGGTTCTCCAGGATGTCGAGAGGGTGATCCTCACGGCTTGCGGCACGTCTTGGCATGCGGCCCTCATCGGGGAGTACATGCTCGAGGAACTCGCCCGGATCCCGACGAAGGTCGAGTACGCCTCGGAGTTCCGCTACAAGAACCCTGTCGTGGACAGGAAGACACTGATCGTGGCGATCAGCCAGTCGGGCGAGACAGCCGACACACTGGCTGCAATCCGTGAGGCGAAGCGTCGGGGTGCGCCGCTCATGGGGATCGTCAACGTCGTCGGCTCCTCGATCGCGAGGGAGACCGACTTCGGGATGTACCTGCACGCCGGCCCCGAGATCGGGGTGGCGTCAACGAAGGCATTCACGAGCCAGGTCGCCGCGCTTGCGATGTTCACCCTGCACCTTGCCCGGTGCCGGAGCCTTCCGCTCGTCGCGGGCCGCGAGCTCGTCCGGTCGCTCCGGTCGCTGCCGGAGCAGGTCGAGGAGATCCTCCGGCAGAATGATGCGATCCGCGCGCTCGCCGAAGAGTTCCGCGACGCGCCGAACTTCCTCTACTTGGGCCGGGGCGTCCAGTTCCCGGTGGCCCTCGAGGGTGCGCTCAAGCTGAAGGAGGTGAGCTACATTCATGCCGAGGGGTATCCAGCGGCCGAGATGAAGCATGGCCCGATCGCGCTCATCGATGCGCAGATGCCCGTTGTCTTCCTTGCGCCCCGCGACCCGGTCTACCACAAGGTCGTGTCGAACATCGAGGAGGTGAAGGCGAGGTCGGGCCGGATCGTGGCGGTCGTCAACAACGGCGCGGCTGAACTCGCCGACAAGGTCGATCATTTCATCCCGGTGCCGACGACCCACCCCGCGCTCCTTCCGATCCTTACTGTGGTGCCCCTCCAGCTGCTCGCCTACCACATCTCCGTCCTGCGCGGCTGCGACGTGGACCAGCCCAGAAACTTGGCGAAGTCCGTGACGGTCGAATGAAGGTCGTACTCCAGCGCGTGTCGGGAGCGTCGGTGAGCGTCGACGGCCGTGAGGTGGCCTCGATCGGGAGCGGGCTGCTTCTTCTCGCCGCCTTCACCGCCGGCGACGGGGAGGCGGAGCTCGACTGGATGGCGAAGAAGGTCCTCCGGCTTCGCGTATTTGGTGACGATGCAGGGAAGATGAACCGTTCGATCGGGGAGGTCGGGGGCGAGATCCTGGTCGTGAGCCAGTTCACCCTCTACGGGGATGCCCGGAAGGGCCGCCGTCCCTCCTTTGTGCGCGCGGCACCACCCGGCGCGGCGCGGAGGCTCTACGACGCCTTCGTCGGCGCGCTGCGCGAGAGCTCGGACACTCCGGTCGAGGAGGGCGAGTTCGGTGCTATGATGGATGTTGCCCTCGTCAACGAGGGACCGGTGACCCTCATCCTCGAGCGGGCGCCTGGGAAAGCCGTGGCCGGGCCCGGAAGGTCGGGCCCGGGTTGATCCTCGCCTCCACCTCGCCGCGTCGCGCCTCGATCCTCGGGATCCTCCGGATCCCCTTCGAGGTCGATCCCCCTTCCGGCCCGGAGGTTGTCCGGTCCGGAGAGCCGCCGCTTGAGTATGCGCTCCGGCTCTCGCGGGAGAAGGCCCGCGAGGTCGCGGCACGCCGCCCTGGCCGCTGGGTGCTGGCGGGGGACACGATCGTTACGCTCGACGGGGAGATTCTTGGCAAGCCGCAGAGCGCCGACCATGCCCTCCGGATGCTTCTCCGCCTCCAGGGCCGCACCCATCACGTCATCTCCGCGCTCTCGCTCATACGGCCCGCCACGGAGAGGTTCTCCCGGAAGGAGGCGGTGTTCGCGGGCACGGAGACGACGGCCGTGACGTTCCGCTCCTTCGGGCGCAAGGCGGCCCGCGCGTACATACGTACGGGGGAGCCGGACGACAAGGCGGGTGCCTACGGGATCCAGGGGATGGGCGCCGCCCTCGTCCGTCGGATCGAGGGGGACTACGGGGGTGTCGTGGGCCTTCCCGTCCCCCTCCTTCTCGATCTCCTCGGGCAGGCGGGCCGCCCGTACCGTTTCGGGGCACAGCCGAAGGCGGACTGATGGCGACGCGTGCCGTGCTTGCGCTCGACCAGGGCACCACCGGAAGCACAGCGCTCGTCATCTCGGAGGATGGCCGGGTCCTCGGACACGGCTACAGCGAATTCACGCAGCACTTCCCCCGGCCCGGCTGGGTGGAGCACGA
>JAAXGI010000015.1 GCA_012267505.1 Gemmatimonadota bacterium
CGGCGCGCATGGCGCGAGACCGTGGCGGCAGTCCCTTGGATGAGCGCAGAACGCGGCCCGAGCGACTTCCGCGACCACCTGCCGGACCGACCGTGGGTAATCATGGGCTTGCTACCGGCGCTGGCCGTCCACGGCGAGGCCGTCGAATGGCTGGGGGAACTTGAGCAGTGCATCGCGTGGGCCTTCCTTCAGAGCCTCCCGCCGATGGCGAGCGCCTGACGCCGTCCGCCAAGGACGCGGCGTTTCGTGCTCGGCATTCGACGAACGGCCTCCCTCCACCGGCTCGGTGCCCCGTTGTCGTGGGTGAAGTGGATTCGTAACTGGTCGTCGGCATCAAGAGCCCGCCGGCCGGCCCCGGACTCCTCGGCCAGCCAGCAGCGCAGGAAGCTGCTGAGTCTTCTACTCACAGCCGCCTTGCCCGGCAGCAATGGAAGGGGAGACGCCAGCGCACACTGCTTGCGGTCACCAGGTCGAGCGATGAGTAAGACCCCAATAGGACCCCCAATAGACCCCAATAAGACTCCGGAGGCTCATACGGGGGGTTTCGTTCATCCACGACAGACTCGGGCGCACGTCTCCATCGAGCCGCTGGACCGCGACCCGTGGTCACTGCCAGCCCACGGCTCCTCAACGCGGCCAAGGCTCCTTTTGCTGTGAACCTTGACGCCGAAGTGGCGAACCAGATTGGCGTCCGGGTGGCGGTTTGAAGTGTGACTATGACTTGACCGGGGCTGTCGAAGGGTCTCCTTACGAACTGTATGGCCTCATCTCGCCGCCGTCCTGTTCGAGTTCGTACGGACCGCGACCGAGGGACAGTCACCCGGGCCACCCCATCTCCCCCAAGAACTGGGAAGCAGCTTTGTCATACCCGTAGTATTCCCGCGCTCGCGTTAGCGTCAGAGTCTTCTGCGTTCGTGTGATTGCCACGAAGCAGCTCCGCCGCTCCTCTTCCACCTCCTTGCTCGCGGTCCCTCGCTGTAGTGCCCGATACGACGGGAACACCTCCTGGGCCATTCCGATCAGGTAGACATGCTTGAACTGGAGCCCTTTGGAGCGGTGCACGGTGATGCACGGGACGGCATTGGGCGGCGCGGGCGGGGTCTTCGACAACAGATCCAAGCGTTGCAAATAGGTGTTGAGCGTCACTCCGCCGCCGCACTCCCGTACGATTTCTCCGTGCAGGGCCCGCCAAGTCTCGAGTTCCTCGGTCTCGGTCTCGCTCGGCTCAGCCGGGCCTCCATCGGCCAGATCACCGCCGCCCCAGGACTGCCAATCGCCCCCCAGGAAGGCATCGACGATCCCCGGGAAGTTCAGTCCGTCCACCAGGTCGGCGCGGATTCGCCGCAGCGCGGTGCTCCCCCCGCCCGCGTTCACGGATGCCGCGTCTGCCCATGCCCGCAGAAAGTCTCCGCCGACCAGAGCCGCGGCGGCACCGACCGCATGGGGATCGAGCGGAACGCCCGTCGTGCGTTCCCACTGTCGGCAGATCCTGCGCAACACGACCCTGTCATGCCGCGAATTGGCCAGCCTAAGCGCATCCACGAGAAGGCTGGCGACCGGTGAGTCGAAATCGCTTTTCCTGACGGGCACGAACGCTTCCTGGCCCGCACGCCGGAGCCTCTCGGCGGCGAGCTGGACCAGTCGGTTGGTCCGGCCTAGGACAACGCAATCCGACGGTGCCAGCCCCCGTTCGCGGATGTCCCGCCCCACGAACTCGGCTTCCTCGCTCGGGTGGCCGATGACCTCGTACCGGACGGCATCTGGATGGGGGATCCGCCCCTCGGACACGGCGACGGTCTCGCGACAAGAGATCAGCCGCCTGTTGTGCCGGATGAGCCGGTTCGCGCGGTCCAGTATCTCGGGGGGGCAGCGATAGCTTTCGGGCAGCTGGATGGTCTCGAGCTCGTAGTCGCGTCGCAGGTCGTCGAACCGCTTCGGGCTGGCCCCGTTCCACTGGTATATGATCTGGTCGTCATCTGCAACGACGAAGAGACTGTCTCGACGGTCGGGCGCGACCACTCGGAGCAGGTCGTACTGCGCTTGGTTCGTGTCTTGGAACTCGTCGACGCAGACGTGCGTCCACCCCAGCCTGACCGCCCGCGCTACCGCCGGCCTCTCTCGGAGCAGCCGGTTCGCGAAGTGCAGCAGGCTACCGAAGTCGAGACGGTTCGCCGCGGCAAGTGCGTCGCAATACTCTCGGAAGAGCGAAGGCAACCACTGCGGAGTCGTGGCAAGAAACGACGATGGGCCATCCCCTCCGTACGATTCCGAAAAGAGCCGGTCGATCAGACGCAGGAGGTTGGCGCGGTCTTGCGGCAGTTCCGCGTCCCCGCTCGGGAGGTCGCGGATAACCTCTTCGAGGATGGCGATCCGGTCCTCGTCCTGGGTGAGCAGCCCAAAATTCGGCCGGATTCCTACGTGGCTCCCATGCTGCCCGAGGATGTCGGCGGCGAATGCGTGAAAGGTGCAGAGGTGCGCGCGTTCGGTGTGCCTTCCCAAGCGCCGGTTCAGTCGGTTCCGCATCTCGGCGGCGGCGCGGTTGGTGAACGTCAGGGCAAGGGCCGACGCGTTCTCGTTCTCTTCCAGCAGACGGACGACCCGAAGGGTGAGGACCACGGTCTTCCCGGAACCGGGGCCCGCGAGCACGAGGAGTGGGCTGTTGCGCCACTCGACGGCCCTCCGCTGGTTGGGGTTGAGTTCTCTGAACGTGATCATTGCCAACCGCTTCGCGCCAGCGAAACGACCTTGTCGAGAACCCGGCGGATCTCCGGGCTTACTCCGGCTTCGCCACGGTCCTCCATCTCCTGGGCGACCGCGGCGGCGGCTCGGGTCTTCTGTCGCTTCCGGTACCGCTCATATACCTCCTCGTACCCCGCTGCCTTCAAGTGCTCTTCGATAGTCGTGTAGGGGAACGCGAACCTGTCCGCCTCCCCAGCACCTGCCAGGTTTTTCCGCAGCGTGGGTTCTTCCTTCGCCCGATTCGCGTCGTCATCCCCGACGCAGTACCACGG
>JAAXGI010000093.1 GCA_012267505.1 Gemmatimonadota bacterium
CTCGCGCCAGCCGGAGCCGGGGCTGCTGCGGCTCCGGGGACGCCTCGGGGACATGGGAGTCCGCGACGGCGAGGTGGTGGGGGCCCACGAAGTGGGAAACATCTCGGTCGTCGGCGCCGCCCGGATGTTCCGGAGCGAGGGCTACCACCGGATCCGGGAAGCCGAGCGGGGCGGCGTGGATGAGCCGGCCGGCGTGGACTTCGATTCGATGATCGGGCGCGCCAACTCCGGCCCGTTCCACGTCTCCGTCAACTACTACCGTGAGGCCCGCCGCAACGGCACCCCGATCCAGGTGAACGATTCACGGCTGGTGTTCGCCGAGGGCGGGGTCACCCGGGACCGCTGGGACCTGCGGATGTTCGGGCAGAGCTCGCGCATGAACAGCGACTTCTCCCGGATCCTCCCCGGTCGCGACGCCGAGATCCCGACCTCGCAGCAGATGTACGAGTACTCGGGCGTGGGGGGCCTCTTCTCCACCCGGCTGGGCTCGGGCGTCCAGGCGGGGGCCGACTGGATCCGCTCTTCCTGGGGAGACCACACCCAGAACCGGCTCGGCGCCTTCCTCCAGAAGCGGACCGAGCTCTCCCAGCGGCTCGAACTGCTCGCCGACGGCCGGGTCGACCTGTGGGAGAACGCCGGTACGCAGGCCACCGTGAATCCCCGCGTCGGTCTCCGCTACCACCTCGGTTCGGGCGCGACGCTCCGGGCTTCGGCCTACCGGGGATTCCGGGCCCCGTCCCTGAACGAGCTCTATCGCCCCTTCCGGGTCGGTAACGTCCGCACCTCCGCCAACGACGAGCTCGACGAAGAAGCCATCTACGGCGGCGAGGCGGGGGTTGACCTCGTTCCTTCGGGGACGGTGCTGGTGCGGCTGAACGGCTGGTGGAACTCGCTGCGCAACCCCGTGGGCAACGTCACCCTCGAAGTGAATGAAACGGGGGTGTTCCGCCAGCGTCAGAACATCGGCCCGGCGACCGCCCGAGGCATCGAGGCGGAGGCCTACCTCTACCCCGGCAGCGACATCGAACTCTTCTTCGCCTACCTGTTCAGCCAGACCGAGGTCGAGGCGACCGGCCTCCGGCTGCCCCAGGTCCCGCTCCACCAAGGCTCGGCCGGGCTGCTCTGGAACGGGCCGGTCACCGTGCGGGCCGATGTCCGCTTCATGAGCGAGCAGTTCGAGGACGACCGGAACGAGCTGCCGATGGCGGGCTTCGCGGCCGTGGGGCTGCGCGTTTCCCGCGCCGTTTCCGACCAGGTGGCCATCTTCGTGGCCGGCGAAAACCTGCTCGACGCCGAGATCGTCTCGGCCCGCACCCCGATCGAGACGCTCGGAACCCCCCGGGCCCTCCACGTCGGCCTCGACCTGGATCTCTCCCGATGAAACGCGATCTTCGCCCGACCTGGCCCGCCGCGGCCCAAGCCACCGCGCTCGCCTTCGGCCTCCTCGCCTGCGGCGGCGAAACGCCGGGAGCCGGCGATGCCGGTCCGGTCCTGGAGGATCGGTCCGCCTGGCCGGTGCAGGAACTCCGGGATGAGCCGTTCGACGTCCTTCACTACCGGGTCCAGCTCGACCTCGACGAGACCGACCGGTCCCTCGACGGGAACGCCGAGGTCCAGCTCGAGGCAGAGGAAGCCATCACCGCCGTCGCGCTCGACGCCGAGACCTTCCAGGTGACCGCCGTCCGCGCCGGCGGCGCGGACCTGGATTTCACGCACATGGGCGGGGTGCTCGACATCCGCCTCGCGGCGCCGCTCGCCGCCGGCGAGAGGATCACGCTGGAGATCGCCTACGAGGGGTCGGGGATCGAAGTGGATTCCACCCGCTACGGCATGCCCGCGAGTTACGACCTCGGGATCGACTTCAAGGCAGAGGGCGAGGAAGACGGGAGCCCCCAGCTCATCAACACGCTCTCCTTCCCCGAAGGAGCGCGCCACTGGTATCCGTCGGTGGATCACCCCGCCGACCGGGCCACCCTGGAGGTGCTGGCGACGGTCCGGGAGGACTGGAGGGTCCTCTCGAACGGCGAGCTCATCGGAATCACCGAGGGCGGCCGGCCGGGGACCCGCACGCACCACTGGCGGCTGGACGAGCCCCACCCGACCTACCTCTCGGTCCTCGTCGCCGGGCCCTACGAAGTTCTGGAGGACTTCCACGGGGACATCCCGGTGAACTACTGGGTGTATCCGCACGCGGTCCCCGACGCCCCCCGCAGCTTCCACAAGACTCCGGCTATGCTGGCCTTCTTCGAGGAGGAGTACGGGGTCCCCTACCCGTGGAACAAGTACGACCAGATCACGATTCCGGGGATCGGCGGCGGCGCCGAGAGCACCACGGCCACGGTGCTCGGGCAGAGCACGATCCACGACGAACGGGCCGAGCAGGACTTCCCCAGCCACGGTCTGGTCGCCCACGAGGCGGCCCACCACTGGTGGGGCAACCTGATCTCCTACCGTGACTGGGGCGAGACCTGGCTCAGCGAAAGCTTCGCCACCTGGTCCGAGTACCGCTGGCACGCCGAGGAGCTCGGCCCCGACGAGGCCGGCGAGAACATGCGGCGGAAGCGCCAGTCCTACTTCAACCAGTCGCGCACGGTCCTGCGGCCAGTGGTGACGAACCGGTGGCGCCGCCCGAACGACAACTTCGATGCCCACACCTACCCGAAGGGCGCGGCGCTGCTCCATCTGCTGCGCAGCATCGTCGGACCCGAGGCGTTCCACGAG
>JAAXGI010000210.1 GCA_012267505.1 Gemmatimonadota bacterium
CCGCCGTTCAGGATGTTCATCATCGGGACGGGGAGGACCCGGGCATCCTCGCCCCCGATCGCCCGAAAGAGCGGGACCCCGAGGGCACTCGCCCGCGCCCTCGCGCCAGCAAGTGAGACAGCGAGGATCGCGTTCGCTCCGAGGCGCGCCTTGTTCTTCGACCCGTCGAGCCCGACCAAGGCACGGTCGAGTTCCTCCTGGTCGGTCGCGTCCATCCCGACCACGCGATCGCGGATCTCGCCACGGACATTCGCGACCGCGCGTTCCACCCCCCGGCCCAGATACCGCGAGGCATCGCCGTCCCGCAATTCCACGGCCTCGTGCTCTCCCGTGGAGGCGCCGCTCGGAACGGCGGCGCGGCCATGCGCGCCGCCGGCCAGCCGCACCTCCGCCTCGACGGTGGGATTCCCCCGCGAATCCAGGATCTGCCGTGCCGTAACCTCGGCCACCGTGGTCTTGCTCACGCGCGTCCCTCCGTCGTTGTGCCCGATCCCCTGCGTGAGCCGACGTCCGCGTCCGGCTCGTGTCCGGCCATCGCCGCACCGGCGAGGGCGGCCACGGCGCGGCGGCTCTCCTCCGCGAGCGCGTCGCGGTTCACGTGGTCGAGCCCGCCCGCCTCGATCGGGCGGCCGATCCGGATGCGGATCTCGCCGCCCCGGACCCGGAAGGATCCCTTTGGCATCACGGCGCCGCTCCCGCGGATCCCGACGGGCAGGATCGCCACACCTGTACGGATTGCAAGCACGAATGCCCCCTTCTTGAAGGAGTAGATCCGGCCGTCGGGGGAACGGGTGCCCTCCGGGAAGATCGTGACGACCAAGGACTCCTCGCGGAGCTTTTCGCCCGTCCGGTTGAGCGATGCGATCGCGCGCCGACGGTCGCTCCGGTCGATCGGCATGTGGTCGCATCCCCTCCAGGCCCGGCCGAAGATCGGGATCCGGCCGAGTTCCTCCTTGGCCACGAACCGGAGCTTCCCGGGCACGGCGACCAAGAGGGCGAAAACATCGAACCAGGACTGGTGGTTCGCGACGAGGATCGCGGGTTTCGACCAGTCCACCGCGTCGACGCCAGAGACGCGGAGTCGAACACCCGCGCACTTGAGAACGAGCCTCGACCAGCGGCGGGGACACTGCTCGCAGACATGTTCGCTCACCCGCCCGCCGATCCATCCGCCGATCACCACGAGGGTCGCGAAATACGCGGTCATCGCGGCACCCGCGAGGAGGACCCACACCGAGCGGATCACGGGCATGCCCTCCGGAAATGGTCGAATCCCTGCCCGGCGAGCGACCGGACGGCGCCGGCGCCACCAAGTTCGAGGAAAACCCCGGATCCCTCGGCGATCCGGCCGACGCGGGTCAGCGACACGCCGAACCGCCCTTCGAATTCCTCGCGGCGCTCCTCGAGACGGCCAGGAGGGGAAGCCACGAGAAGCTCGTAGTCGTCTCCGCCGCCGAGGGCAAGGTCGATCGGCTGCATCCCGCTCGGGAGCTCGACTCCGGCAAGCGCCGGATCGAGTGGAACCGCTCCGGCTTCAAGGACAGCTCTCGCGCCGGAGGCTGCCGCGACATGCGCGGCATCGCTCGCGAGCCCGTCGGAGAGATCGATCCCAGCCGTGACACCCGCATGTGCGAGCCAGCGGCCCTCCTCCACACGCGGCCGTGGGCACGCGAAGGCCGAGCGGAGCGCGGGAGGCACCCGCTCTCCCGACGCCCACAGCGCGGCCGCGGCGGCGGCGGCGCCGAGGACCCCGGTCACCCAGAGATCGTCGCCCACGCGCGCGCCGGAGCGGCAGACCGGACGCTCCGCCCGTCCGACCGAGACGATGTCGAGGATCATGGGACCCGGCGACCGCGCCAGATCGCCCCCCAGAAGCTCGACTCCGACTTCCGAGAGCAGGTCGCTTACCCCGGCCATGAGATCCTCCACTCCACGGCCGTCTCCTGGAGCCGCCGCGGACGCCAGGACCCCGGTCGGCTCGGCCGCCATCGCTGCCATGTCACTCAGACCGGATGCCGCGGTCCGGTATCCCGCCTCCCTCGCAGAGATCCAGTCGAGGCGGAAGTGGATGCCCTCGATCCCGAGGTCCGTCGAGATCACCGTCCCTCCCGGGAGAACCGCTGCGTCGTCTCCTGGACCGAGAAGTGCCCGGGACCTCCCCACTCGCCGGCCTGCCGCGGGAGGTCCGGCGCGGAGGACCGAGAGGATCCGTTCAAACTCCCGGCCCGGACCGAACTCCGGCAGGCCTGCGCGGAGCGGTTTCAATGGGGGCGGTCCAGATCGAAGAGAACGAACGGGAACCCGAGGTCCGGGCGCCGGGGCGGGATCTCACCGAGCGCGCGCGCCATCGAATCGGCGATGTCGGTGGGCAGGAGTGCCTCGCCCCGCCTAGCGAGAGCGGCGGCGCGGCCCGTGTAGTGGAGGGCGAGCGCTCCGGCCGCGGCCGCGTCGGCGCCGCGGGCTAGGAACGCACCGGCCACGCCGGCCAGCACGTCCCCGGTCCCGGCCCGGGCCAGCTCCGAGGAGCCGCCCGTGCCCACCCAGATACACTCCTCCGTCGCGCTCGCCAGAAGCGACGGCTGACCCTTGAGCAGGACGGCCGACCGGTAGCTCTCCGCGGCCCGCCGGGCGACCCCGACCGGACGGGCCCGGATCTCGCCCTTCGGAGCGCCCAGCCGCGCCATCTCCCCCGGATGCGGTGTCAGCAGACGGCGCGCGGGAGACGACGCACGGGCGAATGCCGGGAGGCCACCCGCTCCGAGAAGGGTCAGGGCATCGGCATCGAGGAGGAGCCCGCGGGGTCCAGGGAGCGCGAGGAGCGCATCGAGACGCCGCCCCGCATCCCCGTCTATCCCGATCCCCGGCCCCGCAGCGAGCGCATCGGAGGCCTCGGCTGCCTCGCCGAGGGCCTCGCCGTCGAGCGCGTTCACGTACAGGGCTTCCGGGAGAGCAGCCTGGAGGATCTCCCGGTTCTCCGGGTGCGATGCGATCCGGAGGTAGCCGACGCCGGCGCGGAGCGCTCCCCGACCCGCCAGGACCGCGGCTCCGGCAACACCGGGCGAGCCTGCAACAATGAGAAGCTGCCCTTCCGCCTTCTTGTGCGTGACCGGGCGCCGCCTAGGCCGGTGCCGGCCCGCCCACCCCGGTGTGATGACGCGGGCCGGCGTGGCCCGCGCTCCAGGGGGCGGAAACCCGATCTCGACCGCGACGATCCGCCCCGCCCGTCCGCGGCCGGGAAAGAGGAGCGTTCCGAGTTTCGGGGCTCCGAAGGCGATTGTGACGTCGGCCCGGACTGCCTCACCGGGAACCTCGCCCCAGTCGGCATCGACGCCCGAGGGAACGTCGAGGGAGACGACGGGCGTGCACGATCCGTTGACCGCCTGGATCACGCGGGCGACGGGCTCCCTCGGACTCCCGCGGATCCCCGTGCCTAGAAGCGCATCGACGACCACACCCGCCTTCACGAGAACGGACCTGAGCGCCTCGGCATCGGACGGGACGGGACCCGCCGGGACAGGCCATCCGTGTAGGAGGGGGTCGGGCGCCGTCTCCCGCCCGAGATGGAGGATGCGCACTTCCCGCCCATGCGCGAGGAGCGTACGCGCGAGGACGACGCCGTCGCCCCCGTTGTTGCCGGCGCCCGCGAGGACGACGACCGGACCGTCCGGCCAGATCCGGTCGGCGATCAGGGCCGCGGCCCGGCCCGCGTTCTCCATGAGAACTGCTGCGGGGACGCCGGCTTCGTCGATCGCCCACCGGTCGAAGGCGGCCGCCTCCCGGCCGGTCGGCGCGTAGACCTCCGGCCGCCCGAACGGGCGGCGGGGCAGGCAGGCAGCGTCTGCGCGC
>JAAXGI010000030.1 GCA_012267505.1 Gemmatimonadota bacterium
TTGCCGCCGAAGGTCGAGATCGTCTTCCCGCTCCACGCCGCGGCGATCTCGTCCCGTGTGACGGTCACGCCTACGGGAAAGCCGTTCGCAACACCCTTGGCCATCACCATGATGTCCGGCTCGACGCCCCAGTGCTCGATCCCGAACCAGTGATCGCCCGTACGTCCCCACCCGGTCTGCACTTCGTCAATGATCAGGAGCCCGCCGTACGACCGGATGATCTCCGCCACGCGGCCGAAGTAGCCGCTGGGGGGCACAACGTAGCCGCCGACCCCCTGGATCGTCTCGGCGATAACGGCCGCCGGCCGGCCTGTCGTCGTGGTGAGGATCACCTCCTCGAGGTCGCGGGCGAACGCCTCCGCGCAGCTCGTGTCGCACGGCGTCCTGAAGGGACACCGGTAGGGGTAGGGAGAGGCCGCATGCCGGACCCCGGCCACCGAAGCCGGGAGGGGTCTCCACGCGGCCTGGGCCGTCAGATTCGTCGCGAGGTGCGAGCGGCCGTGATACGCGAGCTTCAGCGCAATGATCTCGCTCCGCCCGGTGTAGATCGAGGCGGCCATCACGGCGGTCTCGATCGCCTCAGTGCCGCTGTTCGTGAAGAACGACCTCGTGAGCCGTCCGGGCGCCATCCCGGCGATCCGCCGAGCGACCTCCGCCTGATTCTCCGTCACGTAGAGGGTGGAGGTGTGCCCGAGCCTCTCCATCTGCGCGGCGGTGCGGGCGACGACCTCCGGATGGCAGTGCCCGACGGAGGTCGTGAGGATCCCGGCGAACAGATCCAGGTAGGCCCGCCCCGCGGGATCCCGGACCCAGACGCCCTCCCCCTCGGAGAGGACCAGGGGAGCTGAGTACATCGGGCGCACGCAGGGAAAGAGGAACCGGTCCTGGCTCGCGAGGACCGTCTCGCCCCGGTGATGCGTCACCCCTGGCGGATCGGCGGCACGTAAACTGATCTCCATCGCTGCTCCCCTCGTGGCGGCCCCGTCAGCTCCAGCGAGAGATGACCACCCGCTGGTCTGTGTAGAAGCGGACGGCGTCCCTTCCCTGCGCCTTCAGGTCCCCGAAGAAGGAGTCGCGCGTGCCGCCGAAGGGAAAGAACGCCATCGGCGCCGCAACCCCGATGTTCACACCGATCATGCTGATCCCGGCGCGGTAGCGAAACTCCCGGGCAGCCCGTCCGCTCGCCGTGTAGATCGAGCAGGCGTTCCCGTACCGGCTCCGCGCCATGAGTTCGATGGCCTCATCGAGCGAGGCGGCCCGGGTGAGGCCCGCCACGGGCCCGAAGATCTCCTCGCCGGCCACCGTCATTCCCGGCCTTAGCCCCTCCATCACGGTGGGTCCGATCCAGTGCCCCTCCGGGTAGCCGGGGACGGCAACGTCCCGGCCGTCGAGCGGGAGGGAGGCGCCCTCGGAGATTCCGTGTTCGATGTATCCGCAGACGCGGTCGCGGTGCTCGCTCGAGATGACAGGCCCCATCTCCGAACGCTCGTCGAGCCCGTACCCGACCCTGAGAGAGGCCGCACGATCCAGGAAGCGGTCGCGAACCGCATCGTAGGCGTTGCCGACGCCCACCACCACGCTTCCGGCTAGACATCGCTGGCCGGCGGAGCCGTAGACGGAGGACACGCACGAGGCGGCTGCGCCGTCGAGGTCCGCATCCGGGAGGACGATCATATGGTTCTTGGCCCCGCCGAGGGCCTGTACGCGCTTCCCGGCCCGCGCGGCCCGCACATAGACCTCCCCTGCCACGGCGCTCGAGCCCACGAAGGAGACGCCAGCCACCTCCGGGTGGCCGATGAGGGTGTTGACCACCTCCCGACCTCCGTGGACCACGTTCAGCACCCCCGGCGGGAGCCCGGCCGTCTCGGCCAGCTCGACGACGCAGTCATGGGTGAGCGGGTTCTGCTCGCTCGGCTTCAGAACGAAGGTGTTGCCGGCCGCGACCGCATAGGGCCAGAACCAGAGCGGGATCATCACGGGAAAGTTGTACGGGGTGATCCCTGCGAAGACGCCGACCGGCTGGCGAAAGACTTCGCAGTCGATCCCGCTCGCCACATCCTCGAATGCCTCGCCCATCATGAGAGAGGGGATACCGCACGCGTGCTCGATGTTCTCGATCCCGCGCTGGAGTTCGCCCCGGCTCTCGGCCACCCCCTTTCCGTGCTCGCGTGTCAGGGACCGGGCGAGCAGCTCCCGCTGCTCGTCGAGGAGCGCTTTCAGCCGAAATAGGATCCGGGCGCGCTCGATGGCCGGGGTAGCGCGCCACTCGGGGAAGGCCCGGCGTGCCGATACCACGGCACGGTCCACCTCTCGGGTGGTCGAGAGCGGAGTTTCCCCCAGGATCTTCCCCGTCCCGGGGTCCGTTATTGGGAGTGCCTCCGGAGCCTCGGAGCCGACGCGTCGGCCTCCGATGTAGTTCGCGACGCGCAAGGCCTCTGGGATCCTCCTGAAGTCCGGCACCCGGGCAGATAACGGGGCTGCGACGGTGTTGCGGGGCGGAACGTAGGCCGGCGGGAGGCGACACTCAACCGGAACGGGCCACCCCCGGGAGCGTCCGCCCGCCCGGCACGCCCCCTCTCACCGGCATCGCACGCGGCGCCAGCGTTCCGAACGCGCGACATCAGGTGTGGCAGAGATTCAGGACAGCGCGAGCGCGACCCACTCGGGCGGATCCTCCCTCCCGCCTACCTGGACAACGATGTACTGGCGGCTCTCGTGGACGTAGGTCATCGGCGCGCCAACCGTTTCCGCCGGGAGCTCCGTCTCCCAGACGACTTCGCCCGTCCGTTTGTCGTAGGCCCGGAATCCCCTGCCTCACATGTTCGGCTGCACGCCCCCGAAGACGTTCGAACCGTGGCCTATGAAGAGGAGCGTTGCGGTGACGGACGCCGCCGGCCGGCGATGCCCAGCGGCGGGAGCCCGAGCCCGGCAAGGGCCGGATGATCGCCTAGGGCATCCCCGTTGGCCGCCATCCAGAGGTGCTCGCCACAGTTCGTGTCGGTGGACGCGGTGCCCTGCAGCCTGCCAAACTCCGCGATGCCTTCCCTGCTCGAGAGCTGGCAAACTGCCAGGCGTGTCCCGCAATGCCGGGGATGAGACTCGAACTCATAAGGGGTTGCCCCCGGGGGATTTTAAGTCCCCTGCGTTTACCATTTCGCCACCCCGGCGGTACCGCGACGAGAGCGGAGGCCGCCCGCCCGCGGCTGCTCCCGCTCCGCGCCTCCACAGCCTACGGGAGCCGGAATGCGACGATCTCATCGGTCGCCGCCACGGCAAGATACTGTCTCCCGTCCGGCCCCAGATACGTCATAGGATTCGCATTGCCGCGCCGCTCGAGCCTCGTGACCCAGAGCTCCTCCCCCGTCGCGGCGCTCAGCGCCCGCAGACGGGCATCGTCGGTCGCCGCTACGAAGACGAGTCCGCTTGCGGTCACGATCGCGCCGGCTCTCCCCGGGCGGCCCGTGTTGGCCTTCTCGGGCGGGAGTCCGTCGGTCACGCCCACCGGCTCCTGCCACACGATCTCACCCGTTGTGGCATCCACCGCGGTCATCCGGCCCCAAGGCGGGGCGTGGCAGGGCCAGCGTGCCCCTCCCACTTCGACGTCGAAGCTGGCGGGCCCGGGCCCCGTGCGGATGTACGGCACCGGTGAGCCGGGCGGTGCCTCTTCCAGCCAGCCGAAAGAGCCGAGATCCTGACTGAAGACGAGAAGGTATCCGCGGTTCGGGTCGTAGGCGACGCCGCCCCAGTTCGGACCGCCCACAAGGCCGGGGAAGAGGAGGGTTGTCCGGGGAGGACCGTCTGGGGATCGATACACCCACGGGGTGAACGGACCTGCATGGTGGACGTCCCCCACGCTTGCAAGGAGGGCCGCGCAGGCCTCTACGTGCTCGGGCGAGGTGTCTTCGGCGCTGACCAGATCGCCTGTTCCGAATCGCACCCTGGCGAGCGGCGGCGGGCTCACAGGGACGGGCTGCGTCGGCGAAGCGCGCTCCCCGGGCACATCGCTCGGCGGCACCGCCATCTCGTCGACCCCGAAGACGGGTTCACCCGTATCCCGGTTCAGGATGTAGAGGTAGCCCGATTTCGTCGTCACCCCGAGTGCCGGAACAGGGCCGTCCGGGGACGGGATATCGAAAAGGACCGGCGGCGCGGGCGGGTCGTGGTCCCAGAGGTCGTGGTGGATCGTCTGGAAGTGCCAGACATACGCCCCGGTCCGGATGTCGACGGCCACGACCGAGTTGCCGAAGAGATTGTCCCCGGGACGGTCGCCGCCGTAGTGCCACGGGAGTGGAGCTGCGAGCGGAAGAAAGACGAGTGAGCGCTCCTCATCGACGGTGAAGTAGAACGGCCAGGCATTGACGCCGAGCCGGCCAACCCAGCTGTCGCCTCCCCACGAGTCGTGGCCGATCTCGCCGGGCTGCGGCACCGAACTGAATTCCCAGAGCCTCTCCCCCGTGCGGGCATCGAACGCGCGGGCGTTTCCGATGCCGCCCGGCGCACCCGGCGGCGTGTTCGCCCCGACCACCACGACATTGTCATGCACAAGCGGCACAGAGTTGTACGGAATCCCCATCTCGACGACTCCGCCCTCTCCGAACCCGGCTGCGGGCGTTCCGGCCACCGCGTCGAGCGCGATGAGCCGCGAAGCCGCTGCGAAGATAATGCGCGGCGCCTCGGCGCCGCCTCCCGGCCAGTACGCCACACCTCTCCGCGAGGGTGAACCCTCGTCGAGGATGTAACTCCAGAGTTCCCCCCCGGTGGCGGGATCGAGCGCCACGACCCGGTCCGCGGCCGGAAGGTACATGACGCCGCCCACGACGATCGGCGTCGCCTGCGAGTTCGGATCCCGCCCTGGCTCGCCGCCCGGGAGCGGATCTCCGCGGAGGGAGTACGTCCAGGCGGTCCGGAGGCTCGACACATTGCTCTCGTCGATTTCCGAGAGCGGCGAATACCCGGTGCCGGCCAAGTCTCCCCGGTACATGGGCCACTCGCCCGGTCCCGCCGCGCCCCCGTCGGGAGACGTGCATCCCGCGGAGGCAAGAACCGAGATCACGGCGGCCCGCAGTCCGCCCCTGGGCCGAATCGTGAGCATGGACCCCTCCCGTGCGTAATCGTCAGACACCCGCGGACCGCGGGCCAAAGCCCCGGGCGGGATCAGGCCGCTTCCTCGCCTCGGTCAGCCGCTCCCCGGGGAGTATGGAACCAGTCGTGCCACCGGCCGCCGCGGGTGCTAGCGGAAGCTCTCCTGGAGAGCGTCAAGGGCCGCCGAGCCGGGACAGAGGTCACCGTGGGGAACCTCGACGAGCGGAACGTCCACCGTGCCGGCTACATCGTGCATCTCCCGCAACCCCTTGTCCACGTGGAGGAGCCCGGTGAGGACTTCGCCCCGGTGGAGGCGTTCGGAAATGTGGGCGTAGGCGCGGTCGCGGTCCGTCGGATCGAACCCTTCGGCGAGTTTCCGCAGCCGGAGAATGCCGCCGTCGTGCATCTCGACGTCGATGCTCTCTCCCGGCGCGTACGAGACCGCGATTTCCCGCTTCGGTTCTACGAAGTCGGCGTCCGCGACTTCTGTCAGGTGTTCCCTCGTGTAACGGTAGCTCTTCGTCGATCCCTCGTGGTCGTTGAAGGTGACGCAGGGAGAGATGACATCGACGAGGGCGAACCCCCGGTGGCGAAGGCCCGCCTGGAGGAGCGGCACCAGCTGTTCTTTGTCACCGGAGAAGCTCCGGGCCACGAAGCCGACGCCGAGCGAGAGGCCGAGGAGGACCGGATCGATCGGCGGCTGCATATTCGCCGCCCCCTTCTTGGCCGTGGACCCGACGTCCGCCGAGGCGGAGAACTGCCCCTTGGTGAGTCCGTAGACGCCGTTGTTCTCGATGACGTAGAGGAGGTCGACGTTCCGCCGGATCGCATGGGCCAGCTGCCCGAGGCCGATTGAGAGGGAGTCGCCGTCGCCGGAGATCCCCACATAGGTGAGCGTCCGGTTCGCTCCGGCGGCCCCCGTGGCTACTGCGGGCATCCGGCCGTGGACCCCATTGAATCCGTGCGCCTGGTTCAGGAAGTAGGTCGGCGTCTTCCCCGAGCAACCGATGCCCGAGAGCTTGACGATCCGGTGCGGGGGATAGTTAAGCCCGTAGAACGCCTCGATCAGCGCCGCGGTCACGGAGTCGTGGCCGCAGCCCGCACAGAGCGTCGACATCCGTCCCTCGTAGTCCCGCTGGGTCAACCCGAGTTCGTTTCGCGGGAGCCCGGGGTGGGCGACACGCGGCTTCGCGATCCAGCTCATGCGAACGTTCCCGGCACGGACGACTCCAGCCGGGTCCTCTCGCCGAGCTTCTCCTGGATTTGCTCCACCACATCCGTCGCGCTGAGCGGAAGCCCGCCGAAGCGCCGGACCGATTCGAGCCGATCGCCCGGGAAGGGAACCTCGGTCACGAGAATGGAGCGGAGCTGCCCGTCCCGGTTCTGTTCGACCACGAAGGTGCGCTCGTGCGCCTCGAGGAACGTCCCGACCGAATTCGCGAAGGGGAATGCACGGATCCGGAGATAGTCGACGGGCAGGCCTCCGGCCGTGAGGATCTCCTGCGCTTCGAGAATCGCGCGGTCGACCCCCCCGAGCGCGACGATCCCGAGCGACGCGCGTCTCCCGTCCGGCGAGGCGCGGAGGACGGGCGCCGGGACGGCCGGGGCGGCACTGCCGATCTTCCGGTCGAGCCGGTCCATCACGTCGGTATAGCCCTCCTCGTCCTCCGTGTAACGGCCGTATCGGTCGTGTCCGGAGCCCCGGGTGAAGTAGGCGCCCCTTGGGTGCGTACCCGGGAGCGTCCGGTAAGGGACCCCATCGCCGTCCACATCCAGGTAACGGAAGAAGGTGCCGATTTCCTCAAGCTCGTCCGCATCAAGCACCTTCCCCCGGTCGGGCCGGTAGGAATCATCCCACTCGAGCCGGGGAATGACCCAGTCGTTCATCCCGATATCCAGGTCGGAGACGACGAAGACTGGCGTCTGGAACCGTTCGGCCAGATCGAAAGCATCGACGGCGAAGTGGAAGCACTCGCCGGGATCGGCGGGGAAGAGTGCGATGTGCTTCGTGTCGCCGTGGGAAGCATATATGACACTCTGGATGTCGCCCTGCTGGGTGCGGGTCGGCATTCCCGTGGAGGGACCCGTCCGCTGGACATCGAAGAAGACGCAGGGAATCTCCGCGTAGTAAGCCAGCCCGATGAACTCGCCCATGAGCGAGAGCCCCGGGCCCGAGGTCGCGGTGAACGACCGGACGCCCGCCCAGCCACCGCCCACGACCACCCCCGCGGCGCCGAGCTCATCCTCCGCCTGCACGATCAGGTAGCGGTTCTTGCCGGTCTCAGGATCCTTCCGGTACCGGCCACAGAAGTGCGAGAACGCGTCGACGAGCGAGGTCGACGGCGTGATCGGATACCATGCGGCGAGCGTCGCCCCGGCGTAGATGCATCCAAGCGCCGCCGCCGTGTTCCCATCGATGATGATCGACTCCCGGTTCTCGTCCATCGGGGCGAGGTGCACGGGGAGGGGGCACTCGAAATGCTCCTTCGCGTAGTCGTGGCCGAGACGGAGGGCGAGGAAGTTGGAGTCGAGAAGCGCCTTCTTCTTGGCAAATGTCTGCTCGAGGAGGCTCCGGAGCACGGTCCGGTCGATCTCGAGCAGCGCGGCGAGCACGCCAACGTAGATGATGTTCTTCATCAGGATCCGCACACGGTCCCCGGTGAAGTTGTCGGCGCACATCTGCGCCATCGGGGCACCGAGGAAGGTCACATCATCCCTCAGCAGGTCCCGGCCGAGCGGCCACGAGGAGTCGTGGAGCACCCAGCCGCCGGCGCGCACCTCGTCGATGTCGCGCCGATACGTCGCGGGGTTCATGGCCACGACGAGATCGAAGCTGCGGCTCCGCGCCGTGTGGCCGCCGCCGTTGGCCCGGATCTCGTACCAAGTCGGCAGGCCCTGGATGTTGGACGGGAAGAGATTCTTCCCGCTGACCGGAATCCCCATCCGGAAGATCGCGCGGCGAAGCAGTCCGTTCGCGCTCGCCGAACCGGTCCCGTTGACGGTGCCGATCTTCAGGGCGACATCGTTGACCCGCGCGCCCGACGGCGGCGCGGGCGGCTGCGGGGTGGTGATCAAGGTTCAGACCCCCACGAGGTCGCGGGCGCGGGTCGGGCGTTTCTCGCCCGCCTCGAGGCCGGCATAGGGAATCAGGAGATCGGACTTCCTCATGTCCCACGCTGCGGTGGGGCATCTCTCCGCGCAGAGCCCGCAGTGGATGCAGAGGTCCTCGTCCTTGACCATCACGCGGGCGGTCTGCGGAAGCGCCTCCGACACATAGAGGTCCTGCTCGAGGTTGAGCGCGGGTGCGCTGAGGCGCGTCCGCAGCTCCGGCTCCTCCCCGTTCGCCGTGATTGTCAGGCAGTTTAGCGGGCAGATGTCAATGCAGGCGTCGCACTCGATGCAGAGGTTCGTTGTGAAGTGCGTCTGCACATCGCAGTTCAGGCAGCGCTCCGCCTCCTGGAGCGTCTGCTCGAAGTCGAATCCCTCCTCCACCTCGACGGCTAGCGTCTGCATGCGCTCCCGGAGGTGGACGTGGCGCATTTTCTGGCGCTCGGCCTCGTCGTAGTCGTTGCTGTAGCTCCACTCGTGGAGCCCCATCTTCTGGCTCACGAGGTTCATCCCGTACGGTGGCCGGTCGTCAAGCGGAAGGCCGCGGCAGTAGTTGTGGATCGAGATCGCCGCCTGGTGCCCGTGCTCGACGGCCCAGATGATGTTCTCGGGGCCCCATGCCGCATCACCGCCGAAGAAGACGCCTTCCCGCGTGCTCTGGAAGGTGGTCCGGTCCACGGTCGGTTCGTCCCACTCGTTGAACTCGATCCCGAGATCGCGCTCGATCCAGGGAAAGGCCGTCTCCTGTCCGATCGCCAGGATCACTGCATCGCAGGGGATCCGAACCGTGTCCATCACTTGGCTCCGGAGCCGGCCGCCCTCGCCCTCGTACCAGTCCACGATGTCGAAATCCATCGCGACGAGCTCCCCGTCCTCGATCACGAACCGGGAGGGGGAGTGGTTCTCGACGATCTCGACGAGTTCCTCCTCCGCATCCTCAAGCTCCCAGGGAGACGCCTTGAAGTACTCGCGCGACTTCCGCGCCATCACCTTGACGTCCCGGCCCCCGATCCGCATCGCCGTGCGGCAGCAGTCCATCGCGGTGTTCCCGACGCCGATGACGAGCACCCTGGGTTCGATGCGGTCGATGTGCTCGAAGGCCACCGACTCGAGCCAGTCGATCCCGATGTGGATCCGGTCGGAGTCGTAACGGCCCTCGATCTCTAGGTTCTTGCCGCGCGGCGCCCCCGAGCCCACGAAGATGGCGTCCCACTCTCCCATCTCTCCGGCGAGGAGCCGGCGCATGCTCTCGACCGGGGTGTCGAGCCGAAGATCGACGCCCATGTCGAGGATGTAGTCGATCTCCTCGTTGAGCACTTCCGGGGGAAGCCGGAACTGGGGGATGTTCGACCACATCAGACCACCGGGACGATCCTGCTTCTCGAAGATCGTGACCTCATAGCCAAGCGGGATCAGGTCATTGGCAACGGTCAGAGACGCCGGTCCCGACCCGACGCAGGCGATCCGCTTCCCGTTCTTGACGGCCGGCACTCGGGGAAGGTACTCGGAAACGTCGTCGCGAAGGTCCGCGGCGACACGCTTCAGCCGGCAGATCGCCACGGCCTCTCCGTCGAGGCGCGTCCGCCGGCAAGCCGGCTCGCACGGCCGGTCGCATGTGCGCCCGAGGATTCCCGGGAAGACGTTTGATTCCCTGTTCAGCAGGTACGCCTCGGTGTACCGCCCCTGCGCGATGAGCCGGATGTACTCGGGGACGTTCGTATGCGCGGGGCAACCCCACTGGCAGTCCACAACCTTGTGGTAGTACTGCGGATCTGTGACGTCCGTAGGCTTCATGGATCAGGGCCCGTGAGCAGGGGAGACGACGGAGAGGAGGCTGGAACGCGGGGTGCCCTCGAGCGCTACGCGAGGGGTGCCCCGCTCCGAGCCCACGCCGACAGGCGGGGGACTCCCGCGGAACCCAGGAAAACGAGAACAGTGCCCAATGAATACCTCGAGCCGTTGAGACTCTCTGGCCTCAGTACCCGGAGTAGGCATTATGGACCGGGAGTTTACAGGATCGGCGACGGGGAGGCAATAACACTCGGACGCTCCGTTGGCGGGGCGCTCCGTGCCGGCGGTGACCGGGACACACGGCCGCGCTCGGGGCCCCGGGTCCCGACCGGTCCCCGGGCCGCGACGGGGCCGGCCTGACGGGGGATTGCCACCGGCCCGCCGAAGGCCACACCGGACCCATCCGCGCGGCCCCGGGACGCGTCCGCACCCCCCTGCCACCTCCGTCTTGCCGCGGCTCACCGCCACCCATACCCTCCTCTTCGCCTGGTCGGCCGCACGGTGGTCCGCCGGGCGCGACGACATGCGGAAGACCAGAAACTGACGCTGAGGAGCGGGACATGCGGGCGATTCGCGTTGAGGAGGTCGGCGGCGCCGACGTGCTGAAGCTTCGGGACGTGTCCTCTCCGGTGCCCGGAGCGGGAGAGGCCCGCGTCCGGATCGCAGCGAGCGGAGTGAACTTCATCGACGTCTACATGCGGACCGGAGCCTATCCGGTCCCACCGCCGTTCACTCCCGGCATGGAGGGAGCGGGGATCGTTGAGGCCGTGGGCGATGGTGTCGACAGCGTCGCGCCGGGCGACCGCGTGGCCTTCGCTATGCACGTCGGAAGCTACGCGGAGAAAGCGATCGTTCCAGCTTGGAAGCTCGTCAGGATCCCCGACACCGTCGGTCTCGAGGTGGCCGCTGCCGTCATGCTTCAGGGCATGACCGCGCACTACCTCGCCCACTCCACCGTGAGCCTGCAAGACGGCGACCGTGCCCTCGTCCACGCCGGCGCGGGCGGAGTCGGACTCCTTCTGACACAGATGGCCAAGCGGGCCGGCGCGACCGTTTACTCCACTGTCTCGACGGAGGAGAAGGCCGAGCTTTCGGCCGCGGCGGGTGCCGATCACGTCATCCGCTACACCGAAGTGGACTTCGCGGAGGCGGTCGGCCGCCTCACGGACGGACGCGGCGTCCACGTGGCGTACGATTCAGTCGGACGGGATACCTTCGACGGGAGCATGTCGTGCGTCCTGCCCCGAGGGCACCTCGTCCTCTTTGGCCAGTCAAGCGGTGCCGTGCCCCCGCTCGACCCGCAGCGTCTGAACGCGGCCGGATCCATCTACCTGACCCGGCCGAGTCTCGCCCACTACGCCGCGAATGCTGAAGAAATCGCCTGGCGGGCCGGCGACATCTTCTCCTGGATCGGATCTGGGGAACTCGACGTGCGGATCAGTGAGAAACACCGGCTCGAAGACGCCGGCCTCGCCCACGAGCGCCTCACGGGCAGGAAGACCACAGGAAAGGTCCTCCTCACCACCTGACCCCCGGAGGAGGCGAGGGACCTGACCCTGGTCGGCGGCGGTGCCGTTGTCCGCTAGAAGTGTGAGCCCCGGATGACGGTGTCGGCGTCGGACCAGACGTCGCGGAACCATGCATTCGCCTCCTCCGCCTCGGCGGTCCTTCCCTGGGCGCGGAGCGCCTGCTCCAGCCCGAAGACCGACCACCCGTTGTGCGGGTGCATCTCGAGCGACGCCCGGTAGGCCGCTTCTGCGTCGGTGGGCCGTCCTGCCTCGAGAAGTGCCGCACCGAGCCAGTGGTGCGCGCCGAAGGTGAGCGGCTCCGGCTCATCGTAGTTGAGCCCCTCGTGGATCTCGACCGCACGCTCGAAGGCATCGATCGCTTCCTCAAGCCGCCCCTCTTCGCGCAGGATCTCACCTGCCAGGATCGCGCCGGTGATCCCCAGCAACTGGGCGGCCGTGTGTCGATTCCGGATCAGGACATCGTCGGGAATCGACTCCGCAGCCCCGAGGACCCGGTCCCTGTAGACCGCCGCAAGGTCGGCCTCTCCCATGCGCAGGTGGGCGTATCCGCGGGCGAACTCGTAGAGGCCCCGCGGGATCGCATCCTCCGGCACCTCGTCCAGCTCGAGGATCTCGTCGAACCAGCCGAAGCGGAGCATCACGAGCGCCTCGAAATAGATCCCGCCCGGAACCTGGTCCGCATACGCCTTTGCCGCGCGGAGCGACACCCCACCCTGCCCTGACATCGAGCCTGCGAAGAAGAGCATGTGGAGGTTGTGGGTGGCGGCGTAGGAGACGCCTTCCTCCCACGCGGCCCGCTGGTCGGAGTGCCACGCCTGGATGTTCGCGCGCACTCCCGACTTCCACCGTCCGATCTCGTTGTAGGTGTGCGACGGCATGTGGTTGATGTGGCTTGATCCCGGGATCGTCGCTCCCAGGAAGTCCGCGCAGGCCTCCGCCTTCCCGGGGTCCTCGGTGGCCTCCGTTGCGTGGACGTAGAGATGGCACGCGCCTGGATGCGTGATGTCCTTCGAGAGAACGTCCTCGAGGATCCTGTGGAAGCTCTGAACGAACGGGTCGCCGAGCCGGTACTGCGCGCGGGTCGGATTCAGGAGCATGATCGACTCGGCGTACATCGTCCCCACATCCAGATCGTCGGGGAATGCCCGGTAGACGTCGGCCATCGTCCTCGAATACAGCGAGTCGAGCTGGGGTCGGCGCGCCTCGTCCTCCTCCTCCGTGTAGCGCAGCGACATCGCCTCGATCAGCGCCCTCTCAACCGGCGTCGCTCCCGTCTCCTCCGCCAGATCCAGGGCCCGCTGGATCGCCTCGAAAGCCTCGGGCGCGTTCTGGGCTTGCATGCGTCCGTTGAGAAACGGCCCCCTCGCCCATGCCTCCCCGAAGTAACACATCGCGCAATCCGGGTCCTGGCGCTGTGCCTCCTCGAACGATGCGATCGCAGCGGGAAGGGTGAACGCGTACATCATCTGCATCCCCTGCCGGTAGTACGCCTGGGCGGCGGGCGAGTCGGTCGTGATCTCGCGATCAAGCGGTCCGAGGACGGCATGATAGAGAGGAAACTGTGGATCCACCGACAGTTCGGGACCTTCCTGCTGGGCCGCGAGAGCGGCAGGCAGAGCGGCGGCGAGCGCCGAAATGAGGGCTATCGAGCGACGGAAAGGCGCGATTTCCGCAATGTGCATCGGAGCACTCCGTTGGGGTGCGCGGCCGGCAACCCGGCCTCTGCGTCAAGCTTGTCAGCCGACACGGTGAAGAGCAAGGGTTCCGGCGGCCGCCACGCGTGCGCCGGCAGCCGACGCGTCAGGACCATGGGGACCGGGCTCGCCGGGACCCCTCGCGGGCAACGTGGGGGCGATGCCCCGGGTACCGACCCGACGCGGAGCGGCACGGCGCGATCCTGCCGGACGGACGGGAGATTCAGGGGCTCAGCCGGCAAACGCGCCAGCCGTCTTCCACGGTAGCTTCCCGGGAGAACAGGAAGCGGTCGTGGAGCCGACCCGGCCTCCCCTGCCAGAACTCGATCTTCTCCGGGATGACACGGTAGCCGCCCCAGTGGGCCGGGCGCGGGACGTCCCGGCCGCGAAACCGTTCCCCCAACTCGCCGCACTTCGCTTCAAGCGCCTCCCGGCTCGCGAGTTCGGCGCTCTGCTTCGAGGCCCAGGCACCGAGCTGGCTGTCTCGCGGGCGGGTGCGGAAGTAGTCGTCCGATTCGCCCGCAGGGACCCGCTCGGCTTGGCCCGCAACACAGAGCTGACGCTCAAGGTCGTGCCAGTGGAAGCAGAGTGCCGCTCTAGGCCGGGCGTCGAGAGCGCGGGCCTTCGCCGATTCGTAATTCGTGTAGAAGACGTAACCTTCCGGATCGATCTCCTTGACGAGCACCATCCGGCCGGCCGGCCACCCCTGACCGTCCACCGTCGAGAGGCATGCGGCGTTCGGGTACTTGACTCGGGAGCGCGCGTATGCCTCGGACAGCCAGCGCCGGCTCGCCTCGATCGGGTCGCGCCCGATAGATGCAAGCGTGAGCGGCCCCGCCCATCCGGCTTCCCCGCGGCTCACCGGCTGGCCTCCGGGCTTCCCAGCTGGTGGCGAAGAGAGAGTTCGAGGTCCGGGAACCGGAACTCGTAGCCGGTACGTAGCGCCTCTGCCGGCACCGCGCGCTGGCCGGAGAGGAGCAGCTCGACTCCCATCTCGCCGGCGACGCCCCTAAGCACTGCACGCGGGACGGGAAGGAGCGTCGGGCGGCGGAGGACCCGGCCGAGTACGTCCGTGAAGGCCGCATTGGTGAGCGGAGCGGGACTCACGGCGTTCACGGCGCCCCGGAGCGCGGTCGCGGAGATCGCGTGCAGCGCCAGCCCCGTATGGTCATCCAGATCGATCCAGGAGACGTACTGGCGTCCCGCACCGATCCGGCCTCCGAGTCCCATCCGGAACGGCAAGAGGAGCTGGCCGAGCGCGCCTCCCGCGGGAGACAGGACGAGGCCCGTCCTCATGTGAACGGTCCGGATCCCTACGCGCCGGGCCGGATCGGCAGCCGTCTCCCACTTGCGGCATACTTCGGCCAGGAATCCCGTGCCTGGGCCGCTCTTCTCTGTGAGCCACTCCTCGCCTCGGTCGCCGTAGAAGCCGACCGCGGAGGCGACGAGAAGGACCCGGGGCGGATGGCCGAGCCCCGCAAGGGTACGGGAGACCAGGTCCGTTCCCTTCTGCCGGCTCTCGACAATTCTCCTCTTCTTGGCAGGTGTCCAGCGGAGCCCGGCGATCGTCTCGCCCGCCAGATGCACGACGGCACGCGCACCTTCGAGCGCTCCGGCCGGAAGGCGGCCGGACGCGGGGTCCCACCGTATCCAGTCGGCACTCCGACCCGGCGGGGGATGCGAGCGGGAGATGCGGACGACCCTGTATCCCGCCACTTCGAGCTGAGATGAGATCGCCGTTCCGATGAGGCCTGTGCTCCCAGTGACAGCGACCCTCGCGCCGTCGTCGGTACCGTACCTCTGCATGAGCGAGAGATCCCTGTCGATGCGACGCGCGCGAAACTCGAAGATGCGGGTGAGCTCCCGCCTGATCTGAGCGGGACCGATGAGCGCTCCGAGCGGCCCCGCCGGGCCGCGCCACTCGACGGCATCCACGAGGGCAGTACCGCCCCCGGCGATCGGTTCGAGTCGGTGTGTATGGCGCCAGCGCTCGAAGGGCCCCCGCACCTGCCTGTCCACGATGAGTCCAGCCGGATCCATTTCGGCGCGCTCGAATTCGGATGTCACGCGGACCGGCCCCGTCCCGATGCGGAGCACGACCCGGTCCCCGGCCGAGAGGCGGGCCGGGCCCGAAACAACCCGGACACTCCACCACGGGGGGAAGAGGCGGAGGAGCGCACCCGGGCGGTCGTGCCACGCGAAGACGCGATCCGCCGGGTGGCCGATCTCGAGTCTCGTCTCGAATTCAGGCATCTGTCCGTCCGCCCTGTCCGCTCGTGTGCTCGCGGTAGCCCCCGGGGCGTGACCGGGAGCGCGTATCAAATCCGCAAGGCGCTTGAGCCCTGTCAACCCGTTCCGGAGCGGAATCCCATAGCGCAAGATCCGGCCAGGTTGCTCTGCCGCATCCGTGGTTGCCCGTGTCACCCCCGTACCGGGAACTGCAGCGGGTGCGTGCCTCATCTGCCGGAGTGCTGTAGTCCATGTCACCACCTGCACGCACCTGTAGGCCTGCCACCAACAGCTGTCAGGACGATATGCGCATTGGATGGATGACGGGCGAGATACGCGATCGGCCTATTGTGATCGCTTCGCGCCCTGGGTTCGGTGCGCCTTCGCACCGCACCATGCTCCCAACGGCGGCGTGGCGGGCAGCCCAGCGGCGGACAATAGACATGCGCCGGGTGACCGAGGAGTCTCGCGCCATCCGTGGAGCGGTTTCGGCAGCAGACCCGCTGTTTCCGAGAACGTCGTCCGAACCCTGGCTTGCGGCGGGTTCATATTCCCCGGAATCGCGCACTCACTGCATGACGCCGGTCGCTCCGGACACGCCTACAATTCAACCAGCCAGAACCCGCCGGCCGGCACGAACCAGCATAGTCGCGTTTCCGTGTGGTCGATCTGCGGGAGCTGAGAATCGGCGGTTCCGGTCCCGTTTACTTCCCGAAAGCGCCAGCAAGCGCCGGGATCGCAGCCGCAGGGCCTCCCGGGGCGCTGAAAACCGCAGAACCGGCAACTAGCACCGTGGCACCTGCATCAACGACGGCGGGCGCCGTCGCCGGTGCGATTCCGCCGTCGACCTGGATTTCGATCTCACCAACCCGGCCCGAGTCCGCCACGAGGCCGCGGGCCTCCCGGACCTTTTCGGGAGAGTTGGCGATGAACGCCTGCCCCCCGAACCCCGGGTTGACCGTCATCACAAGGAGGAGGTCGACGTAAGGGAGGATTCCCCGCACGGATTCGAGGGAGGTCGCGGGGTTGAGTGCCACGCCGGGGCGCGCCCCGACCTCACGGATCTGCGCGACGACCCTATGAAGGTGTGGGCACGCCTCCACATGCACCGTGACCCAGTCGGCACCGGCCTCGACGAATGCAGGAATGTGACGCGAAGGTTCCTCGATCATCAGGTGCACATCGACGGGGAGTGCTGTCGCCTCCCGGACGGCCCGAGTCACCCCGGGCCCGATCGTGAGGTTCGGGACGAAGCACCCGTCCATGACATCCACATGGATCCAGTCCGCCCCGGCCGCCTCCGCAAGTGCCACGTCGCGGGCGAGGTGGCCGAAGTCGGCCGAGAGGATCGAGGGCGCGATCTTGATCTCAGGCATCTCCCTCCCGCTCCCGGATCCGGACCCCCTCTTCGGTTCCGACGATCACGCGGTCGGCCATCCCCAGGAAGAGTCCGGTCTCGACGATGCCGGCTTGCCGCGCGAGCGCCTCGTGGAGCACGCCCGGGACATCGACTCCGGCCTTGAAATCCAAGTCGATGAGATAGTTGCCGTTGTCCGTCACCGTCATCTCGCCTCCGCTACTCCTCCTGACGTGCGGCTCGGCCCCGAGGGAACGGAACAACGGCAAATGCGACCGCCATCCGAAGCGAGTGACCTCCACGGGCACGGGTGCCCGTTCTCCGAGCACCCGCACCTCCTTGCCCGAGTCCACGATGATCAGAAGCCGTTCACCGGCCTGAGCCACCATCTTCTCCCTGAGCAGGGCGCCCCCGAGCCCCTTGACCAGATCCAGCACGGGGTCCACCTCGTCGGCTCCGTCCACGACGAGGTCGAGCACGGCCCCCTCCGTCAGGGACACCATCGGGATTCGAAGCTCCCGGCAACGCGTCTCGGTCCAGGAAGAAGTCGGCACCCCACGGATGTCCCGGAGCCGGCCGCTCCCGATGGCCTCGGCGAGACCATCGAGAAAATAGCGTACAGTGCTTCCGGTACCGAGCCCGAGAAGCATGCCACTCCTCACCTCTGATACGGCTGCATACCCGGCGGCCCGCTTCTCCGCCTCGGTTTGCGCCGGTGCACCGGACCGGCTCATCGGCCCGGCTCCGGCAAGGGGCCGAACACCCGGCCTGTGCCGTGGGCGGCAGGACGACATCCCAGGTCCGACCGAGGCTCGTTCTTCTGCGCGCACCGCTTGAGCGACGGACGTTGGGTCCGGCAAGACACTCCCGCCGGCCAATCGCGCGGGGTGTGCGAATGCGCCATCGAGAGCGGCGGGCAATGAGTTGACGGGTGGGGTGCAGGAGGCGGGAATCTAGAGCGGCCCGCCGAGGCGGACCAGTGGCCTCGGGGCGTCCTCCCCCCCGCCTTCCGCGGAAATGCATGGCCCCGGTTGACACTCCCGGCGCCTCGGACCATGCTCCCGGCGTCCACCCCACACTTGTGGGGGAACCCAGGTCCACCGGGGCGTCGCTGTCCCGTCCCCGGTCCCCGGATGGTGGGGTAACTGCCCGGACGCGGTCCCGGAGGGGATGCGAGCTCGGCCTGTGAGCCGCTGCCCGCGAGAGCAAGTGACCGACCCTGCCCGGTTCCCGGATCTCTCGGAGCCGGGATTGTCTGCGCGGTTCCGCCCGGTTTCGCCGGGCGGGCGGGACTGCGGATCTCAGGAGGAACCACGTTGATCATCGTGACCCGGCCGGGTGTGACCGAGGACGAACTCGACGAGATCCGTGAGCGCGTCGAGTCGCTCGGGCTCCGGACACATGTGTCGAAGGGCGAGAACCGGCAGATCATCGGTTGCATCGGAGACGAGGAGAGGCTGAGCAGCCTGCCGCTTCTCGGGCTCCGGGGGGTCGAAGCCGTGCACCCCGTGATGCGGCCCTATAAGCTGGCCTCAAGGGAGTTCTCGGCCAACCTGACCCGCATCCCGCTCGCCGACCACACGCTGGGCGGCTCGTCGACTGTCGTGATCGCGGGACCCTGCTCGGTCGAGGGGGAGGGGATGGCTCTCGAGACGGCTGGAACCGTCCAGAGCGCCGGCGCGAGCGCATTTCGCGGGGGTGCCTTCAAGCCGAGGACATCGCCCTATTCCTTCCAGGGACTCGAAGAGGAGGGACTTGAGATCCTGGCCCGGGTGCGCCGGGTGACCGGGCTTCCCGTCATCACCGAGGTGATGGATACGCGGCACGTCGAGGCGGTAGCCGGCCACGTGGATGTGCTTCAGGTCGGGGCCAGGAACATGCAGAACTTCGCGCTCCTCCGCGAAGTCGGACGGGTCCACCGCCCTGTGCTCCTCAAGCGCGGGATGTCTGCGACCGTGAAGGATCTCCTTCTGGCGGCCGAGTACGTGATGCAACAGGGGAACATGCAGGTCATCCTCTGCGAGCGGGGAATCCGGACCTTCGAGCGGGCCACGCGGAACACCTTCGACGTCGGCGCCATCCCTGTGCTCAAGGAGGAATCGCACCTCCCGGTCGTCGCCGACCCCTCGCACGCGGCGGGAAGGAGGGCGCTCGTGCCCCCTCTGGCCTTCGCTGCCGTCGCTGCAGGTGCGGACGGACTCATGGTGGAAGTGCATCCGAGGCCCGAGGAGGCACTTTCGGACGGGGAGCAGTCACTCGACTTCGCGCAGTTCCGCGCCCTGATGCGGGATCTCGTCCCATTCGCGGCGGCGGCCGGTCGTCCGGTCGCCACGACAGCGAACCCCTCCCGGCAGTAAGCGCCGGGACGGGTACTCCTATGTCGGCGCAGCCGGCAGACGCGATCTCGCGTGCCGGATCTGGCTAAGGACCGAGCCCCGGCTCGTGCCGCCGTCGACTGAGCGGGCCTCGACGGAGCGCTCCCAGTCGAAGATCTCCTCCAGCGCAGGCCCGGAGACGGCCCCACCCCACCTACCGGTGATCCCGGCCGGGAGATCCGCAAGGGAGACGCCGCGCTTCTCAGCCTCCCGGACCCATCCGCCGACGATCTCGTGGCTCTCGCGGAAGGGCACGCCGCTGCGGACCAGCGCATCGGCGAGGTCCGTCGCCAGCAGTTCGGAGCTCAGGCGCTCGGCGATCCGGTCCCCGCGGAATCGGAGGCTCTGGACGGCGCCGGTCAGGGCCGGCAGGACGAGCGCGAGCGCATCAGCCGTGTCGAAGAGGAGGATTTTCTCGTCCTGGAGATCGCGGTTGTAGCCGGCCGGAAGCCCCTTGAGAAGGGTCAGGACCCCGGTCAGGTTGCCGACGAGGCGCCCCACCTTGGCCCGGGCAAGCTCCGCGACGTCTGGGTTCCGCTTCTGCGGCATGAGCGAGGAGCCGGTCGTATAGCCTTCCCCGATCTCGACGAACGAGAACTCGTGCGAGGAGAAGATGACCAGGTCCTCGGCCAGCCTCGATAGGTGTATCCCGATCAGCGCGCCGGCGAAGATCAGCTCTGCGGACCAGTCCCGGTCACCGACCGCGTCGACCGAGTTTTCCGACAGCGCATGGAACCCGAGCTCCTCTCTCAGCGCCTCCCGGTCCACGGGGAACGGGCAGCCGGCGATCGCCCCGGATCCGAGCGGGAGGACGGCCGCCTGGCGTCCTGCTCGCCGGACGCGTCCGATGTCCCGCAGGATGGCCCAGGCGTGCGAGAGGGCCCAGTGTCCCGCCCGGATCGGCTGCCCCTGCTGGAGGTGCGTGTAGCCGGGGAGGATCACGTCGATCTCCCGTTCGGCGAGGTCGATCAGCGCACCCGCGAACCCGGCCAGCTGCTCCTCGAGCGCAGCGGCGGCATCCATTCCCCAGAGGCGGAGGTCGGTGGCCACCTGGTCGTTGCGAGACCGGCCGGTATGGAGCTTCCCCGCGACGGTCCCGGCCTCTTCGGTGAGGAGCCGCTCGACGAGCGTGTGCACGTCCTCGTCGGTGGCTCCTTCCGGGATCCCGGCCTGGAGGCGCTCCGCCACGCGGCTCAGGCCTTCCGTGAGCGCCCGGTGTTCCTGCCCGTCGATTACGCCCGCACCGAGGAGCGCCCCTGCCCACGCTCGGCTGCCGCGCACGTCCTCGCGCCAGAGTCGGAAGTCAGCGTCGAGAGATCGGTTGAGCGCCTCCATCTCGGGAGCCATCCCGCTCGCGAACCGGCCGCCCCAGAGAGCGCCTCCCCCCTCGGCGGATCTCTCGGACCTCACCGGAATGATCCTTGGGGGAGAGCGTCCGGGGGGATTACAGTTCGCATAATCATGCAGTTGCCATGCATATTTGGTCCGCAGCTCACGCCGCCCGTGCGACAGTTCCGATCGCGCCCGCGAGGACCTCCACGGCGTCATCGATCTCGGCGCGGCGGACGGTGAGCGGCGGCAGGAGCCGGATGACGCGGCTTCCGGCGGGTACCGTAAGAAGGCCGCGTTCCCGCGCTTCCTCGATGACCGGCCCCGCGGTGCGCGAGAGCTCGACGCCCCAGAGGAGCCCGCGGCCCCGGACCTCCGCGACGCAGTCGGGATTCGCCCCGGCCACCTGCTCGAGTCCTCGCCGAAGGCGCTCCCCCTTGAGCCGAACCCCCTCCAGGAAATCGGCCCTCCCGAGCGTCTCCACGACGGTTCTCGCGACAGAGGCAACGAGCGGACCTCCGCCAAACGTCGTGCCGTGGTCGCCAGGAGCCATCGCTGCGGCGATCGCCCGGGACATGACGACCGCGCCCATGGGAAGACCCCCGGCAAGCGCCTTGGCCAGGCAGAGGATGTCGGGGGTGATCCCGCTCGCCTCGTGCGCGAAGAACGTTCCCGACCGGGCGAGCCCGCACTGGATCTCGTCCAGGATCAGTGCGATCCCCTTCTCCCTCGTCCACTCCCGCAGATCGCGCAGCAAGTCGCCCGGCAGTGGCCGGATCCCGGCCTCGCCCTGAATCGGCTCGGCGATGAGTGCTGCCGTGCGCTCCCGCGAGAGTGCTTCCCTGACGCCGACAGGATCCTCCGGGTCGGCGAAGTCCACTCCCGGCATAACCGGGCGGAAAGGATCCCGGAAGTCGGGACGGTCCGTCACTGCGAGGCTGCCGAAGAGACGGCCGTGGAATGAGCCCTTCAGGGCAACGATGCGGTGCTTCGCTTCGCCTCCCCGCGCCTTGGCCCACTTGCGCGCGAACTTGATCGCGCCCTCGACGCTCTCCCCTCCCGAGTTGCAGAAGAATACCTGGTCGAGGCCCGATCGGTCGACGAGCACCCGCGCTAGTTCCTCGGCTGGCCGGGTCCGGAAAAGATTCGAGACGTGGATGAGACCTGTCCCGAGCGCCGTCTCGATCGCGCTGCGAACGAGCGGGCTCGCGTGCCCGAGCGCGTTCACCCCGATGCCGGCCGTGAAGTCCAGGTACACGCGCCCGTCCTCCGCGACAAGCCTCGTCCCCGCCCCGCGGACGAAGACGGCATCGGGCATCCGGTAGACGCCGAGCAGGGAACTCGCGGGTCCGCTCATCGGCCCGGTGCCTCTGTCGTTGTGCCGCTCGGCTGGCTGGCAATGACTCGCGTTCCGGAGCCGCCCGCGAGCAGCCGTTCGTCCCCGATCCGGACCTCGAGGCCTGAAGCCGCGGCCTCGAGCGCCTGCCTCACCTTGACGAGCATACCCCCGGCGAGTACGCCGCTCCGCGCCAGTACATCCGCCACATCCGGGTCCACGATCTCGACGACCCTGTCCCCTGCCTGCACGCCGGGAACATCCGAAAGGAGGAGCAGCCGGTCGGCACCGATCCCGAGCGCCAGGGGGATCGCCGCCTCATCTGCGTTCACGTTGAGCGGCATCTGCTCCGGCCCGGCCGATACCGGGGAGACGACGGGTGTGTATCCTCCCGAAAGGAGGCCCCGGATCACCCGGCCATCCACCCGTCGGATCCGCCCTACCTCTCCGAGGCGCGCGCGGTCGACCGGGTCCGCCCGGAGGAGGCCGCCGTCCTCCCCCGAAATCCCCACCGCCTCCCGTCCGGCCCGGGATAGCGCCGCCACCACTCGCTTGTTCACCCATCCCGATAGCACCATCGCGGTGAGCTCGAGGCCGAGTCCCCGTGTTACCCGGAGCCCCCCTGACCACTCGACGGGAATGCCCGTCCGCTCTAGCCACCGGGAGATGTCCTTGCCTCCGCCGTGGACAACAACGAGTTCGCCCGGGAGGCCGGCCAGCGCGCGGAAGGCCTCCTTCCGGGGGCGGGCACCGAGCCACGCGCCCCCGATCTTCACGACGCTCAGCACCGGATCCCCCGGTCCGCCTCCCACCCGCACATCAGGTTCATGTTCTGGATCGCCTGTCCCGCGGCGCCCTTGCCCAGGTTGTCGAGCGCCACGACGACCGTGACCACCCTCGGCCCGGCATCGGACACGTCCGTGACGCCGAGAACGAGCCGGTCGGTGCGAACGACCCGGGAAAGCCCCGGAAGCCCGTCGTCGAGGACCTCGATGACCCGCGAGTTCCGGTACGCCTCGTGCCAAGCCCGACGGACCTCGGCGCCGTCCGCACTGTCCGCGACCGGGAGGACGATCGTCTCGAGGATCCCACGCGCGACCGGAAGGAGGTGGGGCTGGAAGAGCAGCTTGATCCCGGGAAGGAGCGCGCGCATCTCCTTCAGGTGCCGGTGCCGATTCCCCTCCCCGTACGCCCGGTAGTCCTCGGCCACCTCGGCGAAGAGGAGGTACGTCTTCGGCGTGCGGCCGGCACCGGTAACCCCAGAGGCCGCATTCACTACGGTGAGCCGCCCGGTGTCGATGAGGCCGGCGTCGGCGAGGGGAAGAAGCGCCAGTAGCACGCCCGTCGGGTAGCACCCGGGGTTCGCGACGAGCCTCGCCCCGGCGATCTCCACGGGGTAGCGCTCGGCGAGACCGTAGACCGCGTCCGCCCCACGCCCGGAGCCGGGCCGGTGGTCGTCCGTCAGGTCGATGATCCTCGGGCCGCCCGCGTGACGGGCCACCCAGCGGGCCGCCTCCCCGTGGGGCACGCAGAGGAAGAGGAAGTCCACATCGCCGGCGGGTGCGTCGCCGGGATCCACGAAGCCGATTCCGAGGCCGGGCAGCGACTCGCCCGCGAGCGAGCGCGACGTCGCGAAGGCGAGTTCCACCCCGCCGTGCGCGTCGAGTAGGCCCACGAGTTCCTGACCGGTGTATCCGGCGCCACCGACGATTCCCACCGTTGGGCGGGAGTCGCCGGTGAGGTCGTGCTGGTGTTCTTCTGACATGTCGGGTAATTACTCCGCGCGCCGGCCTCGCGTCAACCTTCGCTGTATTTTTATGCAACCGTTTCCGGTGGTCCGCCGCCAGCGATCTCGTGGAGCCGCTCCCGTACGGCGGTTGCCTGCCCGGCTTCCCGCAGGATCACGAGCACAGTGTCGTCGCCGGCCACCGTGCCGAGGACCTCGGACCACCCGGCCGCATCGATGGAAAGCGCCACAGCCTGCGCGCCGCCGCCTGCAGTGCGGACGACCACGAGGTTTCCGGCCGCCTCCGCCGAGAGGAAGAGGGCGGGAAACACCATTTCGGGAGGCGGCACGTGTCCCTCGGCGTCCGGGAGCGCATAGTGCGCTCCCCCGTCGGCCCCCATCACCTTGACGAGCCTGAGCTCCGCCATGTCACGCGAGAGCGTCGCCTGCGTCACGGTGAATCCCCGGTCGCTCAGAAGCGTGCGCAGCGCCTCCTGGCTCCCGATGCGGTGGCTTCGGACCAGCGCCAGAATCGCTTCCTTCCGTTCCTTCTTCGCCACGCCCCCGACCTCGACGCCGGGGTCCCTAGCGGCCGGGACGCGTGAACCGTTCCGCCCACGCCATAAGGCGATCGGGCTCGACTCCCACGCTCCGTTCCACCTCGTCCCCGCCCTGGATCCACACGACCGTCGGCACGCTCCCTATGCGGTAACGCTCGGCGAGGCCGGGCGCCACGTCCACGTCCACCTCGAAGATGCGCAGACTACCCCCCGTGCGCGAGGCGACCTCCTCCAGATGCGGGTGGAGCCACTTGCACGGCCCGCACCACGCGGCCGTGAATACAACTAGGACCGGGAGAGGCGAGTCGAGGACCCGATCTCCGAATTCCTCACTTCGGACCTGCTCGATCACTTCCCCTGCACCCGGCGGAAGTTGAGCTGTTTCGCCCGCTCCGCCGTCCTCTCCCGGACCCACCCATTCCGGAAGAGGAAGAGGCGGCGGCCCCGCCGGTCACGGACGAGTGCACAGTCGTCGCCGCCCGCCACCCGGTGAATCTCGGCCTCCGGCCCGCTCACCCAGCGCGCGTCCCGGAAGGGGAGGGTTTCGAGTGTGGCCTCGACCCGGTACTCGGAGGCGAGCCTCTGCACGAGAACGTCGAACTGGAGGAGGCCGACCGCCCCGACCACCGGACCGGGGCCGGTACCTCCCTCGCCAGAAAAGAACAGCTGCACTGCTCCCTCCTCGGAAAGGTGGTCGAGCCCCCTGTCGAGGTGTTTTCTACGGAGGGGGTCGGCGACACGGACACGGGCAAAGTGTTCAGGGGCGAAGGAGGGGATGGCGGCGAACTCGACGTCCGGGATACTCGTGATCGTATCCCCGATCCGGAGGCTTCCCCGGTCGAGCACACCGACGACATCGCCCGGCCACGCCGTCTCCACCGCCTCACGCTCCCGTGCGAAGAACTGCTGCGGTGGTCCGAGCCGGAATGCCCGACCGGTTCGCGTGTTCCGCACGCTCGCGCCCGCCCGGTAGTGGCCGGAACAGATCCGGAGGAAGGCGATCCGGTCCCGGTGCCTGGGATCCATGTTCGCCTGGATCTTGAAGACGAATGCGCTGAGTCCCCCGCTTCCCGGCTCGACCGGGCGCCCGCCCGCCTCCCGGGCTCCCGGGGCCGGCGCGTGTGCGACGAACCAGTCGAGAAACGGCCTCACGCCGAAGTTGGTGAGCGCGCTTCCGAAGAACACCGGCGAGAGCTCTCCCGCGAGAAACGCGCGCCGGTCGAAGGCACTGCCCGCCTCGTCGAGCAGCTCGATTTCCTCCTCGAGGACGGCACGGGCCCGCTCCCCGAGAAGCGCGCCTACGCGCCCGTCCCCGAGCGCCGTGACGTGCTCGGCCGGACGCGTCTGCCCGTGGTCGGTTCCCTTCTCGTAGAGGTGGAGGCTCTCCTCATCCCGGTCGTAGACGCCGAGGAAGCCGCTCCCGTCCGTCACGGGCCAGGTGACGGGCGAGCACCGGATCCCGAGATCTGCCTCGATACCGTCGAGCAGCTCGAGCGGCCCCACCCCGAGCCGGTCGCACTTGTTGACGAATGTGAAGATCGGGATACGACGGAGGTGGGAGACACGAAACAGCTTGCGCGTCTGCTGCTCAATACCCCGCCGATTGTCGAGGAGCATGACGGCCGAGTCGGCCGCCATCAGCGTCCTGTAGGTGTCCTCCGAGAAGTCCTGGTGGCCGGGCGTGTCGAGAAGGTTGATGTGGAGCCCCCCGTACTCGAATCGGAGGACGCTCGAGGTGACCGAGATACCGCGCGCCCGCTCCATCTCCATCCAGTCCGAGGTGGCGTGCCTGAGGGCGCGCCGGGCCTTGACCGAGCCCGCCAGGTGGACGGCGCCCCCGTAGAGGAGGAGTTTCTCGGTCAGTGTCGTCTTCCCGGCGTCCGGATGGCTGATGATGGCAAAGGTGCGCCGCTTGCGCGCCTCTCTCGCTGCCTCATTTCCCCGAACCCGCATGCCCGGGGCGCGGACTCCCATTTTCACCTCCCGACGGCCACCGCGGGCACGACCGGTGGCTGCCCGCGACCTTCCCTGTACCGAAGCCGGAATGTAAACGAAATTCCGGTGTCGGTTCATTCCTGGGAGATCCCGGACCACCGCCTTGCCTGACTTCCTCCCTCCCGTGGCGTTCCTCGTCTCGGCCGTGGCCGCCGCGGCGCCGTCCGGCGTCGGCGCCGGGCAGCTCCCACCGACCCCAGCGGTATCCTCGGCCGGATGGGACGCACCCGAGGCCCGGGATCTCGTCGCCCGGGCCCGGGTGGCGCGGGCGGAGCGCGCGGCCTCGGCCGAGCTGGCGAGCTACACCGCCCGCACCGAGGGCCACATCTATTTCTTCCTCGACCCCGAAGAGGGGGGTCGGCACCTGCTTCGCGTTGACCAGATAGCGGCCGACGTGCGGTGGCAGAGCCCAGGCGTCCTGCAGCAACACATCGTCGGCGAGCGGTCCCGGAGACGCTTCCCCCTCCGCGAATTCGCGTACTACCTAGACCGGTTCACGCTCGTCCCGCACGGCTTCGGCGGGGAGATCCGGATCGGCTCCGGGGAGGACGTCGCCGGAGTCGAGCACCCGCTCGCGGCGTGGCGCGCCGGGTCCGGCGCGGAGGAAGTCTACCACTTCCGCCTGGGGAGCACCCTCTCGCTCTTCCTCCCCGGGGAGGAAGAGCCCGTACGCATCCGGGAGCTGTTCGTCCGTCCGCGCGATACCTCCCGTCCCGGGATCCTCGGCGTGATCCATCTGGACCTGACCACGGCGAGCATCGTTCGCATGGCATTCACCTTCACCTCGGCATCCTACATCGACCCGAGGAACGACCGAGTCCAGGTCGAGCTCGACTACGGGCTCTGGGAGGGGCGCCACTGGCTCGCAAATTCCCAGCGGATCGAGGTGCGACGCGAGGTGCCGGGCATCGACCTCGGGGTGGGGACTGTGATCCGGGCGGTCCTCGAGGTACGTGACTATGAGCTGGACGCCGCCGGTCCGGATGACCTCGCTCTCCTTCCACCTGTTACCTTCGAGCCCCCGGCGGAGCGCGCGGCGTATCCGTTCTCTACCGGCGTCTACGACCGGATGGAGACGCACGGCCTCGGCGCAGTCGTCGTGGATACCGATCCGGAGGAACTCCGGTCACGGGCGCTCGAATGGGCCCGGGACATCGGTTCCTCCGGGCTCTCGCCGGTCCGGTTTCACCTCGAGGGGTTCTCGTCGCTCCTCCGCTATAACCGCGCCGAGGGGCTGAGCCTGGGCGCCGGCGGGTCGTATCACCCTGGGCCCGCCATGCGCGTCCGGGCTCGTGCGGGCTATGCGTTCGGCAGCGGCAAACCTCGCCTCGCCATGGGATTCGAGGAGGTGCTCGACGCCTCCTGGACGCTCCGGCTCGAGGGATATCTCCGCCGGCGCGGAGACCTCGGGCTCGCACCGGGGAGTTCGCCCCTTGTCTCCTCGATCGGGGCTCTCCTCCTCGGAGAAGATTACGTCGATACCTACTGGATGAGCGGAGGCCGTGTTGGGTTCGACCGGCGGGGGAGCGGGAGATCCCGCATCACCTTCGGGTTCGGGCTCGAGCGGCACACCTCCGCCTCGCGGCTCGTCACCAGTTCCCCCTTCGGTGACCGCGCCTTCCGGGGTGTCCGGCCCGTCTCCGAGGCCGAATTCCTCCGGCTGGATGCCGGCACGCTTCTCGATCTACCGGCTCCCGGCGGCGGGGCCGGAGTAGCAGAGCTCTCGGCCGCTGCCCTCTACGGCCAGGCGGGGGGTGGCATCGGGATCCTCGCAGGGATCGAGGAGCGGTGGCGTCCCGGCGGGCCATCCAGGGAGATCGCCCTCTCGGGAACCGGCTGGATCTGGCTCGGCGACCCGCTCCCGCAGGGACACCGGCTCATGGGTGGCCGTGGAACCCTTCCAGGCCACGCGTACCGGGGCTACGCGGGGCGTGTCGCTGTAGCCGGCGGACTCGTGGGGTCAAGCGATCTCATCGGACCATTCGTGCGTGCCCGGGCCGGGGTTCACCTGGGCTGGTCGGACGGCGGGGACCCGGTCGTCGGGCGGTCGTGGGCGGCTGGTGGGACGCCGGGAATCGCTGGGGCTGTCTCGGCCGGGCTCGGGCTCGGGTGGGATCTCATTCGGGTGGCGCTCGCCCGCGGGATTGGCGGCGGCGAATGGCAACTCTGGATGTCGCTGGACCCGGGTCTCTGGGACCGTATGTGACCCGCAACGCGCACTGTGCCCGGTAGGCCGCGCCCGCTACACTACCCATCGGCACGGCCCGGGACGGACGATGCGGGAACGCGGGAGGGATGCGATGAGCCGGAAGAACCTCTGCCTGACGCTGCTAACGCTGGCCGGCCCCCTTCTCGGGTCCGGCGAGACGCTCGCACAGGGAGCGGGGGGACGGGACTACGAGGCGGAGATCGAGGCCGCCCTCCGCTCGGCGAAGACGGCCGCAGGGTTCGAGTTCCTCGGCGCGCTCAACAGGAACTGCCTCCTCCCGGCGAGCGGCGGGCTCAACACCTCGAACAATCTTCCGAGATACGTTCGGGACCCGTCAACGATTCCCCCGCGCGCGGCCTGGTACGCCGAGTCCGCCCGCGTCTTCGACAACCTCTACTTCGTCGGGGGACGCATCCACTCCTCGTGGGCGCTCACTACGAGCGAGGGAATCATCATCATCGACACCACTTATCCCTACAACTCCGAGGATCTGATTATCGGCGGCCTCGAGCGTGCGGGCTTGGATCCCGCCGACATCCGCTACGTCATCATCTCCCACGCCCACGGGGACCATATCGGGGGGGCAGAGATGCTGCAGGAACGCTTCGGCGCGGAGGTCGTGATGGGCGAAGCCGACTGGGAGCTGATCGAGACTTACCCGAACCGGTATGTGTCCATGGCGCCGGAGAGGGGTATCGTGGCCACTGACGGGATGGAGCTCACTCTCGGCGATACCACAGTATCGATCTGGGAGACGCCGGGACACACACCCGGGACGCTCTCCTACACATTCACTGTGTACGACGAAGGCAGACCTGTCGGGGTGGCCTACTCGGGTGGCACCGCCTTCAATTTCCACAACAACACCCCGGACCCCGGGATCCGGAACTTCCAGACCTACATCGACTCGCAGGCACACATCGCGCGGCAGGCCGCCTCCTCCGGCGCGACTGTGCTGCTCTCGAATCACTCCGAGTTCGACAACGCGCACAACCGCAACCGGATGCTCGCCGGCCGGAGCGACGGCCCTCACCCCTACGAAGTGGGCGAGGACGGCGTGCAGCGCTACTTCCAGGTCCTCATGGGATGCGCGCGGGCGGCACAGCTGAAGCTGGAGCAGCAGCTGGCCGGGGAGCCCGTCCTGTAGGAATCCTGACGGGCGGGAAGAAGGGACGGTCCCGGAGGACGGGCGCCACCCGGACAAGTGCTCCCCCAAACGCGTGCCCGTCCCCGCGCGTGCCGGTACGTCCGCACGGCGCGGCACACGCCACATCGTGCCGAGGGTGAGCGACCGGGATCGAACCGGCGACCTCCAGGGCCACAACCTGGCGCTCTGACCAACTGAGCTACGCCCACCACATACACAACCGGATAAAGATAACACCGTCCCGCGACGGGACGGAGCCGGCGAGTGCGCCCGCCAGGACTCGAACCCGGGACCCTCGGCTTAGAAGGCCGATGCTCTATCCAGCTGAGCTACGGGCGCGCGTC
>JAAXGI010000158.1 GCA_012267505.1 Gemmatimonadota bacterium
ACGCCGTCGATGTAGACGAGCGGGCCGTCGTTGACCTCGCGCAGGGTGGAGCTGCCGCGGATCTTGATGGTGGAGGCGCCGCCGGCGTCCCCCGAGCCCTGCTGGATGACGACCCCCGCCATGCGGCCGCGCAGCAGGTCGGAGACGTTCTGGAGCGGTGCGACCTCGGCCACGGACGCGTCGAGCACCGCCACCGAGTTGCCGATCTCGCGCACGCGGCTGGCGGCCGCCGTGCCGGTCACGACCACCTCGTCCAGCTGCAGCGCCTGGGAGGCGAGGAAGAAGTTCTGGACCGTCGATGCGTCTTCCGCCACGGTCACCTCGACCGACTCGGAACGGTAGCCGATGGACTGCACGGTGAGCGTGTGCGTGCCGGCCGGGACGTTGATGATGAGGTACTGGCCGTCGGCCTGGCTGAGCGAGCCGATGTCGAGCCCCTCGATGAAGACTTGGGCCGCGTTGATGGGATTCCCCGTGGCCTGGTCCCGAACGGTGCCCGTCACCGTCTGCGCCTGCAGCAGCGCCGGCGATGCCATCGCGATAGCGATGAGGGCGAACAAGGTTTTGCGTCTCACGGATCTCCTCCTTTCCCGAGTCGCGTTGTGGATTTGCGCCGGACCAAACCCGGACATAACCCGGACATGACCCTAGCGCGACATGCGATAATAGGTTGTGGACCGCGCGAGTGACAAGAGCGACAGGCGGACGCGGATTCCGCACAAGTTGGGCACCGGAGGCCGACCGCCGTCGCATTCGGTCTCGCGTGGACCCGCTGGAGTTCCTCGAATGAGGGGACGGGTCCCATTCTAACTCGAGCTCCAGCCGCCTCGTCCGCTCACGGCTCGGCGGGTCTCGGTTAGGTGGATGGCCCGCGCAACCTCGTGGAGCGAAACGGTGCCGCGGGTGAGCAGGCGGTGGAGATCGAAGCTCGGGATGAAGGCGAGGACATGCCAGACCTGTGACCACGGCTGGCCGGAAAGTTCGGCTGATCTGAAGTAGCTGCGTAGAAGCGACCCGGAAGGCCGGTCGGGCATGCCCGCGAGATGGAAATCGGCGGCTGCGGGGCCGTCATTCAATTCGACCCCGACATCGACATGTTCCGCGGCGAATTCATTGGCCTCAACGGCGGAGCGTTGATTGGGAGGTCGCGGTCGAGGGCGCGGACGAAGTCCTCGGATGTCTCGACCACCAAGTGGAGTTCGCCGTCGATCATCTTCTCTGCGATTGCCATGTGTGGCTCCTGGGTGAGGGGATGTCAGCGGGACGGGGCGCGTTCGTCCTGGAGGCTGGCCAAGGCCGGGAAGGAGCGCACTGGCGCTCGGGGAGATCGGCGAAGTCCCCGGAGAGACGGGATCGCCGCCGTAGGAGTCTAGAGGCGACGGCCGCCGTCCAGCTAGGAGCCGTGTGCCAGATGACCTGGTAACGGTGACGCGAACTTCGGAGAACGGCCGCCGGTTGCGGCATGCTCCCGGTCCGGACATCGTTGAGCAGGCGGCGGAGTGGAGTCGGGGTCGGCCTCGTCGAGATCGAGTTGGAGTCGCCGGACCTTGGTGACGCCGGCTTTTCACGGTGCCGCCGCTCCGGATCGAGGGGGTCCATGCTGATCAAGATGTCGTGGCTGGAGGATGTCCAGTACCTGGTGGGTCACTCCCATCCGTCAACGACGCAGATATACAACCTCCGCGCGAAGCGGGTAACCCGCAACCTCGTCGAACGGATCTCGGTCTGATGGCTGAGCTCGATCTTCCTCCCGGACCGGCCGAGCTGCTGGAGGCCGTCCGAAGGCCCATCGGCCGGCACCTCGGCGGCGAACGCCACATGTATCTCGGCGGCGGCACGGCTCTCGCCGCCCGCTGGGCGCACCGCCACAGCACCGACGTGGACCTCTTCACCGATTCCAGATCCCACAGCCGCCTGTTCCGGAACCACCTGCAATTCTCCGCCGATCTCGAACGGGTCCCCGGTGGCATAAAGCTCTCCGGCGTTGGCCCGGGCTATGCCATCATTCATCTTGAGCACGGCGAGATCACCCTTCTCGTCTCATCCGACCTCACCGCCCGCCCGATTTCCGCCGACACCGTGCGCGGCACCCGCGTGTCGCTCGAAACCAACGCCGAGATCCTCGCGAAGAAGCTCCACTACCGTCTGAATGCTCCCCAATTCGTGCCCCGCGATCTCTACGACATCGCCGTCGCCCGGCGCCGCGACCTCAAGGCCCTCGACACCGCACTCACCGCGTTTCCGACAGACACCCTCAGGGACATCCGCGAAAACCTTGCTCTCCTCGACCGGGATTGGGCGAAGGAGCACCCTGTATCGCTGCTCCAGCCCATTCATCCCCAGGACGCCGCCGACTCCGTCGCCATCGTCCACCACCTGATCGGCCGCCACCTCGACGGCCGGGAGCCGCCCGCACCGCGGCACCCCTCCATCTCGCCGGCCCGCGGCCGCTGATCCTCCATGCTCGAGCTCGCCAGGGTCCGCGCCTTCTACTTCGATCCGCCCCCTCCGGACCGCTCCCGGATCCCGACCCGCGAGGAGCTCTACGCCCGCCATGAACGCGAGCGCTTCGAGAACTGCCTCCGTCGCGGAGGCGACCCCCAGGCCGAGGGTCTCGGCCCGCATGGCTCGCTCATCGGCGGGGGAGACAAGCCGCTCACCGTGCTCCACGGCTTCCCCGAGGAGCGCGCCAAGCTCCATCCACTGCCCCTCTCCTGGTTCGACCACCCCCGGGGCCAAACCCGCCTCGTCCCGCCAGGCGGCACTCCGGAGGCGCACACCTTCTTCGCCTCCCTCTCCGGCGCCTACTTGGCCGGCATGGCCGACCGCCCTTCCGGCCCCGAGCTCCGAAGCTACTTCCGTTCTCCCGAACTCGCCGGGCAGCCCCGGTCCCAGGTCTGGCACGTCTTCGCCTGCATCC
>JAAXGI010000138.1 GCA_012267505.1 Gemmatimonadota bacterium
CGCGAGACGGAGATCGAGGATGTCCCGCTGTATCGCGGCGAGAGCGCCGGCACCCGCGGGCGCCACGAAGCGCTCCTCCCATTCCGCGCTCGGAGCCTCGACGAGAGCGTCCATCATGTCACGCCCCGCCCGCCCCCATGCCGCGAGCAGCTCGTTGCCCTCGGTGAAGTACCGGGCGTCGGGATCGCCACCTTCGGCCCGGTAGTCGATCTCGCGTCGTGAATGGATGTCGCCCCAGTACTCCCGACACGGGTTGAGCGCGAAGAGGTGGATCTCGATCCCCCGAGCCGCCTCGCAGAGCAGCTCCAGGTAGGACGGCGAGAGGGCCGGTACCGCGAAGAAGCTGGCGCGCCGCGGCCAGCCGGGCGGCCGGCGCGAATCTCCGGCCGACGACGACGGGGCGTACGCATCGGTGCGCGGGGACCGGGCGGATGATCGACCGCGCAGCGACGACTCGGAGGATGGGGCGTGCGAACCGTTGTCCGCCGGGCCGGGGCGGTAGCCATCGCGGAAGCCGTGATGGAATCTCTCGAGGGCGTTCACCCAGTGTTCGGCGCGGTTCGGACCGTCCGTGTCCACCACGCGCTGCCACAGCCACGCTTGCCAGTGAGGGGCCGATCCGTTCTCCCACTCGCGGATCCAGTCGGGACGGTAGAGGAGGCATTGGTCGTACATCCGGGCGAGGCGATCGGCGAGCTCGAGCCGCTTGCGGGGATCGCGGTCACGGAGGTAGCCGCCGACCGCGTTCTCCAGCGCGCGAGCGCCATCGCCCGCTTCCGAAGCGCCCGGCGGCGCGTTCGCGGGTTCGCTTCCCGCCGCCGCGCGCTTCCCCGGCCCCGCAGGCTCCCCGAGCTCTCCGGCCGACCCCGGCAACAGGTCATGGATGCGCCAGCGCAGCCTTGCCGGCGTGTACGGCTGCTCCTCGGACAGGTCGGGCACCACGCCCCGCATGACCGACCAGGCGAACTCCGCGGGTTGCTCGTAGCGGACGTTGGCGGCAATGCCGAGCTCGCGCGCAAGCTCCAGCGAGAGCCACCGTCCGATGGTGGGATGCGGCACCACGATCCGCTCGGGCGCGAAGGGGTCGCCCGGGTCCGCGCGCATGAGGTGTGCGAGCTCGGCCGCGAGCACCTCGAGGCGGTTGGAATGGTGAAGCCGTACCCCGGTCACTTCGTGGTGATCGCGCCCGCGGCGATGCCGTCGCCGGCGGGCGGGCCCGAACGGTGAAGCCGCGCCCGCATCACTTCGCGACGTCCGATGGCGGCAACGACGAGGCGCGGAAGGCGGGCGTCACTCGCGTTCCGTGGCTGCCGGCCGGCCGATCACGAGGAGGCGCGGACCTCGCGTTCGCGGGGAGCTGTCGAATCCACGGCGTATGGCGGAGCGTCTTCCTCGCGCACTCTCACGCTCTCCTGCCGGCGCCTGCGCACGATGCGGGCCACCGCTTCCTTGCGCTCGTCGTACGTCAGGCTGAGCCGCACCCCTTCCACCGCGGCGCACACGTCTTCCGGCCTGAGCCCCTCCAGCAGCCCCGAGGCGTCGAGCGCACGCGGTTCGCGGCCGGGTCGAAGCGCGAGGAAGTCCGCCCGCAGCTCGTCCGACCCCTTGCGCCCGTGCAGGCGCCACAGCTCCCGCACCCCCATCTCCGCGTACCGCTCCACCTTCCCCGCGTCGGCATTGGTGATCTCGACCTCCACCACCAGGTCGGGGGCGATCCGCTCGATGAAGTCGGCCGCCTCCTCCCGGCTCCTGACCAGGACGTCGCGAAACTCCCTGGCCCGCTCGCCCACGTAGAACGCGCAGTCGGGCTCCATCCCGGTGCCGGGAGGTTCGCCCCGCCCGCGCAGGCGCGTGCTGCGGATCCCCTTGGCCGCGCCCGCGAGCTCGCTCCCCGCCACGTCCACGATGTGGCCGAAGATCTCCGAGAGGTCCTCGTGGAGGTGCGAGGGAGACATCAGGGTGATGAGTCCGCGCACCGGATCGAGGCAGACCCGGGGGAAGTACCGATTCCAGTCGATGGCGGCAAGCGCGGCGATGGTCCCCGCGTCGGCGCGCAGGACGTGGATGGTCGAGCCGAGCGGCCCGGTGTGCATGGTGGGAAAGCTCTTCATCGGGAGCGTTTCTCCGGTGAGAATGGAATGAGCAGGAAAGTGCCGGATAATCTCGTCGCCGGAGTCTACACCTTCGCTGCGATGAACGAGACCGGTTGTCGGACCGCGCATGACGAATGACAGGAAGAACTTGAAATAACAATCTCAACTGTTTGAATATATGATGAATAATTGACGCATGGAGACGATGTGATGATACATGGCGAGCCCGCCGGCCTCATGGCGTTCTGGGCCGATATCGGTCCCGACTACGAGACGCGGTTCCTGGAGTGGCACAACTGCGAGCACATGCCGGAACGCGTGTCGGTGCCGGGGTTCCGGGAGGGCCGGCGCTATCGCGAGCTCGGCGGCTCGTCGCGCTACCTGATGATGTACTTCACCGACAGCGCAGGTGTCCTCGGGAGCCGCGCGTACATGGAGCGGCTCAACGACCCGACGCCGTGGACCCGGGAGTCGCTCGGCCACTTCCGCAACCCGTCGCGCAACGTCTACACGGTGCTGGCCGGGCACGGGCGAACCTCGCTGCGAGAGTTCCCCTACCTGATCTCCATCCGCTTCGACATCGCGCCGGACGCGGACGCCCGTATCCGGCCGTCGATCGAGGGCCGGCTCGTGCCGGGACTGGCCGCCCTGTCCGCCGTGGGCCG
>JAAXGI010000192.1 GCA_012267505.1 Gemmatimonadota bacterium
CTCGTCCACCTCGACCTGGGCGAAATCGGTGTTGAAGGTGAGGTCGGCCGTGAGGTTCTCGGTGATGCTGTACTTGACGTCGAGCCCGGCGTCCCAGTGGCTGTCATTCGAGACGGCGGGGTCGGTCGTGAGGTCGGTCTCGACGCCGGAGATAGCGTAGGGCTTGACCTCCAGGTTGCGGCTCGCGGGCGGCGCCTCGATCCCGACCAGGGTCCCGTACATGGAGACACGGAAGACGCCTTGGGATCCGTTGCCCGCCACCGAGAGAGGCAGGTAGGTGAGATGGTGCCACTCGTTCCGGCGCATGACGTTGCGCCGAAGCTGGATGCCCCAGACCTGCTCGGTTCCAGACCGGTAGCGGAGCGCCCGGAAGGGGATCGCGATCTCGACCGTCCATCCGGCCTCGAAGCGGCCGGTCCGGATGTTCAGCACCGGGTTCCAGTCCCGGTTCGGACTGCCCTCGTTGGTGATCTGCATGTCGTTGAACCCGCCGAGCGGGTTCACATAGATGACCACCGAGTTGCGGCGGTCGAAGAAGGTGTCCAGGAAGACGCCGAAGTGATCGTTCGAGCGGATCGCGCGCGAGTCCCGGACGAGCTCGCTTGCCACCCACTCGCTCTCGGGGGCTGAATCCCAGATCCGGGCGGAGGCGTAGACGTACGTGTCGTCGAAGCCGATCCAGGCTTCTGTGCGCTCGCTCGGCTCCGCGCCCTCGATCGGCACGCTCTGTATGAATCCCGAGACGGAAGGGGTCACCTCGTAGAAGCCCTCGTCCAAGTTCCCGTCGATGTCGAGCGGCTCGGGGACCCGGAAGGCTCGTACGGTAGCATGGCCGTCCTCGTCGCGGCGCACGGCCTCGCCCGGGCCGGGGGGCGCGGGCGATATGGCTGACGGGGAGGCGGGTCCTCCGGCTTCGCCCTCCGAAGGGAGCGGGAGCTGGGCCGTGGCGGGGCGGGGGAGAACGGAGAGGAAGAACAGGAGGAAAGATCCCGCGCGCACACGGGCTCTCAAGGCGTTCGGATCAGGCATGCCGGTGCATCCTCTCTACGGGAGATTTCCACCGGGGGTACGGGCTGGCGGTCAGAGGAGTCCGGCGGCGGAAGTCTCGACCCCAGAGAAGCTACTCAATCAGGGGACGCATCGATACGCTTCCGCACTACGATGCGCGGCCTATCCGGTTCGCGTTGGTTGTCGCCAACGGACGGGACGCCGAGGAGCGCAAACGCCTCGTGCCGCTCGCCACAAGGAGAGAACTCGACAATGTCTTCGCGGCGAACCGGAGCGTGCATCGCCCGGCTGGAGGCTCAACCGCGCCGCCGCGCCTCCTTCTCGCAGATCAGGTGCCCTTCGCGGAAGGTTAGCCCGCCGGGTACAGGAGTGCCGACTCCCGTTGACTGATTGGCATCTAATAGCACAGTCGAATAGCGACGACCGCCACCAGCCACGAACTCCGTCTGCGCGCTGGTTCTGCTGCCGAACTCAGGCGTGGCGACGGATGATCGCTGGCCCCGGCCATTCATCTCCTGTAGACGGAAGTCCCTGTAGCCGCCGGAACTGTGCCTCCGGGCTCGCCCACTGGCAGCCGCATGAGACCGTACGCAAACAGGATGAAAGTAAGGAATGCGACGTAACCAGTGGACACGTCCAGCTCTGGCTGGAGCACCATTCCGAGTGTCAATTCCTCGAACCCCCACTGGAACAAGCGGGCGAGGATGCCCTCCGGTGAGCGCGACAGCGCGGACAGCACGATGAATTTCAGCACAAATCCCGAGCCGAAGATCACCAGCAGGCTCCCAAGCAACTGTGACCGGTCCGCGGAACTCGCCAGCGTGTTCAGGAGCAGGATGAAGAAGAGCACGACAAGGAGTGCGCGAGGGAGACCCGTATCGAGAGTCACGAGGTTAAATGCCTGAACCGATGCGACAAAGACCGTCGGCAGGATCACAACACCGTTGCCTCGTTCCGGGGTCGACCGGGACTCGTTTATCAGGTGCTCCGGCGCAAATGTGCGGCATCGGATTAGCGCGCCGACGAGAAGCAGTGCGAGCACCAGCGTGAAGAGCGGGGGAGGTGGCCAACTCACCTCCTCCGCGATTCGCAGGCCTCCGAGCAAGGCAACGGTGAGGAACACGACAGAACAGGGGAGCGACATGGATTCGGTCCGCAGTCGTCCGCTGGATGGGCTACGGATCAGTCGTCCCCGATCCTCTCCCGCGCCCGGCGGCGGTGTTCGGGCTTGATGTGGAACAGCACGGCTACGACAGCGAGTGCCAGCGCCCCGAGGTCGTCCGCGTGTCCCACCCCCGGGATCACGTCAGGGATGGCATCCACCGGCAAGATGAAGTAGCCGACCGCCGCCAGGATGATGGCCTTCGCCCTCGTGGGCGTGTCGGGATCCAGTAGGCAGTACCAGAACGCGAGTGCGAGGCGGAGGCACTCCCGTCCGGACCGGTGGGCGACTGCGCCGAGCCACCCCGAGCGCGAAGTCGGTGACGATCCCCGTTCGCCTTTGCGGTGGATTTCGGTTGGCATTCCGCCGATCTCGTCGCTCACTTGCCGATCTCCAGATACGGCGTGTCAGCCGGAGCCGAGGTAGCCGCGATGCGCGCCCGCCGCGTGCAGACGCACATGCGCCGCCCCGTTGCCTCCACAACAGCGCGTTGCCGGCCCCGTATGCCGGTACGCGTCCGCCATCCATGTGGCTGCGCGCGGCCGGCCCCGACCCCCACGTCCACCCGTCGTGCTCGCCCGGGAACGCATCCGGAAGCGGCCGCGGCCAGTCGGGCACCAACTCGTAGCTCTCCATCGTCTCCGCCGCCTAGACGGGCTCCGCCCGGAGGCTTCCGCCCGCACAGACGGTGAGAATGGGCCCGAAGCGGGCCGCCCCCGGGACACCCCTTTGCACGCGCCGACTCGCCATCGGATCTGCGCGCTTGCTGGCAGTCCGCCCGCTATTCGGCCACTCCGGCCTCATTCAGGATGGCCCACACCTTGTCCGGCGTGATCGGGATCTCCATGTGCCGCACGCCGAGATGCGCCAGTGCGTCGACGACCGCGTTCGCGATCGCCGGAGGCGCTCCGACCGTGGCCGACTCTCCCACGCCCTTTGCCCCGAGCGGGTGGTGTGGCGAAGGCGTCACCGTGTTCGCCGTCTCCCAGGCGGGCGTCTCCACGGCCGTCGGAACGAGGTAGTCCATGAACGAGCCGGCGAGGTTGTTTCCGTCCTCGTCGTACGGGATCTCCTCGAAAAGCGCCGGGCCGAGTCCCTGCGTGAGTCCGCCGTGGATCTGGCCCTCGACGATCATCGGGTTGA
>JAAXGI010000215.1 GCA_012267505.1 Gemmatimonadota bacterium
GCCGATGGAAAGGCCGCGCCCCGGGCGGGGCGCGGCCTTTCCGGTAGTGACTCGTTGAAACGTTCAGACCGGTATCAGAGCGAGAGCTCGACTCCGGCCACCTTGCCGATGGTGGCGTTCCATTCGTCGATGCACTTCTGGGTGCCGCACCGCTTCGCCCAGCGCGCCCCGACCACTTCGTTGAAGATCTGCTTGACTCTCGCCTGATCCTCGGCTGACGGGACGACCGGCACCATGTTGCCGGTCTGGCCGAGCTCGCACGGCCCGTCGGTGTTGCAGCGAAGGGCCACGTCTTCCATGTTCGCGGTGGCCGTCCAGAAGTCCTCCTCGTGCCTGGCGGCCTGCTCGAGCAGGAGCGCCTGCGTATCCGGGGTGAGCCCGTTCCAGGTGTCGTTGTTGATCGCCATGAACGAGGCGGCGTAGCCGAGCTTGACCTGGATGTTGTGGGTCACCACCTGCCACCATTTCGCATTGTAGGCGGGGAGGGTCCCGGTGATTCCGCAGTCCGCCACACCCCGTTGCAGCGACGGCACGACCTCGCCGAAGGCAATGGTGACGGCGGTCCCGCCGATCCCTTCGATGAAGTCGCCGAGCGGGACGGAATAGGTGCGGATCTTCTTGCCCTCGAGCTCGGAGAGCATGACTTCCTTCTTGCTCCGGTCACCGAGGTTGCACCACATCTCCTGGCTCGGCCAAGCGTAGATGACCATCAGCTTGCCGTTGTACTTGTCGTTGATCTCACGCTCGATGATCGACCGATACGATTCGATGACCTTGCGGTACGTCGCCAGATCGCTGACGAGGCCAGGCAGGTCCGCGCCTTCGAGCTCGGGGCTGTCCTGCGAGACATAGGTGGCGACCGCGTACACCACGTCGGCGGCGCCGACCTGGAGCATCCGCATGACCTCGAAGCCCGAAGCGCCGAGCTCGGTCAGGGACTTCGCGTTGGCGGTGATCGCCCCTCCGGTCGCTTCCGGAATCTGCTCGGTCCAGAACGGGCCCTCGCGCTCCTTCCAGTGGTCCAGGAACCCCCAGGAGCCGATGACGGTGAGCTCCTGCTTGCCGTAGTCGGCCGCCATCGACGTCCCGGCGGTCATTGCGAGGGCGGCGGCTACCGCCCCAATGAGGATTGACTTGAGCTTCATGATGTTCTTTCCTCCGAATGCTGGGTGGCTTTTCGGAACAGGGTCCGTGTGGGCCCGCCATCTTTACCACGCGCCTCGCCCCCGCACAAGGAACTCGATGGCGACTCGACCGGGGACTCGACGGGAGCACCGGGCGCTTCGACGCACGGCCGGCGCGGCGAAGCACGTGGGTCCGATACAATGGCCGCGGCCTGGCGACCCGGCCGGGATCGGAGAAGCACACCCTCGAACCGGCTCTCCCGAACGACGCTCGGACGAGCTCCTCCGGCCCCGGAACCGTGAGCCCGCCACCATGATACAACCCGACCTCTCCCAGCCGGCCAGCCTGCGGGAATGGATGGCGCGCATCCCGCACCAGGCCGCCATCGGCTTCCAGCTCGTCGAGCTGGGTGCGGATTTCGCGGTTGGACGGATTCCCTACCGCGACTCCCTGGTCGGAAACCCGACGAGCGGAGTGGTGCACGGCGGGATCGTCACCACCCTCCTCGACACCGTCGGCGGGATGGCGGCCCTCGCCCGGCAGGGCGAATTCATCGTGATGGCGACCCTCGATCTGCGCATCGACTACCTCCGCCCCTCCACCCCGGGCGAAGACCTCGCGGCCCAAGTGGAGTGCTACAAACTGACCCGCAACATCGCTTTCACGCGCGGGTTCGCGTTCAACGGGGACCCCGACGATCCCCTCGCCTCCATGAGCGCCACCTACATGCTGAACACACCGGCGGCCCGTACCGAGCCCCCGCGTCGATGAACCCTTCCTTCTGCCGAACGCGTCCGTCGCCCAAACGCTTTCCCGAGCTCGATGAGCTTCTTCCACGGATTGAAGACGCCCCCGGTCCCGGCGGATTGCATGCCGTGAGAAGCGCGGCCCGGACGGTCGGCACCCCGGCGGCCCGGCCGTGATCGTCGACTCGGCTCCGGAGACCGGGCTCGAGACGATCGTCCTCGAGGCACGGCAGGCGCGCGACTTCTCGAGGATCACCGAAGCCATCCCCTACGCGCGCTTCCTCGGGATCGACGTCGACGTCAAGGGCGACGAGATCACCACCTGCATGCGTTACCGCGAAGACCTCGTCGGCAACCCCGCCCTCCCCGCCCTCCACGGAGGAACCCTCGGGGCGCTGCTCGAGCATGCCGCCATCTTCGAGCTGCTCTGGACCGAAGAGGTGAAGCCGCTTCCGAAGACGATCAACATCACCGTCGAGTACCTTCGCTCCGCGCGGCCCCGCGATACCTTCGCGCGGGCCGAGATCACCAAGCGCGGGCGCCGGGTCGCGAACGTCTACGCGACCGCCTGGCAGGACCGGCGCGACCGCCCCATGGCCCAGGCCCACGCCCACTTCCTGCTCCGATGAGCCCTCCGGTCGGGTGCGCGAGGACGGACGGCGGGACGGACAGCGGATGAGGAAACCCGCGCCGGCCGATCGGCCCATCCACCCGCTCCTCGCGGAACGCTGGAGTCCCTATGCGTTTACTACCGACGGGGTGGCGGCGCAGGACCTGCGGGCCCTGTTCGAGGCGGTGCGGTGGGCGGCATCGTCCTACAACGAGCAGCCTTGGCGCTACAT
>JAAXGI010000053.1 GCA_012267505.1 Gemmatimonadota bacterium
GGGTGGTCCCGCGCCCTCCGTCGTGCTCCCGGCAGACGTCACCCGCCGACACGAGATGGAGGCGGTCGTTTCTGGGACGCTCGAGAATTTCGGGCGGATTGACGTGCTTGTGAACAACGCGGGCATCATGCGCCTTGCGGCCCTCCGGAAGGTTGACGTCGGTGACTGGGAGCGCACCGTCGACGTCAATGTGAAAGGTGTGCTCTTTGCGATCGGGGCCGTGCTCCCGGTTTTTCTGCGCCAGGGATCCGGTCACTTCGTCAACGTCTCGTCGCTTGCGGGCCGCCGTCCGTTTCCGAACGGAACCGTCTACAGCGCGACCAAGTTCGCGGTGCGCGCGATTTCCGAGGGCCTCAGGGGCGAACTCTCGGCGGACACGGGGATCCGCGTGACAGATGTCGGTCCCGGCGTTGTCGAGACGGAACTGCTCGATGGCACATACGACCGGGAAGCTCGCGAACGGTTCGAAGGATACTGGGCCGGCAGGCGGCGCCTTGACGCGCGCGACGTAGCGTCCGCGATCGTGTATGCGGTGACGGCGCCGCCGCACGTCAATGTGAACGAGATGCTGATCCGCCCGACCGACCAGAAGACCTGAACCGACTGGGAACTCCTCCGTCGGCGAACCGCATCCACACGCTGGTGCGACACCGGTGTATCCGCTATATATTCGTACACCCGGATGCGAGGATGAATATCGATGCCCCCTGCCGCTGCGCCAGCTTCGAGAGAGAGGGAGGCCACGGGCGCGACCGTCGGCCCTGTGCTGAGCCGACTCCAGACGCTCGCCGACGGGACCCGCGTTCGGGTTCTGTTGCTCCTCGAGGCGAACGAGTTCTCGGTGGGCGAGATCTGCCGGATCGTGCAACTCCCGCAGTCGACCGTGAGCCGGCACCTCGGCACGCTGGCGCAAGGTGGCTGGGTGGTCTCGCGCCCGGAGGGGACGAGTCGGTATTACCGGATCTCCCGGACCCTGGCTGATGACGCCCGGGACCTCTGGGCCGCGGTCCGGAACCAGCTGGTTGGTGTACCCCGGGTCGAGGAGGACCGCCGCCGGGCGCGCGGCATTCTTGACGGCAGGGCGACGGGCTCGCGGGCGTTCTTCCGCTCCGAGGCGGGCCGCTGGGATCAGTTGCGCGAGCAACTCTTCGGTACCCGGGTGGATGCCGCCCTCCTCGCCGGGCTGCTTCGCGGCACCGAGGCGGTCGGCGATCTCGGATGCGGCACCGGCCATCTCACCCGGCTCCTCGCTCCCTTCGCCCGCCGGGTCATCGCAATCGACCGCTCGCCTGCCATGCTCGGCGTGGCGCGCCACCGACTACGGGACGAGCCGTCCGCGGAGGTGGTCCAGGGGGACCTTGCCGCACTGCCCGTCGAGTCCGGGGCGCTCGATCTGGCGGTCGTGTCGTTGGTCCTTCACTACGTCGTGGATCTGGAGGCGGTTTTCGCGGAAGTGCACCGTGTGCTTGAACCCGGCGGGCGGGTGCTGATCGTGGAAATAAGGGAACACGGGCGGACCGGCTTTGCCGAGAGGATGGGGCATCTCTGGCTCGGTTTCCGGCCGGAGGCGCTTGAGGAGCTGCTTGGCGGAATCGGGTTCCGCCCGCTCGGGATCCGGCATCTTGCGCCACGCCCGGAGGCGGACGGTCCGGAGCTCTTCGTCCTCCGGGCGGAGCGGGAGGGATGTCGGGAGGCCCGACAAGTAGCGGAGGATGACCCCGGTGTCCGAGCGGAACGGCCTGTTCTTGAGCGTACATGACCACGAAGGATGGGAGAGGACCAGCACGATGGTGACAGCGACGGAAACTCAGATCCCGGAAGCGGTCCTGCTGCCGGTCGGGCAGGGGGACTTCAGAGTCAAGGACTTGGGACTGTGGAGACTCGGACGCGAGGAGATCCGGCTCGCGGAGAAGGAGATGCCCGGACTGATGGCACTCCGTTCCGAGTACGCTGGCGTGCGTCCCCTTGAGGGCGCGCGCATTACGGGATCGCTCCATATGACGGTCCAGACGGCGGTACTAATCGAGACACTGGCCCAGTTGGGTGCCCAAGTCCGCTGGGCGTCATGTAACATCTTCTCGACCCAGGACCATGCGGCGGCTGCGGTCGTTGTGGGTCCCGGCGGCACGCCGGCATCGCTCCGAGGCGTGCCCGTCTTCGCATGGAAGGGGGAGAGCCTGGAGGAATACTGGTGGTGTACGGACCGGGCGCTCGGCTGGCCGGACGGCGGAGCGCCGAATCTGATTCTCGATGACGGCGGCGACGCCACCCTCCTAGTACACAGGGGCGTGGAGTTCGAGCGGGCCGGGAGCGTTCCGGAGTTCCGGTCCGACGAGGACTCGGAGGAGTGGGGCGAGGTGCTGAAGCTTCTAGGCCGAATCCAGCGGGAGGATCCGACCCGCTGGACCCGGACGGCCCGGGAGGTACGCGGTGTCTCGGAGGAGACCACCACGGGCGTGCACCGCCTCTACGAAATGATGCGGGAGGGAAGCCTCCTCTTTCCGGCCATCAATGTGAACGACTCCGTCACCAAGTCCAAGAACGACAACAAATACGGCTGCCGCCACAGCCTCAACGACGCCATCAAGCGCGCCACTGACCACCTGCTCGCGGACAA
>JAAXGI010000034.1 GCA_012267505.1 Gemmatimonadota bacterium
AATGCGCGCATCCGTCACGTACCACGGCTTCGGACAGAACCACTGCTCGAGAAGCGCCGGCTCGGTCCAGCACCGCCAGATTTCCCCGACGGGGGCATCGAGCAGGCGTTCGAGCGTGAGCGCGAACTCCGGCGGACCGGTGTCGCGGGTCATCGGCATGGCATCCTCCTCGAACGGCATCGCATCGGGATAATGGGGACCCCAGACGGGGCCAGCGTACCCGGGGCGGATTTCGATGTTCGGCGCGCCGCGCCGGGGCGATCGCAGAGTGGGACGCCAGCGCCGGCAGGCCATCGCGCGCGCCCGGGAGGTGCACGCCTCCGCTCGTCAGCTCTTCCCGCGAGGGGGGCGGCGTCGCCTTACGCGCCGCAGGGCCGTCCGGCGCATTCCCGGCGGCGCGCGTAGATATCTCCGGACGAGAGCCTCGGGGCAGCGCGTTCAAGCCACCGGATCATCGCGTCGGGCTCCTTCCACGCCTCGAAGAGGAAGGTGCGGCTCTCGCCCTCGACGGCGTTATACTCGTAGTCGGCCAGCCCCCCGAGGCGCCGGATGCAAGCCCCGGCGACCTCGAGGCCTCCGGAGACGAACTCGAAGGAGAGCGACTCGACGGGGACGGTGAGCCCTGCGAGCGCCTCCGCCTCATGTCCCTCAACGTCGAGCTTGACGAATCGCGGGACCCCGAATTCGCCGATGAGCCGGTCGAGGGTCGTCACGGCCACCTCCTCGGTCCGGTCCCAGCGCACGCGGCTGAACCCGGGATTCCGGTCGGCTACCCCTTCCCGCCACGCGCGTGCGAGGGTCGAGACCGTCGGTGTGCGGCTGCTGACGGCAAGCTCCGCCCGCCCGGGGGCGGCCCCCACGGCCTCCCGCCTGAGCATGATCCCCGCGTCGCGCCCGGCGATCCGCCCCAGGAGGGAGAAGAGGCGGCGCTGCGGCTCGAGGGCGACGACCCGCGCCCCGAGCGAGCGAAAGGCAACCGCGCGGTCCCCGAGATGCGCGCCCACGTCGAAGGCGAGGTCCCCGGGACGGATGAACGGGCGGTAGAGCCTCCGGAGGCCCCGCTGGCGCCCTGGACGCCAGTAGATCACGAGCGAGCGAGCGAGCCCCCACCACTCACGCATCCTCCCCCGCCCCGGGCGCCGCCGCCTGCGCGCGCCGCCCGCCCCCGAAAGGCGGCCACATCCGCGCGAGGACGGGGTTCCGCTCGATCAGCTGGTGCCTGAGCACCTGGCTCACATGCGCAGAGACGAGGATGATGAGCGCGACCACGGCGAACTGGTGGACGACCAGCATCACGCGCGCCGCCCGCGGCATGAACGGGATGAGCGGCGGGACGCCAAGCGCGTCCAGGAACTCGATCGGGAACCCGTCGCCGACCGTGCGGACGTAGCCGCTCACAGTCATGAGGAGGAGGAGCACGTAGATCGCGGCGTGTGCGGCCGCGGCGGTCCGCTTCTCCCCGGGCCGCATCCACTCCTCGAAGGGGGGCGGGCGGTGTGTAAGGCGCCACGCGATCCGCGCGAGCACCAGCACGAGAAGCACGCTCCCCGAGCCCTTGTGGAGGATGTAGAGGGGGTCGGCGACGCCGAGGAGTGGCTCACTCGTCATCGCGATCCCCGCGGGGATCTGGACGACAACGAGGAGCGCGACGAGCCAGTGGAAAATCCGCGCACCGGTCCCGTAGCCCGGACCCGGCGCCGGCTTGCCCTCCGCCCGGCCTGCACCCGCGCGGTTCATCGGCTGTAGGCGCGCACGAACCAGTCGCGGAACCGGTCCATCCCGCGCTCCGGGTGCAGGCGGCCCGGGACGGGGCCCCGCTCGAATCCCCACGCGACGAACGGCTCGACGAGAGCCGCGTCCCCGCTGATCACATGCACCGGCACCTCCCAGCTCGCTCCCTCGCCCGTGATCAGTGGGGCCGGCTGGTGGTCCCCGAGCACGATCAGCAGGAGCTGTTCATCCGCGTAGCGCTCCGCGTAGGCAGCCATCGCGGCGAGCGCGTAGTCGACCGAGAGTGCAAAGTGCTCGCGCACCCGCTCCTGGTCCAGCCAGAGCTCCTCGGGACGCTCGCCCGCGCCCGCCCACCGGTCGAAGACCCGACCGTCGCCGATGCTCTCCCAGTCCTCGAGCACGGGGAGGATCGGCGTCCAGGGCGCGTGGCTGCTGATGAGGCTCGCCTCGACGAAAACGGGCCGGCGCCCGGACGCGCCATCCTCTCCCCCACCCCGGATCTTCCGCTCGAGGAAGTGCCAAGAGAACTGGTCGGGCATTGTAACCCAGTTGAGCGGCGGGCCCGCGTACGGGATATCGCCGCGGGCGAAGATCCGGTCGTAGCGGAGCCGCCCGCCCTCGGGCCAGGGAAAGGTAATCGCCGGTACGAGAGCGACCGTCTCGTAGCCGGCGCTCCGGAAGTCGTCGATGAGCGTCTCGCGCCCACTCCCGAGCATGAGGTCATAGCGGAGCTGGTTGTCGAGCCAGAGGCCGCTCAAGAGCGAACCGTGGGAGAACCACGACTGTCCCCCCTGGGTCGGAGCGACGAGCGTCCCCGAGGCCAGCGCGAGCCCGGCCGCCTCCATCCGGCGGCCGAAGGACTCGAGGCGGGGCGCGATTACCGGAGCGTAACGGGGATCGTCGATCGCCGAGACGCCGTAGGACTCGATGAAGGCGAGGACGACATCGCGGTCTCCGAGCCGCTCGAAGAGCCCGGGCAGCTCCCCGTACCCGGACGGCGAGGAGGCGAGGAGCTCGGCGAACACGTCCTCCTCGTGGAGCGTCTCCGCGAGGCGGACGGACTGAGCCAGGACGAGCTGGACGGCCGGCACCCCGATGCGCGGGACGGCGGTGAGCGAGCCCGAGAGCGGAGCGCGCGGGAGAAGGAGCGCGGCAAGCATCGGGAGAACGAGCGCCGATCCCCCGAGGATCTCTACCCACCGGCGGCGGTCCCGCCGACCGGGGAGGAAGTGGACGCCGGCATCGGGCGCGCGCGGTGGGCAGGCCCACCGGAGGAGCGTGGCGAGAACCGCCGTGACAGCGAGGACGGCGAGGACGGCGAGGAGGATGGTTAGGAGCGCGAGCGGGCCGCCGAGCATCCCGGTCAGGAGATCGCGCGCGGAAACCGTGAGGGGGAGATCTAGGTAGAGGTTCACCGGTCGCGCGAAGATCACCCACGTCGCCGCGTCCGCGAGGGCCAGGAGGGAGAGCGCGACGGCGGCCGTGGCAGCGGAGCCCGCGACAGCCAAGCGGAGAGCGCGGCGGCCCGGCGGCACGAGCCACGCCAGCCCGGCGAGGAGACCTGACTCAAGGGCGATCCAGGGCGCGCCGCCGGGGGGCGGGAAGATCCAGTGGGCAACAAGGAGGAGGCCGTTCAGGGCAAGGAGACCCGCCGCCAGGCTCACGGTCCACTTTCCCACCGTCGTCCACCTCCGCATCGTGTCTCACCTGAACTCCCCGGTCCGGCCGTACCGCCGGGCGGGCGTGGAACGCTCCCCGAGAGCCGCGACACCGACGACCCACGGGTACCATGCGGAACCGCCTCCCTCGCACCCTTGCCCTTGCCGCCCTCCTCGGGCCTGCCTCCTGCGGCCCGGGGAGCGGACCGGACGGGGAGCTCCGCACGGTCACCGGCGAGGGGGGCGGCGCGGCCAGCGCCCTCCCCGGCCCCGCTCTGGACGGAACTCCCTGGCCCGGACTCGGGGGAAGCGTCTCACCCGACAGCTTCCACGCCGAACTCACCCGCTACGCACGCGGCCTCGCCCGCTCCGCATATGCGCCTACCGCCTACCGCCTCCCGGCCGCACTCGCGGCGCTCTCCTACGACGAGTACCGGGCGATCGCCTACCGCCCCGATGCCGCGGTCTGGCGCGGCGCGGCACGGTTCGAAATCCAGCTCTTCCACCCGGGTTTCCTCTACCCCGACCCGGTCCGTCTGCACCTGATTGAAGACGGGGCCGTTACTTCCCTTCCGTTCGACCCGGCGCTCTTCGAGTACCGCGGGCCCGCGGCAGACGCCGAACGGGCGGCGGCCGAGGCCACCCGCGCGTCCTCTCCGGCTCCCGGATATGCGGGCTTTCGCATACACTACCCGATCAACAGCGAGGCCAGCAAGGACGAGGCCGCCGTCTTTCTCGGGGCCTCCTACTTCCGTCTCCTCGGCCCGGGACAGGTGCACGGGCTTTCCTCCCGGGGGCTCGCCGTGGATGTCGCCGAACCAACCGGGGAGGAGTTCCCCGACTTTACGGCGTTCTGGCTCGTGCGTCCGGAGGCGGAGGCGGAGAGCCTGACCTTCTTCGCGCTGCTCGAGGGCCCGTCGGTGACTGGTGCCTATCGGTTCCGCCTTGAGCCGGCGGAGCAGACCGTGCTCGATGTAGAAGCGAGGCTCTTCGGTCGGGAGGACGTGCGGAAACTCGGCGTCGCCCCCCTCACAAGCATGTACCTCTACGGCCCGGACCGGGCAGCTGAATTCGACGACTACCGCCCGCAGGTCCACGACTCGGACGGCCTCCTCATGTGGACCTCCCGTGACGAGTGGATCTGGCGACCACTCACCAACCGGCGTGGCGTCCAGGTCACCTCGCTCCGCGACGCAGGGCCCCGGGGCTACGGCCTTGTCCAGCGCGAGCGCGCCTTCGGGAGCTACCTCGACCTCGAGGCCCGCTACGACCGGCGACCGAGCGAGTGGGTCGAGATCGCCGGCGACTGGGGCACGGGCGGCGTAGAGCTCGTCGAGCTGCCGAGCCCTTCTGAGTTCAACGACAACATCGTGGCCTACTGGCTCCCGGAGGAGCCGTTCCTGGCGGGGGACGAGCGGACGTACCGCTACCGGCTCATCACATTCGACGAGAGGATCGAGGGGCAGGAGCTCATGCCGGTCGAGAGGAGCCGGAGCGGACTCGCGGGGATACCCGGCGGGGATCCGCCCGCGGACGGGGCGGCGCGGAGGTTCGTGATCGACTTCGGACGAGCCCCGGTCGGGGACGGGGTCCTTCCGGAGGAGGCTGAGCCGGTCGTGTTCACCTCGGCGGGCGAGCTCTCGGACGTGCTCGTGCAGCCGCTTCCCGGCGGCGCTGGACTCAGGACCACCTTTGTCCTTGCTCCCGTACCCGGCTCACCCGCCGACATGATGGTCCACCTCGAGGCTGATGGGGAACGGATCACCGAGAGGTGGAGCTACCTCTGGGTGCCGCCGCCGTGAGAGGGGCGGCGCGGCTCCAGCCGGCGCAGGCGACGCGGCCGGAGAGAGCACCCGGGCGGGGGGAGACGCCGCCCGGTCGACCGGCGTACCGGATCCGTGTGCCCTTCAAGCGCCTCAGGCGCTGGCTCTTCGTCGGGCTCACGGCGGGGACGACGGGAGCCGGGGGATGGCTCATGCTCGGGATACTCGGGGCGGGTGGCGTGAGCCGGCTCGAGCTCCTGATCCTCCTCCTCTTCCTCCCCACCTTCGGGTGGATCTCGGTCCCCTTCTGGAACGCTGCGATCGGGTTCGTCCTCGACATCGCGGGGCGGGATCCGCTGACACTCGCCCCGGCGCGGAAGTCCGGGGCGGAGGTGCCCGGGATCCGGAGCCGGACCGCCCTGGTGATGCCCGCCCGAAACGAGGATCCGGAGACAGTCTTCGGCGGGCTTGCCGCGATACTCCTCTCCCTCGAGGGGACGGGCCAGGCCGAGCGGTTCGATCTCTATCTTCTCAGCGACTCGACGGACCCCGAGACGATCCGGGCCGAGGAGGAGGAGTGGGCCCGGCTCCTAGCGCGTGCCAAGCGGCCGGAGGGGCTCCGCTACCGCCGCCGGGCGTCGAACACCGGACGGAAGCCAGGCAACATCGCGGATTTCTGCGAGCGGTGGGGCCACCTCTACGAGTTCATGATCGTGCTCGACGCCGACAGCGTGATGACAGGGGCGGCGCTCGTCGAGCTCGTCGCGATCATGGAGGCGAACCCGGCGGCGGGCCTCGTCCAGACGGTCCCCGTCCCGGCGCGCCAGGAGACGCTCTTCGGACGCGTCCTGCAGTTCGCGGCCGCCCTGCACGCACCGCTCCAAGCGACCGGACAGAGCTTCTGGCATGGCGACGCCGGCAACTACTGGGGCCACAACGCGATCCTGAGGCTCGGCCCGTTTATCGAACACGGTCGCCTCCCCGTGCTTCCCGGCAGCCCCCCCCTCGGGGGGGCCGTGCTGAGCCACGACTTCGTGGAAGCGGCCCTCCTCCGGCGGGCCGGGTGGGACTGCTATCTCGTCCCAGGGATCCGGGGGAGCCACGAGGAACTCCCGGGGAACATCCCGGACTTCGCCGCCCGCGACCGGCGCTGGACACAGGGAAGCCTGCAGCATCTCCGGCTCCTCGGCATGAGAAGGCTCCATCCACTGAGCCGGCTCCACTTCCTTCTGGGGGCGATGGGACACCTGGCATCGGTCCTCTGGCTCCTCATGCTCCTCGCAGCGACAGGGTATGTGGCACTGGCCGAGGCGGGCCGCGGCGGCGGCCTCACCCGGTCCGATCCCCTCTTCTCTACCTGGGCGGGTTCCCTCGCGGGGCCGCCGGTCTCACTCCTCGCCGTCACGGCGGTCCTTCTCTTCCTGCCGAAGGCCCTCGCACTCGCTGTCGCACTCCTCCGGGCCCGGGAGCGCCATGGGGGGAGTTGGCGGCTCGGCGCAAGCTGGCTCCTCGAGGTGCTTTTCTCGGTGATCCTCGCGCCGCTGATGATGCTCTACCACACCCGCTTCATCGGGAGCATCCTGCTCGGACGCGACGTGCAGTGGGACGGCCGCACCCGGGGAGGAGCCGAACTTGCGTGGCGGCGAGTGGCCCGGGAGGCCTGGTGGATCACCGGAGCGGGCGTGGCCTGGGCGGTCGTGACGATCGGCACGAGCACGGTGTTCTTTCTCTGGCTCACCCCGATCTTCGCCGGTCTGCTGCTCGCGCCGCCCCTGATCCGCTGGACAGCCAGCCGCCGGCTCGGGCGGGTTGTGAGGGAGGCGGGACTCTTCCTGGTCACGGCGGAGGCAGGGCGCGACTCGCCCGAGGATCACACCCCCGAAGACTACGCACGACCCTGAACTTCCCCGGATGCAACAGACGCCAGCGAGAGCCGTCCCCCGGCTCCGGGTCGTCTACGTGCCGAACGGGGTGAGAATGGACCTCTGGACCCCGGAAACCGAGGGGATCGACTGCGATGTCACGCCGATTCTCGAGCCACTCAAGCCGTTCCGTGGCTTCCGGCAGGTGCTCTCCGGCATGCGCGGCCTAAACGCGGAAGGGCCACACGGCCGCACCCAGGCACGGATCTAACAGCTTCGCTCTCGATGGAGCCGGTCGACTAGCGCGCCGGCGAGCGTGACTCAACCGAGACCCGCTCCACCTGGTTCGCAATCATAGCTACATGCGATGACGAATCATTGCACCGGCAAGAGCACGCTTGCGTGTGTGTCCCTCAAGTCCGTGGCTCTCGATAGCCACTCGGACTCTGGGGTGTCGAGCGTACGCTGGGCGCACCAGCCTCCCTGGGTAAGCTGAAGCAGCTCTTCCGCCGTTCAGAGGTTCAACCAGAAGTTAGCTTTAATCAGGAGAACATTGTCTGGAGGGAGCTTGAACAGCTCGGTCGAGTCGTGGGCGAAGTCGAAGTCTCCCACGCCTCGGAACCCCGCCGCGTCGAATTGGGAGCCCTCGAGTCGCAGGGACCGGGTCTGCTGCCAGACGAAGAATATCGTGGACCCGGGTCTCCATTCCCATCGAAGGACCGCATTCCCCAGAAGGCTTCGTACGTTGAAATCCAGATCGTCCACCGAGAAGGGGCCGGTAGACGCAGCTCCTTCGGGTTCGACTAGATACGTGCCGTCGTGCTGGCGCAGTATCGTTCCGGTGTCCTCTCCGTATCGCAGGAACTGGAAGGTGCGCGGCGCACGGAATTCCTTGAGCCCGCCGTACTGCCCACTCGAGATGAACGGCTGTAGGTAGAGCTCGAACGTCAGAGTGGGAGATACCGTCAGGTTCAGGCGGGTCTCCAGCGACAAGGTCGTCTGGTTGATCGGTGCGAAGATGTAACGGTGACCGTATGTGCCTACGGCGTGTTCGTCGCGGACGGTCGTCACGTACTGCGCCTCCGAATAGCTCCATGTGAGGGTAGGCGCCAAGCCCAGCTGGAGCATCTCCCCAGAGCTGTAGGTTAAGTCCATCGATGCGGCATTCAGTCGGGATCCGCTCTCGGCCGCCTGCCAGCTGTACCGCGCTCTCGCACTCAGATCCCGCCTTGAGTCCGAATTCAAACTGGCGTTTCCGGAGAAGAAACCGGGCGCGCGCGCCAGCGGGCCACCGCGCGTGAGACGATCGTCCAAGGCCGGGAAGTGATACTGGAAGCGGACCGAACCTCCCCAGTAGCTAAGCCATTGCCAACTGTAGGTCGTGTTGAAGCTGGTCAGGAGTCGCTCGCCCGCAGAGTTCCATACGGCGTCGGGGCTGGCTCCGACCCGCCACCGCCGCAGATTATCGCCGGGAAGAGGCTGAACGTAGGCCAGATCCGTAGAGACGATGAGACGGTCGGCCTGCGAGTGGAAACCGATGTCATTCACCTCGTACCCCGGCCCCTCCGAGACAACTGCGAGCTTCCCCTGCACCGACCCCGCCTGCTTGCCAAGGTCCACCATCGCGTAGTGACCGGACAGCGAGGTGCTGGTTGAGTCCAAGCTGACGTGCGTCGCGTCAGGCCGCTGGAAGTAGCGAGCCGAGGAACGCTGCCTCCGGATCATCGCCTCCTCGCTGCCCTCGATGTGGCTCGACACGAGGGCGGCATTCACGCGCCAGGTCCGGTTGGACCACTCGTGAACCAGATCCACCCCTCCCACGTAGGCGGCGGCCGGCAGGCGCCCGGCGAGGATTGAGCCGCCCACGTCACGGTTGACGGCGGTCGCCATCGCCCCAAACTGAGTCTCTCCCGAGCGGAGGTCCCGACGGAGACGGCCAACGAAGTAATTGCTCAACGGTTCGACGACCGTTTCTTCTTCAGCGCCTTCCCCGTCGACCCAACGTGCGGACTCGCGACCCGTCACGGCCTCGAGGACACCAAGGGACCACCCATCTCCCACCCGCCCCGTGACCTTCGCGGCTCCCAGAATCGTCGTGGACAGGGGAACATCGGAGAACACGGCTGCCGGGGCTACGCTGCCCTGAGGGCCACGCCCGATCCTTCGGGAATAGAGGACCTGGGGAGGCGGACCAGTGGTCCCGGAGCTGCCGCCCCTGGCAAACTGGAAGATGTCGGCTCCCTCCACGAAGAACGGGCGGCGCTCCTCGAACCGGGTCTCGAACGCGGTGAGGTTGATCACCGCGGGATCCACCTCCACCTGACCGAAGTCCGGGTTGATCGTGGCATCCAAGGTGAGGTTTGAGCCGAGATGGTACTTGAGATCGAGGCCTGCACGCCCAAAATAGTCCGAGCCCGAACGGAACGGATTGGAGAAGTCGACATCCGAGCTGGAGCGCTGCTGGATGTGTTCGGCGCTGATCCCCGCGTATGGAAGGACTTCGAGTCTCCGTCCGGACCCGATGCCACGGATGCCCAAGAGGTGCCCGAAGCGGGGCACGCCACCCCGCTCGAGTTTCGGCGTGAACGAGAACACCGCCTGTTCCTGGTTCCGGTTGATCCACCGCTCGACCTGAATCCCCCAGGTCTGATCTGCATCAGGGCTGAATCGGAGCTGGCTAAACGGGATCCGCATCTCCACGAACCATCCCTCGTCTGTGACGGTGGCGGCTACATCCCAGACAGGATCCCACGAGGTGTCACCCTGGTCACCCCCGGCTCTCTGCCCACCCCCACCCCCCCGTCCGTCGCGCTGATCTGCGACAATCCCGTCCTGCTTCATTCCTGACGGGTTGGTTGCGAACCGATAGGAGGTCTGGTGGTCGTGGTAGCTGTCGATCAGCACGACGAAGAAGTCCGAGTCGGGGATGTCCGAATCACGACGAGCCAGTCTCGTGGTCACGGGTCGCGAATCGAAGAGCGCCCCCCCCACATACAGGGCATCGTCATCGTACAGAAAGCGAACCTCCGTTCGCTCCGTCACAGGGTTGCCTTCCGTGGGATCAATCTGGCTCAAGTGTGCGATGGGCACGGCGCCGGCCCACGCGTCCTCATACGGACGCCCATCGACCTGGATGTCGCTTCGTGTCCTTGCCGCATGAACGTCCGGCGCATCCGAGTGGGGGAGAAGGGATGCTCTAGGCTCCTGCCCGTCAGGGGCCTGGGCCCGAAGACCGGGACACGAACAGAGCAGGGCTGCTGCAAAGCCCCGGCTCGCGAGTCTTCGAACGACCGCTATCGGCACTCTGGGGCCGTTCATTGCATATACCGGGTAGATGGAGCGATGTGAAGCGTCTCCAAGAGGGCCCTTCCGGTAGCTTCCTGGTTGCCCAAACAAAAAAGTGTCCGTCAACACGGGTCAACTGCACTTGCCGATCTTCCGCAGCCGACAGAACGGGCCGACGCACGGATGCCCGGCGGGCGCGGAGCCTGTCGAAATCGCGGAGGTCGAGGTGCTCGGCGACCGCGTAACGCCGTCCCCCCGAATTCGGCTTCGACCGGCCGGCAGTCGCGCTACCGTCAGAACGATACAGCGCCCGCATGGAGACCATCCGGGAGGCGCCGAACCTGGCACGTGTCAGGATCGGTCGGGGCGTTCCCTCACCTGCCGAGCAGCTGCGTGAATCTCGTCGTAGGTGCCTCAGAACCAGCGGTAGGTCGCCGCTAGCTTGATGCGCCGGCCCTTGGCGCTGTGCGTGAATCCGTCGAAGGACTGCTCCCACTTCACGAAGGGTGGCTCGAGGCCGGTCAGGTTGAGAAGGGAAAGCGAGATGCCGATCCCCCTCGAGGGACTCCACTGCGCGGTCGCGTCCAGGGTCACGAAGCCGCCGATGTCCTCGTACTCCGTTCCTGCTTCGTCGTGGTCCGTGTAGGACGAGATGTAGTTCAGGTACCCGGCCACGTTGTAGTCCGACCAGCTGTAGCTTCCGAAGAGCCGGCCCTTCAGGCTGGGCAGGGGCGGAGCGATGGGATTGTACTTGTTCAGGCCCCCGGCACCCTCCGTATCGGACATGAGTTCGACGCCCTCGACATCCAGCGCTTCAATGGAATAGTTGTTCGTGTAGGTGGCCTCCAGACCGGCGTTCACGATACCACCGCCGGCTTGGGAGCGAGCGGTTAGCTGAACATCGAAGCCTGAGGTCTTGACGCCCGGCCAGTTGATGAGATCGACATCGATGCGCTCGATGCCGGTGACGTCGCAGGTGCCCGTGCCCCGTCCGTCCGAGCAGGTCACGTAGCCCTTGACGGCGTCCCGGGCACTCCCCCCCTCGTGATAGAGCCTCGTGACCGCATTGTAGGGCACGACCGCGATCACGTTCTCGAAGTCGTAGCTCCAGTAGTCGGCGGTCAGCTGTACCGGGACGAATCCCGACTCGTCCGCGATAGTCACGACGAATCCGGCGTTATAGGTGAGGGCCTGCTCGGACTCGAGCTGCTTGTTTCCGCGGGTGTCGACCGCCTTGTAAACGCCCGCCTCGTTCACGTATGCGAGCGCGGTCGTCCGGCTCTCGTTCAGGTCGTCGACAGACGGGGTGCGGAAGGTCGTTTGGAGTGAGCCGCGCAGGGCGAATCGGTCCGCCAGGTCCAGTCGGACCGCGGCCTTCGGATTGAAGCTGCTAGCGACGCTGTGGAACTCGTAGTTGGCGGCCAGCTGCATGTTGAGGCGTTCCCCCATGCCCTGCAACGGAAGCTCCGTGAAGAACCGGTGCACGGTCTGGGTAGCAGAGTAGGGGTAGGTCCCGGTCGTGAAGGTGAACGGGCCCGCCTGCTCAAGACAGGCGCTGCTGCCGAGGACCGAGCAAGGGTTCAGGTTCAGGTTGCCCGGGTCGTTCGGTGTCGACGAGACATCGAACCGGCGGAATTGGTATCCCAACGCGTAATTCTCCACCGGCCCCGCGCTGCCCGTCAGAGTCGCATCCGCGACCAACATGTCGGCGAAGCTCTCGACATCGACCTGCTCGTTGATCCACGCGAGCAGCTCGGGATCGTTCGCCAATTCGGCAGAATAGTCGGGATTTGCCGCGGTGGAGAAGTGTGCACCGGGCTGCTGAGAATACTGCAGGGCATTGCTGAAGGGGTTATAGAACCTGCAGTTGCCTTGTCCCGCAATCTGGCCGCCCGTCGGACCCAACGACATGCCCGAAGGCGAGTTGGGGTCCGCCACCACGTCCACCCCGCAGCCGGGGCCGCCGTAGCCCCGGAACGCGAGATACTTCCGGTAGGCATACTCGGCCGGCTGGTTCACGTTGCCCGAGGAACGGGAATAGCTGAGAGCGAGATTCAGCCGGTTGGCGTGCCCGTCGAGGAGGTCGATGCCCCGTCCCACGAGCCGGAGAGCCGCTGGGTCCGGGAATTCCGCTCTAGGGTCCGGCCAGGCCCGGAGTGTCCCACGAGCCGTCCGAAGAAGTACCAGTCGTCTTCCAGGCAGTGGGCGCCGGAGGTGAAACCCACGCTGGAGGCGTACTGCTGGCAGAACGCCTGCCGGCCCGGGTTATCCGCGGGCACGACTTGCAGGCCGTCGTAGGGCTTGATGGGCGGGAAGGACGGCGTAGTCACCCAGGCCGGCGTTCCTGCCTCGGCCCACAGGCCTTCGATATGGTAGCGGGAGTCGTCGCCCAACTCGCCGTTGAGTTCGGCGAAGGCACGCAGATGGTTGGACTGCTCCAGCAGGTTGTCCCGAGGCTGGTAGCGGAACCTGCAGGTGAAGCTCTCGAGGTGGCCACCGAACTCCTGGCAGCGCGGATCGATGAAGATGCCCTCGTCCGAGAAGTGCGCGGCCGCCAGCCTAGAGACGAGGTCCGCCGAGCTCTCGCTATCCATCGCGGATGGCATGAGAAACGCCCCCGGATTGCCCGTCCACGACCAGGCGCCGGCACCTGGAATGTAGGGATGCAGCGCCCAGTCCCGCTCCTCCGGAGTCAGCTGCTGGCGGGTCAGGTATTCGGCGGACACGACCAAGTTCGTGCTGGTTCCCAAGCGCCGGCCCCAGATACCGCCGACGTTCGTGTCGCCCCCGCCCGCAAAGTACTCGTGGGAGCCGGTCATTTCCATCCCCTCGAAGTCGCCGCGGGTGAGGAAGTTAGCGACACCGGCCACCGCATCCGATCCGTAGATGGCCGACGCGCCCTCCTTCAGGATCTCGATGCGGTCGATGGCGATCGACGGGAAGGCGTTGACGTCGACATAGCGCCCGCCGATCAGGCGCGCGGGAAGGTAGACCTGGCGCCGGCCGTTGAGCAGCACAAGGGTTCGCGAGGCGCCGAGGCCGCGCAGGTTCACGTTGGCCACGGTCTCCGGAACCGCGGCTACCTCGTTCGCGTTGTACCAGCTCTGCCGTTCACCCACCACGCCGTGGCTCACACTCAACGCCTTGACGAATTCCACGACCAGCGGAGAGCCCTGTTGTTCGAGCTCTCTCCGGGCCACGACCTCCACCGAATAGGGCAGTTCCGCGGCCGATGCCTCCGCGCTGGCCCCTGTCACCACCAGCTCATCGAGTTCGAGGGCGGTGAAGCTCAGCAGCAGGTCGGCAGTCGTCACCTGTCCGGCGGACACGGTGACATCTTCAGTCGCTGTCAGATAGCCGACGATCTGGGCGGAGATCTGGTGGGATCCGGCGGGAACGTCCGCAATCGAGTACTGCCCCTCGGTGTCCGTGACGACCCCGAGGCCCAGCGCCTCGATGAACACCTGGGCTGCCGCGATGGGCTGGCCGTCGGCTGCGTCGGCCACGGTGCCGTCGATGGTGCCGGTGGACTGGCCAGACGCCGGGTCTGCGGAGAGAGCGCCGAGCAACGCCACTGAGACCGCCATATGCGGGAATCTTGAGAGCCATCCGGCCATATACGGCACCCTCCGTCCTGGAGTGCAGTTGCTCATCCGGAAACAATTCTGCGGTCAGGGTCCGGTGAGGACGACCTGACTCGATGATAGTGCGGATCGACCGACCGTCCGGCAACAGATTCCGCCCTGCGCCGCAACATCGTATGCGCGCCGTTATGCTGCGCGGCGCCGGGAGTGCCGGGGAAGTGATGGGGGATCGTCGCGGAGCCAACTCCCGGACAAACGAGCGTCCAGCGCAACCACGTGCGCCCAGCCCGTGCTCGAAGAGGTGGGAAAGGCCGGGTCGCCCCATACGGCTCGGCCGCTGCAATGGCGTTGTCCGTCCAGAGTGGACGAGAGTTCCCCGGCGGCCTCCGCGAACGCCGTGATTCCCTCCGATGTGGTACGGCAAGGGCTCGAGGTGACCATCGAGGTCGACGCGGAGGCTCGGACGCGACGACGGAACCCGTCCCCGCCGGGGGAAGCGAGGTGACAGAGTTCGCGCCTTCCATACCCGCCTTGCCCACTTTCGCGGCACGGTCCGGCAGGGACCAGCCCAGCGGCAGGAAACACAGATCGTTGAGTCCTGTAAGACTCTAGAAGATATCCTGCCGGGATTCAGCCCTTATGTGCGCTGCGTGGACGGCGGAAAGCTCACAGCCGTACATTCGCGACACGGGTCTCCCCGATACCCGACCGCAACTCCCCGGGACAGCCGGCTGCCGGGTCATCCGGCCTGCTTCACGCTGGCAGCGGGCCCGGTCCCTTCCAATGCGGATATCTCGGACCGCGGGGAACACTGCGGCCTGGCGGTCCGGCCGAGCGGACCGGGTCGTCTCCTTCACGCTACAGACTCGTCAGACTGGTAGCGGTATCCGGAGGGCTTCCGCTAGAATTGCAGGGGCCGGTCCGCCGGAAGCCGGCGCTGTCACTCCAGGCAGTGCGCGCACCACGGCCCGGATCCGCTAGTCCCGACAGATTCACACACCGCTAGCCGAGAGGACAGACCGTGACTCTGCGAATCAACGACGTGGCACCCAACTTCCAGGCAAACACCACCGAAGGGCCGATCAGCTTTCACGATTGGATCGGGGACGGATGGGCCATCCTTTTCTCGCATCCGAAGGATTTCACCCCCGTGTGCACTACCGAACTGGGTGCCATGGCCGGCCTGAAGCCCGAGTTCGACCGGCGCAACTGCAAGGTACTCGGCATCAGCGTGGACGGCGTGAGCGATCACGAGGCCTGGTCGAAGGACATCCAGAGCTCGCAGGGACACGCGCTCAACTATCCGCTGGTGGGCGACCCCGAGCTGAGGGTGGTCAAGGCGTATGACATGCTGCCCGCCGACGCCGGCGAGACCAGCGTCGGGCGGACGCCGATGGACAATGCCACCGCGCGATCGGTCTTCGTGATCGGTCCGGACAAGCGCATCAAGGCCACGCTGACCTATCCGATGAGCACGGGGCGCAACTTCGCGGAGATCCTGCGGCTGCTGGACTCGGTCCAGTTGACGGCGAAGGAGCAGGTGGCCACTCCGGCCAACTGGGAGGACGGGGACGACGTGATCATCCTGCCGGCCGTGTCCAACGAGGCCGCGAGCCAGAAGTACCCGGACGGGTGGGAGCAGCCGCTGCCCTACATCCGCATCGTTCCACAGCCGGAGTAGCGGTTTCCCGGTCGGCGGCCGGACCGGCGTCACCGCCGACCAGATCGGGCATGCCGACATGCGGGTCCAGGACGGGCCAATTGCCGGATCCGGCGCGACCGCCCGGGAAACCGCCGTTCCCGGAGATCCGCTTCCGCACCGACGGCGGCGGGTCTGAGTTCACTTCGTCGGCCTCCATCCCGAGTGCCCCGCATGGGGGACTTGAGGGCATGGACGACCTCCGGGGTCAGGGCCTTGCCGGCGGGGGCGCGCACCTCTAGTACGTCCCGCGGCCAGCAACCGCGGCCGCAAGGGGCCGAACAGACGCAGGCACCGGACCGGATCGGGCCCGGCCGTTCCTAGAGGGAGTGGGCATTCAGGGGGAGCTTCCGGGAGCATTCCCACCGCCACCGGCACCGACCCGATGGGGTGCTGTCGGATCCGGTAGGGTAGGATCTGGCCACCGGGACGTCGGATCCGGGCAGCGGTCGCCGCCGGGATCGGGCCACTGCACCGGGATCATCCCCATCGAGCGTGTGCCCGCCGCTTCGATGGAGCATGGGTGTCGGACGGACAGCATCGTGGAGGCGTGGGGCGGACGGGGCGAGGCGGCCGTGCGCTCCCCTACACGCCCGGAAGGAACCTTCGAACCGGAGAAGCATTCATGTCCCGCCTCCCGACAAGACGGTTCTTCCCCCGCCGTAACGTCGTTGCCGCCCTCTTCGCCGCATGCTGCGCCGCTGCGCAGGACCAAGACGCGGCCGATGGGCCCTTTTCGGCCGGTGAACCTCTTGACCTCTCGCCGAACGCCGGGACGTACGGCGGATTCCGCTTCGCCGAGAGCATGGCCTATGACGAGGCGCGGGACCCCTACATCGCCGTCAACGCGAGGATCGCCCAGGACGTGATCCCGAACGACGGCTACATCTCGCTGATCAACCCCGACGGGACGGCCCACACACTGAAGTGGATCGGTGCGGACCGGAGCGGACTGACGCTCAATCACCCGCTCGGGAGCAACGTCGAAGGCGGCCTCCTGTATGTGGCGGACATCGATGTCGTCCGCTGGTTCGACATGGCGACCGGCGAGCCGCGCGGGTGCGTCGTGGTCGGGGAAGCGCTCCGGTTCAATGACATCGAGGTCGGTGGGGACGGAACGATCTGGGCCAGGCAGACCGGCACCAGGGAAAGCGCCAGCCGGCGCATCTACCGCATCGGGTCGGACGGCGACCCGTCGGTGGTCGTCCAGGGCGCTCCGCTCGCCCGACCGCATGGCGTCGCCCTCGACCCGGAATGGAACACCGTCGTAGTGAACATCAACGACGATGCAGTGCTCACCTTTTCCCCCGGTGGCGAACTCATCCGGACCGAGCGCGCCGTGGACGGGGGCAACGACGGGCTCGTCATCCTCGATGACGGCACGAAGTACGTGTCGAGCGTCCGCTTCGGCACCGTCTCCCGCATCCGTCCGGGAGCCCCGGCCTAGGTCGTTGCATCCGGGAACGCGAGCGCTGCCTCGATGGCCTTCGATTCGAGGCGGAACCGGCTCCTCATCCCCATGAACGACTGGAACGCGATCACGATCGTCGATCTCGACTGAGCGGGCCTGCGGGCCCTGCAGCAGGAAGGGCGTACCCGCACCGCACAGAGGGGGAGGCCGACCCTCCGGCCTGTTGTCCTCAGGGGGGCGGCACGGCCTCGAAGAGGAGCTCGAGACCGGCCCGTAGCGCCTGGCCGCCCGCGCTCGCCCCAGTGTACTTCCCGATCCGTACGACCACCATCCCGTGGGAGGGGATCATCGTCGTGCTCTGTCCGCCCGCCCCCGACATCGCGTACGAGCCCTCCGGGACCGGGAGCGAGAGATGGCGGTTCACCCACATGTGCGCCCCGCCGTAGGTGGGCCGTCCGTCCGCCACCCAGGCGGGCGCCGGCTCCGTCGCGTAGTCGACGTAGCCCTCAGGGAGGATCCGCTCCCCCTCCCAGACGCCGTCCTGGAGGTAGAGGGTCCCGAGCCGGGCCCAGTCGCGTGCGGAGAGGAAGGCATAGCCCTGGCCGAGATAGTTCCCGTGGATGTCCGTCTGGATGTAGGCGTCCCTGATCCCTATTCGGTCGAAGAGGCCGCGCCAGGGGAAGGCGTGGTAATCCTCGCCCCTGCCCTCGACGGCCAGGCGCACGAGGTAGCTCGCCAGCACCGGGTCGGTGTTCCGGTAGCGGCCGACGGTGTTTGGCTCCCACTGGCGGGGTCGGGTTGCCGCCCACTCGTAGGAGTTCGTCGTACCCGTGTAGAGGTAGAGGTGGTCGGGATA
>JAAXGI010000281.1 GCA_012267505.1 Gemmatimonadota bacterium
GGCGGTCCTCGCATTCCGCCGCTTCGGCCGCGGGCACCCCGTTCGTCTGGCCGCGCTCGCCTCGGTCCTCTTCACCGTCACGGAATCGCTCTTCGGCGCTGTACTGGTGGTCTTCGGATGGGTCGCGGAGGACGTCTCGACCGGGCGCGTCCTGATCAGACCCTTCCACGTCACGAACACATTCCTGCTGATGGGCGCCCTCGGGCTCACCGCGTGGTGGACCTCACGGGGCGTCGCGCGCATCACTTGGCCCGGCAATCCCCAGAGCCGGAGGTTCCTTGCGGCGGCAGCCGGCCTGCTTGCCCTGGCGGCAACGGGATCATGGACCGGCCTCGCCGGAACGGCGTTTCCCGCGGCGAGCATCGCCGCCGGCCTCGCCCAATACTTGGACCCCGGGCACCTCCTGATCTACCTGAGGATGGCACATCCGGTCGTCGCCGTCCTTGCACTCGTCCTTCTCGTTCGCGCCACCGGGATGCCGACCGGACTTGGCGCTGAAGGGGTACGCCGGCCGCTGACGCGCCTCGTCTGGGTGCTCGGCGCGGCCCAGCCGGCCGTCGGAACACTGACCGTGCTCCTCCTGCACCCGACAGGCCTCCGCCTCCTCCACCTTGCTCTCGCCGACTTCCTCTGGCTCGCCACGCTCTTTCTCTGGTCGACGCACCTGGAAGGGGGAGCCGAGGAGCCGGAACGGGAGACGGCCGCTCTGGGCCGTGCGAGCCGGACGGAGTGAGGGACAGGCTTCACCAGCTCGGCATCTACCCGCGCCTGACAGCATCCCGGAACAGTATGCCGCTTCGCGATGGGACGGCGTGCGACGTGACCCCGGGGCGCCGTGGGACGATTGTCGGGCGCTCGCCTACAGGGTGCGTCGGCGACGAGGCTACTGCTGGACGAAGCTCATGTCTCCGTCGAGACGGCGCACGAAACCTGCAAGAAGGCGGGCGGCTCTCTCGAGATCGATGACCGACACGACCTCGTTCGGTGAGTGCATGTACCTGTTGGGGATCGAGATGAGGCCCGTGGGGACGCCTGCCCGGACGAGGAAGATGCCATCCGCATCCGTGCGGCTTGCCTTCGGCGCCGCCTGAATCGAGTACGGGATCTCTTCCTCGGCAGCGGCGTCCGCGAGGTGTTCGAACACGACCGGATGCGTCGAGGACCCACGGGTCAGTACCGGGCCGCCTCCGAGCGAATGCTCCCCGAGCTCCTTCTTGTTCGCGTCCGGCACGTCCGTGGCGAAGGTGACGTCCACCACAAGCGCGACATCGGGATCGAGTGCGAACGCTGAGCTCCTCGCGCCCCCGCCCGTGTACCCGATCTCCTCCTGTACCGTGGCCACGGCCACCGCCCCGGCAGACTCCGGCGGCTCGGCGGCGAGAAGCCGAAGCGCCTCGAGCACGACATAGGCCCCGACCCGATCGTCGATCGCCCTCGAGGCGATCCGGTCGCCTGCGAGCTGGATGACTCCGGCGTCCAGTACGAGCGGATCGCCCACCCGCACCCCCATCTCCCCCACCTCCTCGGCCGATGAAGCCCCCAGGTCGACCCAGATGTCGCGGATCTGCGTGACCTTCTTCCGGTCTTCCGGCTTGAGGAGATGAATGGGCTTCTTCCCCACTACCCCCGGCACGTCCCCCGTCCTGCCCATGACCACCACCCGCTGCCCCACCACCACCTGCGGATCCCACCCCCCGATGCCGTCCACATACAGGAAGCCGTCCTTGTCGACGTGCGTAACCTGCAGCCCGATCTCGTCCACATGACCGGCGAGCATGACCCGTGGCCGCCGGTCGGCACCGACCTGGGCGAACGAGTTCCCGTGAACATCTGCCCACACCCTCTCCGCAAAGCCGCCGGCCTCATCCCGCCAGACACGTGCGGGCCTCGACTCGAACCCCGAAGGCCCCGGCTCGCCGAGGAGACACTCGAGAAACGCTCTGGACTGCTCCATGATCCCTGCCCCGTCTGGTCGGTGGCTTACTCTTGAGGAAGCACCACGATAGCGAAATCCGGGCGCGGTGATCTACCGGCTCCTGCCGCAACGACACGGATTTGCTTGCCCGGATGCCGCCGAGAGATCTTCAGCACCATCGCCCCCCGACACCCACGGGCGCGGGCGGGACCCCTTCAGTCCTGGATGATCTCCCCCGGGCGGGGAGGGCGGCCACCCTCCTCGCGCGCGGACCCACCCCTTCCCTCCATTCCCCACACGGTGAACCGGACCGCACCGGTGGCGAGCCCCGCCTCCATTCTCCGGCGCACCCAGCGGAACGCGAACCGGCGCGTCAGGGGAAGGAGGAGGCAGAGGCCGGCGAGGTCCGTGAGCACACCCGGCGTCAGGAGAAAGGCGCCCCCCACGAGCACGGAAGCCCCCGCAACGAGCGATTGGGCCGGCAGTCTCCCTTCCGCGAGATCCCTCTGGAGCGCAAGGAGGGTCCGGGTCCCCTCGCGGCGGGCCAGCGCGGCGCCGAGCAGGCCGGTGCCAACCACGAGCGCGAGCGTGGGCCATGCACCCACCACCGTACCGATCCGGATGAGGAGAGCCAGCTCGAGGAGGGGAACGAGCACGAACGCACAGAAGAGTCGAAAGAGCATCGCGGCAGGCGAGTCCGGGGAAGCGGTCGCACGCGCGGGCCGGGTCGCGATCCGGTCCGGAGCATCTCACGCTCATCTCCTCCCGCCTTCCGCGCAACCCGGCCCGCACCCTGCCAAGACTCCGCTCGTGCGCGACCGGATGAGTGCGGATCGCCGGACGGGCGCGTTTCGGGCTCCGAGAGCCCACCTGCCAGACCGGGCCTGCGTGAACCGCGGGAAGGGGCTCGCCCCGCCCCGGCTCCGGGCCCTCCTGGACCCAGGCAACGGCCGGAAGGGGGACGAGGATCCGCGGGCGGGGGCCTGCCCGACCAGATCCCGGACGCATGCGCCCGTGCAGGAGAACCGGCTGATCGCCGCCATCCCGCTGAGCACATCGTGGAGCGGATCCGGAGCACCCGGACGGGGCGAGGGCTCGACATTCGCGGCTTCCGGGTACAGGGTGGGAAGACTCCCCGACCCATACCTGCGGCGTTCGGTCGGGACCCCGTCCAGTGACTGCGGCGGGGAACCCGCCCCGTGCCCGAGATGGATGACCGGCAATGCGCAGAAGCGTACTCCTCCTCGCATGACGACGCTCCGCGAGCCCTCCGGCCTCCCATCCGAACCGCTGGCACGCTTCCACCCGGCTGTGCGCAGCTGGTTCGGGTCCCGCTTCGATGCCCCCACACCGGCACAGGCTCGCGGCTGGGACGCGATCCGGCGACGGCAGCACACCCTCATCGCCGCCCCCACGGGCTCGGGGAAGACCCTGGCCGCCTTCCTCAATGCCCTGGACGAACTCCTTGCCGAGGGGGTGGAAGCAGACGGGCTCCCCGACGAGGTGCGGGTTGTATACGTCTCCCCGCTCAAGGCCCTGAGCGCCGATATTCACCGGAACCTCGAGGAGCCCCGGAGGTCCGTCCGGGAGATGGCCGAGGAAATGGGCCTTCCCGCCGTCAGGATCACGGCAGCGGTGCGAAGCGGGGACACGCCACAGTCCGAACGCCAGCGAATGGTGAGGACCCCGCCCCACATCCTCGCGACAACCCCGGAGTCGCTCTACCTCCTGCTCACCGCGCCACGGAGCCGCGAGATGCTCCGCACCGTGCGCACGGTGATCGTCGACGAGATCCACGCGGTTCTCGAATCGCGGCGGGGCACGCATCTGGCGCTGACGCTCGAGCGGCTCGCCCACGTCGCGCGGGATCCCATCGTGCGGGTCGGGCTCTCGGCCACGCAGAGGCCGGTCGAGGAGGTCGCGCGGTATCTCGTCGGCAGCTCCGGGATCCGCCCTGACGGCACGCCAGGCTGCACGATCGTCGATGAGGGCCACCTTCGCGAGATCGACCTCGGCCTGGAGCTCCCCGGCTCCCCGCTCGAAGCCGTCACCTCCCACGATGCCTGGGCGGAGATCTACGGTCGGCTCGCCACCCTGATCAGCGAGCACCGCACGACCATCGTGTTCGTAAATACAAGACGACTCGCCGAACGCGCGGCGCGCGACCTGGAGAGACGGCTCGGCGAAGACGCCGTGGCCGCCCACCACGGGAGCCTCGCCAAGGAGATCCGCCTCGAGGCGGAACGCCGCCTGAAGGGAGGGAAGCTCAGCGCCCTGGTCGCCACCGCGTCGCTCGAGCTCGGGATCGACATCGGGCATGTGGACCTCGTCTGCCAGATCGGCTCCCCCCGCCGGATCACAACGCTCCTCCAGCGGGTGGGGCGCTCCGGGCATACGGTCGCCGGGACGCCGAAGGGGCGCGTCTTCCCCCTCACGCGGGAGGACCTCGTGGAATGCGCGGCTCTCCTCCGGGCCGTAAGGCGGGGGGAGCTCGAGCACGTCGAGGTCCTGGAGAAGAGAATCGACGTCCTCGCCCAGCAGGTTGTCGCCGAGACGGCGTGCGAGGAGTGGGACGAGGAGGAGCTCTTCGGTCTCGTGCGCCGGGCCTACCCCTACCGCGACCTCGGGCGGACGGAGTTCTCCGAGGTCGTCGAGATGGTCTCGCGGGGATTCTCCACGCGCCGGGGGCGCCGGGGGGCGCTCGTGCACCGCGACGGCGTGAACCGCCGCCTCCGCGGCCGGAGGGGATCCCGGCTTGCCGCGATCACCTGCGGCGGCGCGATCCCCGACGAGGCGGACTTCCGTGTCGTCCTCGAACCGGAGGGCCACACGGTGGGGACGGTGGACGAGGATTTCGCGATCGAGAGCATTCCGGGCGACATCTTCCAGCTCGGCAACACCTCCTGGCGTCTCCTCAGGGTCGAGACCGGCATCGTCCGGGTCGAGGACGCCCGGGGGGAGCCGCCGAACATCCCCTTCTGGTTCGGGGAGGCGCCGGACCGGAGCCGCGAGCTGTCGGCGGCCGTCGCCGGACTGCGCGCCGGGATCGAAGACCGCCTGGACACCGATCCGGTTCCGTGGCTCACGGCCGACACGGGCGTCCCGGAGGCCGCCGCGCGGCAGGTGGTCCACTTCCTCCGGGAAGGGAAACACATCCTCGGCGCGCTCCCGACCCAGGACACGCTCATCCTCGAACGCTTCTTCGACGACTCGGGAAGCCAGCAGCTCGTGCTGCACGCCCCCTTCGGGACCCGCGTGAACCGGGCGTGGGGGCTTGCGCTCCGCAAGCGCTTCTGCCGGCAGTTCAATTTCGAGCTCCAGGCCGCCGCCACGCACGAGGGCGTTCTCCTCTCCCTCGGCCCGCAGCACTCCTTCCCGCTCGAGGATGTGTTCCGGTATCTCCGTCCGGAGAACGTTCGCGAAATCCTCGTCCAGGCCCTCCTCGACGCTCCGATGTTCCAGGTCCGCTGGCGGTGGGCCGCCTATCTCTCCCTCGCTCTCCTCCGCTGGCGGGGCGGATCGCGGACGCCGGCGCACCTCCAGAGGATGGAGTCGGAGGATCTTCTCTCGGCCGTCTTCCCCGATGCGAACGCGTGTCTCGAGACGATCACGGGCGACCGCGAGGTTCCGGACCATCCGCTCGTGCGCCAGACGATCGCGGACTGCCTGGACGAGGTGATGGACATCACGCGCCTGGAGGCGATCCTCGCTCGGATCCACGAGGGCGGATTCCGCCTGGTCGCGCGCGACACCCCCGAGCCGTCCACCCTTGCGCACGAACTCCTCACCGCGCGTCCCTACGCCTTCCTCGACGACGCGCCGCTCGAGGAGCGAAGGGCACGCGCCGTCCAGCGCAGGCGAGCCTTCGAGCCCACCTCGGCCAGCGAACTCGGGGAGCTGGACCCCCAAGCGATCGATCGCGTGCGCCAGGAGGCGTGGCCCGCCGCGGAGAATCCGGACGAGCTGCACGACGCACTCCTGGTGGCGGGGTTCCTCACGGCCGCCGAGCTCGCCCGCGGAGGGGAGGCCTGGGGCCGTCACCGCGACGAGCTGGCCGCGGCGGGCCGGGTCCGGGGCGTCGACCGGAGCCGACCGCGGGGGAGCACCGTCCGGGTATGGGTCGCGACAGAGCGCGTCCCGGAAGTCCTTGCGCTCGCCCGGAGCGACGAGCGCCCCGCGGCAGCGCGGGAACTCCTCCTCGGAAGACTCGAGGTCCTCGGGCCGGTGACGCCCCGCGAGCTGGCGGAGTCGATCGGGATCGGAGAGCCGGAAGCCCGGACCGCGCTTCACGAACTCGAGGCGGAGGGCTTCGTGCTCCGCGGCTCCTTCACCCCGGGAAGGGAGGAGCAGGAGTGGTGCGAGCGGCGACTCCTGGCGCGCATACACCGATACACGCTCAACCGGCTCCGTGCGGAGATCGAGCCGGTCACCGCCGCGGACCTGATGCGCTTTCTCTTCCGCTGGCAGCGCGTTGCGCCCGGCGAGCAGGTCGCCGGGGCCGAAGGGCTCGCCTCCGTCATCTCGCTCCTGGACGGCTTCGAGCTACCGGCCGTAGCGTGGGAGCCGGAAGTTCTCGCGGCACGCTGCGAGGACTACGCCCCCGAGCTGCTGGACCAGCTCTGCCTGATGGGACAGGTGGCTTGGGGACGCCTGCGGCCCCCGTCCAACGGCGGCGCCGGCCTCCGCGCCACCGGCCCCCTCCGATCGTCCCCGATGGCGCTCTTCCATCGGGAGAGCGCGCCGGGATGGCTGCGGCTCTCTGAACGTCTCGCGGCCGGAAGCGTCAGCAGCGCGGCTGCCGAGCTTCTCGCCGTCCTGGAGGAGAGGGGCGCCTCCTTCTTCCGGGATCTCGTGGCCGCGACCCGCCTCCTCCCGAGCCAGGTCGAGGCGGCGCTCGGCGAACTGGCCGCGGTCGGGCAGGTGACCTCCGACGGCTTTTCCGGGCTCCGCGCCCTCCTCACCCCCTCGGACAGGCGAAGACCCCTCCGGGCCAGTGGGGCGGGGAACGGCCGACGGCGGCGGACCGTCCCCTACGGGGTGGACACGGCCGGCCGGTGGGACCTTCTCCGGGCGGACCGGGACGGCGGCGGAAACGGGACGGCGGCAGGCCGAAGCACCGATGCGATCAGCCAGCTCGCGCGGGCACTTCTGCGGCGCTACGGCGTCATCGTGCGGCCCCTCCTTGCCCGGGAAGCCCTCGCCGTGCCGTGGCGCAAACTCGTTCGGGTATACTGGCGGCTCGAGGCGCGCGGCGAGATCCGCGGAGGGCGTTTCGTGAGCGGATTCTCGGGTGAACAGTTCGCGCTTCCCGAGGCGGTCGCTCTCCTCCGGAAGACGCGCTCCTCGAAACGGGACGGCGGGATCACGGTGATCAGCGCCGCCGACCCGCTGAACCTCACCGGCATCATCACGGCAGGGGAGCGGGTGGCCGCGCTGGCGGGCACCCGGATCGGCTACCGTGACGGCGTTCCGGTGTACGTGCTGGACCGGGGCCAGGTGCGGTCGCTCGACCCGGAAGAAGCCGCACCGGAACCCGGAGTGCTCCGGATACTGACGGACCGCAGGGTGCCGCCGACGCTCCGGGGATACGTCGGGACCCGCGTCTAGTGCTGCCCGGCCGCGACAGCCGGGCCGGCGCCACTCCGAAAGCGTCTGCGGCGGGGCATGCTCAGCTGGTGCCCGGACTTCGGGCGGCAGGGAACCACCGCGCTCGCCGGATGCGGGCGCGCGGCGAGCAAGGGCGGGCGCCTCGATGAGAGGGATGTTCCTCGAGGAAGTCGGCCGCCCGCTCCGGCTCCGCGAGGTGGCACCGCCTTCCCCGAATGCGTCCGAAGTCCTCGTCCGCGTGCGCGCCTGCGCCGTATGCCGGACGGACCTGCACGTCGTCGACGGGGAGCTCGCGCATCCGAAGCTTCCTCTCGTTCCCGGCCACGAGATCGTGGGCGTCGTCGAGGCGGCCGGTCCAGCCGTCACGGGCGTCGAGCCCGGCACGCGGGTGGGCGTCCCATGGCTGGGATGGACGTGCGGACGCTGCCGGGAGTGCCGCACCGGGCGCGAGAACCTCTGCCGGAGGGCCGAGTTCACCGGGTACACGAGAAACGGGGGATACGCCGAGCTCGCGCTTGCGCATGGGGACTACGTCTTCCCAGTCCCAGAGAGCTACGACGACATCGCCGCCGCGCCGCTCCTCTGCGCAGGCCTCATCGGCTATCGAGCCTACCGGCACGCCGGCGACGGGCGGCGGCTCGGGCTCTACGGCTTCGGGGCCGCCGCGCATCTCCTCTGCCAGGTTGCGGTCCACGAAGGACGGGAGGTGTACGCCTTCACCCGTCCGGGGGACGGGGACGGACAGGCATTCGCGAGGGCGAAGGGCGCGGCGTGGGCAGGGGATTCCGATGAGCGGCCGCCCGCCCCGCTCGACGCCGCCATCATCTTCGCCCCGGTGGGGCCCCTCGTTCCGCGGGCGCTTCGGGCCGTGGCCCCGGGCGGGACGGTCGTCTGCGCCGGGATCCACATGAGCGCGGTCCCATCGTTCCCCTACGAGATCCTCTGGGAGGAACGGGTCCTCCGGTCCGTAGCGAACCTGACCCGCGAGGACGCGACGGCATTCCTCGACCTCGCCCCGGAGATTCCGGTGGAGGCGGCCACCGAGGCGCTTGTGCTGGAACGGGCAAACGAGGCGCTCGACCGCCTGCGGGCCGGCGAGGTGGTGGGCGCGCTCGTGCTGGTTCCCTAGGGGCTTTATATCCTATAGTATACGGGGGATTTTCGCGTCCCAAGGGGTAGAGGAGAACGGAGGGATCTGTAGCCCACCCCGGCGTCTGCCACAACCTGTTCCGTGAAGCAGCCATGGCCTCCGGACCGACGAATCCCATCGTCCGCACCAGATCGTTCCGGGCGTACCTGAGCGCTGCCGGGCACCGCAATCTTGACGATTGCTTCCGGCAGTTGACGTGGTTGTGGAACCGCGCGCTGTGCAAGCGTCGTCAGGCGTGGGAGCGCGACGGGAGGTCGGTTTCCCTCTACGACCAATACTGCGAGCTGACGCTCACGCGAGCGGATCCGGAATGGAGCCGGTTCGCAGTCGGGGTGCAGCGCAGCGCACTCAAGCGTCTGAACGATGCGTTTGGGGCCTTCTTCCGGCGGGTGAAGGCAGGCGGGAAACCCGGCTATCCGCGCTACCGGACCGAGCGGCGTCCGGTTCGCTCCTTCGAGCTGACGTGCAGTCTGCCGCGGGTCAAGCATGCCGGCGGGCGCTACTCCTGGATCAGGGTGAAAGGCATCGGACGCATCCGCTTCCGTGGCCAGCCGGACGGCCGCGTGCGTGCGGTCAGGGTGGTGCGTACGGCCCGGCGGGTGAAA
>JAAXGI010000286.1 GCA_012267505.1 Gemmatimonadota bacterium
CTCCGGCTGCTCCGGCACTACGCCTCCTCCGTGCGCCACAACCAATACCACGACACCGACGTCATCACGGTCCACGTCGAGCCGGCTCACGTGTGACCTCACCAGGTGCTCCAGGGGGGTGCGGGGCCGGTGGTGCGGACCGGCAGCGGGAGGCGGGCGGGTCCTCCTACGCCCGCCTATCCCGGCCGACCGGGCCGACCACCCCCGCACCCGATCCGACGACCCCCCTCCTCCCTCCCCTCCGGACGAGCGCCGGCAGGCCAGCGGCGGAACGTAAGGACCGTCAGTTGATCTCCGGGTTCACGTAGCCAGCCGGGAGGACCTGATCGGGATCGATCCGGATGCTCAGATAGGTCACATGGTCAGGGATCTGCGTCCAGATGTGCATCGTCCCCGCAGGGATGATCACCACGTCGCCTTCCTCTATTTCACGGACCACGCCACCCCTGGACTCGGCGAAGTAGCTCGGACCGATGGCAATGCCCCCTTCCGAAGCCGGGTCATCCGCAAACAATAACTCACCCCGATTGAAGATTTCGCCTCCGGTCAGGAGCATTCCACCCCCCGAAAGGACGACGTATACCTCGGCGATGTGCACATGAACGAGGCCTTCGTGCGCCCCATCCGTATCGTGCTCCCCGGTCCGGTGGAGGATCCCGACGGCTACGTTTTCGTTGCCGCCAATGTCCGCGATCTTGAGCTGTCGATCGATCGTCACCCCGATCATGTTCTCCAGCACGGACTGGATGTCCTCGGCATAGACATCCGTCGCCGGGATGGAGCTCTCCTGCGCATCGGCCACGGTTGATGCGAGCGGCAGGGCGGTCAGGGCGAGGAAGGCTGAGATCTGGAGGCGCATGTCACCACTCCGATGAAAGGGTCGATCCGAGACGCGGCAGACGAGCCGACGCTGGCCCGCGCGGCCCGGCTGAACGAGCCAGGCCAGGTCCCGTGAGCAGGGCAAGCCGAGCGAAGAGGAAATCCTCGGCCTCAGCCGGGAATCCCAGGGCGCGCCGAAGGGTCTCTTTCAACCTCTCCCTGATTCCCCTGATTGTCGCCTTGAACTCTGACAGCCCCTGGAGCGAGCAGTTCTTTTCCGGGACCGCGTAGCGGATGGCGAGCAGCTGTAACATTCGCTCGTGGGGCAGACAGACATCCGTCCACTCCTTCGCGAATTCACGGGGGTCCCAGACACGGAGCCCGAAGTGCTCGGCGGCACCGCGTTCCCACGCCTCAGAGTCAGGGAGAAGAAGCTCCAGGAAGAGGTCCTCCTTCGCCGCGAAGTACCTGTACATGGGGGACGCCCCACGCACTCGAGGCGCAGGCCGGTCCCTCGCCGGAGCCCGTCACCTTCGTGGACGTGGCGCCGATTCTCTACGAGAACTGCATACGCTGCCACCACCCGGAAGGCGGCGCGCCGATGTCCCTGACGTCCTGTCAGGACGCCAGACGCTACGCCACGCGCATCAAGAACCGCACGGGGATCCGGGACCGCATGGGAGCCATGCCGCCCTGGTACGTGGAGACGGATGGTCGCGGATCTCGCCCATGCCGCTCTCCTCTGGATTCCCCATCGCTACCTGCTAGACGTGGGTCTGCAGCGTCGTGTACCCCGTCGCTCTCCCCTCGAGCGCATTCAGTATCTTGTCCAGCGTTATCGGCGTGCGGTTGATATAGACGCCAATCGCGTCATAAATCGCTGAAACGATGACGCCGGCACCCGCCCCGACCGGGGGCTCGCCGATGCCCCGGGAGCCCACCGGGTTCTCTCGATCCGGTATGTCCACTGCCGCGAACTGGAAATCGATCGGCGTGTTCATGATGCTGATCGGCTTCGCCGTGTGAAGCCGCTTGTTCTGGTTCACGCCCCAACGCAGATCGTAACCCCACTTCTCGAAGCGCGCCTGGCTGATTCCCTGGTTGATTCCGCCGCTTACCTGGCCCTCCAGGTTCCTGGGATTCAGGACCGTTCCGCAGTCCGCCACCGCTGTCAGCTCCAGCAACTCGAACTCACCCGTCTCGACGTCAACCTCGACGACCCCCGCCGCCACGACGGTCGAGCGGGTCTGCCCCTGGTGTGAGAACTCGTCGGTCGCCGCCGCCACCAGGCCCCGGCCCACCAGCCCCTCTGCGGCCCGGACCGTCATCTCGTCCAGCGACTCATCGAGCTCGTGGCCGTCGTAATGGCCCCCCAGTTCGATGGCGCGCTCCGCCGCCTGACCGAAGCTCATGCCCACCGACGGGCTCCCCATACGGAAGACCCGGCTGCCCCCCACATCGTAGTTCTCGGGCGCGCCCCCGAGATCCATCGCCGCGATCTCCTGCAGCTTGCGCTTCGCCTGCAGACCCGCCGCGTGGTTCGCTCGGGTATGCGCGTGCGTCGTGGAGCTGCCGCCCTGTATCGTGCTCCACGGCAACCCAAGATCCGTGTCGCCCCAGAGAACTTCGACCTCCTCCCACGGAACCCCGAGCACTTCGGCAGCCGCCATGCAGGTGTCGAAAGTCGAACCTGTTCCGAGGTTCCCAACTCCCGAGTGGATCGTCAGCCGGCCATCCGGGCGAATCACGAGCATCCCGTCATACCCGGAGCTTCCGGCCGAGTACGGGCTCAGTGCGAGCCCGACTCCCAGCACCTTGGAGCCGCGCCGCTGACCGCTCAAGAGCTTCTTCTCGTCCCAGTTGAAGAGCTCCCGGGTCATCTGGACCGCTTCCTTCGCGTACGCACTGGTCACCTGCGTCGGGCCCGGGTGGTAGTAGGCCTGGTCCGCCGGAGCGTTCAGATACAGCATGTCCATCCGATCCGCACCCAGCTCGCGGGCGGCCTGATCGAGGACCGGCGTCAGCATGGTGACGATCTGAGCTCCGCCGGGCTGTCGTTGCGCGCCGTGGGGCGGAGTGTTCGTGATCACCGGGAGCGCACGGAACCGCATCGTCTCCGGCTGATAGGCCAGCGACGCGATCGACCCCGCTGAATTGAAGTCGCCCATGCGTCCGAAGGACCCGCTGTCCTGGATCAGGAGGAGGTCGAGAGCCAGGAGCCGCCCATCCGAGCGGAACCCCATCCTGGCCCACCCCTGCAGCCCGGATCGCGCCCTGCCGAAGTAGGTCTCCTCGTCGCGGGTGACCCGCATCATCACCGGTCGGCCCGCCTCCCGGGCAAGCGCTGCGGGAATCACGTCCGTGACGGTTCCGGCGGCTTTGCTGCCGAAGCCGCCTCCGCACCACTGGCTGATGAGGCAGAGGTCCGCTTCGTCGATCCCGAGCATCCGGGCATGATACCGAAGGGTCTGGGCCACGCTCTGCGTGGAGCAGTGCAGGTAGCAGCGGCCATTCCGCCAGTAGGCCATCGCGCTGCGCGGCTCCATCGGGTGATGGGTCTGCGTCTGGTGGAGGATAGGCCGCGATACGACCACGTCGGCCTCGGCGAGCGCGGCCTGCCAGTCGCCCACCTCCCAACCGGCGGCGGCCGGGAGGTCTCCGTCCGGGAACCGGTCGCCCTCCAGAGAGGCCATCTGCTCCGCCGTCCACTTGATCTCGGCAACCTCGAACCCATCGTATGCGTTCCCTTCCGCAGTCGGGTTGGGTCCGCCGGGGCGAAGGGTGTCCAGCGGATCCAGCGCGAAGGGGAGCGGCTCGATCTCGATCTCGATCGCCGCCACCGCGTCGGCCGCCAGCGTCTCGTCCACCGCCGCCACTGCCGCAATCGGTTGTCCCTGATAGCGCGGGTCGTTGCTGAGGACCGGTTCCGGGCCGAAGATGCTCTCCACTTCGCCCAGGTCCTCTGCCGTCAACACCGCGAGCACGCCGTCCATGGCGAGAGCGCGGCTCGCGTCCAGTCGCGTGACCCTCCCGCGCGGTACCGGGCTCAGGAGCAGCTTCGCAAAGACCATCCCGTCCGCTCGGAAGTCCTCAGCGTACTTCGCTCGTCCGGTCACCTTCGCCCTCAGATCCTTGGGGGTCTGGTTCGTCCCGATCAACCTGTAGTCAGCCATCTCGCTCCGCCTCCCTCGAGGTGTGTTCCGGCGTCATTCACCCATCCGGCCCGCTTCACGGGGGCCTTCCCTCCGCGACCCGCCCCCCGGTCCTGCTACGCCGTACGGCGGCTCAGCTCCACCGCCCGCATCGCCGACATCAAGATCTTGTCGTAGTCCCCGCACCGGCAGAGGTTGCCCGACAACGCCAACCTAGCCTCCTCCCGCGTGGGGTTCGGGTTCTCGTTCAGCATCCCCATCATCGCCATGATAAACCCCGACGCACAGAATGCACACTGGAATCCCGCCTCGTCCATCACCGCCTGTTGGACCGGGTGCAGCACCCCATTCGCCGACTCCAGTCCCTCGATCGTCGTTACCTCCCGGCCCCTCACCTGGTGCGCCAGCAGCCGAACACGAGTACTGCGTGACTCCATCCGCCGGCACCGTGCACGCTCCGCACTCCGCCCGGTCGCAGCCCCACTTCGTTCCCGTCAGTCCCAGCTTGTAGCGCAGGACGTGCGCGAGCGTCTCCTGCGGGTAGACGTCGACGATACCGTCGCCCCCGCCGCAATCACTCCCTTGATGAACGTTCGACGTGAGACCGTTCTCCCGCCAACGGCTGGACCCGCTGATCGCTCTCTCGACCTCGGGATTCCCGGCAATCACGTTCAATTCTCTTGGTCGGAGCTTGGCACGCTGCGTCGCCCGGCAACCCGGGAACGCGCGAACGGGCACCGGGTCCGGGGAGGCGGCGACTCCCTCCTCCGCTGTCCCTCATTCCGACCCGGACGGAGGACTTCCCGGACCGACCGATCGTGACTCCGGCGGGGAGCCACGGGTCATCCTTGCGGTAAACCCTGGGTCACTTCCGGGTTCACGCCCGACAGTGTGGCCGCCTCGGGAGCCCTCACCGTCGAGCCACCCCGGAACTCGGTTGACGGCGTTTCCCGAGGGAGACCGTCCGCGGCCGGAGGCGAAACGCAACGGACGATTGGGTGCTCGCCCTTCCCCGCCAACCCGCCCCTAACCCGCGCCCGAACGTCCGACAACCGTCGCGACGTTCATCCAGCATCCCAGGCAGCTCATCCTCCCGCCGCGCAGGGCGCAACCCCGATGCCGGCCCCGATGATCGCCGCCTGACACCCGGGAGGACCAAGCGAGCACCCTCTTCCTCCCGGCCGCGTTCGGGGACGGGGGGCCTCACAGGCGGTCAACCGCCGCTGCGGGGAAGCGGTTGCGCGCATGGGCGGAGGTTTACAGCTTGGCGGCACGCTACCACACCCGAGCCGGCCTAACTCTCCACCAGACTCGCCCTTCGGGCGCACCACACCGCATGTTGGAAACATCCTACCGGACGCGAGGGGTCAACTTTGCCTGCCTCATGGGTCCGCCAGCACGTCTGACCCGAGAGGACGGGTCCAGAATACACAACGCACTCTGCACATCGCTGGGTTTCGAGGACCTCTCCTTCCAGTATCAGCCCGGATCCGGAGAGGAATCCTTCGCCATCGCCATGGAGCGGAAAGAGGGGAGAGCCGCCTTCAAGGTAACGATCGACAAGGGCGAGTCCCGGGCGCCGGTCAGGCTCCTGATCGAGCACATCTGGCCTCCATCGCGGGAACATGTTCTCGAGGACCTCGATACGGCTGCCGAGGCGGTCTTCGGGCAACTCGGGGACAGCTGGACCCGGGTCCTGGCCGAGACCCGGCATCGCGGGCAGGCGGACGTGCCTCGCTCGGCCATTCCCTTTCTCAGCAGCAAGATCCTCCACCTCTCCGAGGCGGAATGCGACCAGCTGTCGCCGCTCACCTTCGTGGCGCTCCAGTACGAGACGGGGGAGGTGGCAGCCCAGGGAGACGACGCCCTCGCCACCCCGAAGCGCCACGTCTCGATCGAGGTACTGCGAGAGGATCCCAGGTGCGTCTATCTGGAGGTCATGTCGCAGTGGACCCAGGCACCCGTCGTTCCCGGCGGCGCGATCACGATCGACCCTCACGCGATCCGGACATTCGAGTCCATGCCGAGCGACTACATCAGAAATAGCGACCGATACATCCGGGAGACCGTCCTTCCGATCTTCGGGAGGTCGTGAGCCGACACAGGCGCAGTGCTGTGCGCGGCGCGGGTACCGGCCAGCCACCTCACCGGATGGCAAGGGCGAGCCATTCGGCCTCGTGATCCGTCCCACCGATCGCCACGAGCACGTATTGGGTTCCACCGTGCATGTAGCTCATCGGCGCGGCGGTTGTCCCGGCGTCGAGCTCTTTCGTCCAGATCACCTCTCCGGTGGCCTTGTCGTACGCTCGAAAGTTCGGCCCCCACCGGTCGCTGCCCGTCCCGATCACGGCGTCGCTTCCCTCGCCGATGAAGAGTAGCGTCCCCGTAACCAGCGGAGCTGCTCGACCTGCGATCCCCAGCGGACCGACATCCAGTCCCTCCAGAAGCGGGTGATCGCGGGGGCCGTCTCCGTTTGCGGCCACCCACGCCTGCTCCCCGCGGTTCATCTCGATCGCGGTGATCCGACCATACGGTGGCTTGAAGATCGGCAGTCCGTCGATGGTCGGAACGCGGGTGGTCTCGTCGAACTCACCGGCATACCGCATCGTGGCTCCGGGACCCGATTGCTCTGCAATGCCGTAGACGGTGGGCCTGACGTGCGAAACGGCGTAGTAGAAGCCGGTTTCCGGATCGAAGGCACCGGTGTTCCAATTCCCGGAGCCCCATGCACCTGGGAGTCCCAGTGTTCCGCGTTTGCCACCCGGCTCCCGCATCGACGGAGGCGTGAAGACGGGACCGAGAACAAACGGCTCCACGAGTTCGATCGCACGAGAACGAAGCTCGGGGGTGAAGTCGATCAGG
>JAAXGI010000211.1 GCA_012267505.1 Gemmatimonadota bacterium
GATGACGTCGGCGCCGCCGCCCTGAAGCGCCACCGAGGTGGCGCGCTTCGATCCGAACTTCACGACCTGCAGATCGATGCCCTGCTGCTCGGCGAGCTTGTGGGTCTGGATGACGTCGAGCTCCCAGTGCACGGTCCCGAACTTCAGGACACCGACCCGGACCTGATGGCTGTTGGCGACGGCGGCGGTCGTGACGAGCATCGCCGCGACGATTGCGAACATTCTCGGACGCAAGAATCGGCGCATGGACATGGGGTGGTCCCTCTTGCCGGATACCTGACCCCGAATCATAGTCGAATGGCGGTTCCACGGTCCTCCGAAGTCCGGAGAGGGCCAGGGCCATTTTTTTGTCGCGGCCGAGGCTGTGTGGGCGGGAAGAGCAAGCATGTCAGGCACGATTCGAAGCGTCGCCGAGCTTGGTTCGGCATGGTCGGGAGGCGTTTCGACCCCGCCGAACGGTTTTTCGCGTGCGACAGGTACAGCCGGAATCGCTTCCCCGAATCGCCGAGTGACAAAAAACGAGCCCTGGGGAGAGGGCGACGACCCTCCCTTCGGCCCGCGACGCCCCCGGTTCCGCGGGCGCGGCGCCGCGCGGACGAAATCGGCGCGGAGAGTGTGATAGCGTTCCGCGCCGGCCGGCATGTGCCGCGAGACGGAGTGCCACACCGATGGAAACCCCGGCCGCCCGCGAGGCAGGCAGTTCCCCCGCCACCGACACCGGCACCACCGCGGAGTTGCGCTCCGGCGAGGAGCTGGAGGCGCGGCTGCGACGGATCGGGGCCGTGCGCTACCACGACAACCATCCCTTCCACACCCTGATGCGCGACGGGGCGCTCACGCGCGGGCAGGTCCAGGCCTGGGCGCTCAACCGCTACTACTACCAGAGCCGGATCCCCATCAAGGACTCGGCGCTCATGTCCCGGATCGTCGACGCGGACCTGCGCCGCGAGTGGTCGCAGCGCGTCGTCGATCACGACGGCACCCGCGAGGGGCAGGGCGGCGTGGCGAAATGGCTGCATCTGTGCGAGCGGCTCGGGCTCCGGCGAGATCGGGTGCTGGCCGAGGAAGGCGTGCTCCCCGCCACCCGATTCGCGGTCGACGCCTACGTCCACTTCGTGCGCGAGCGCCCGCTGCTGGAGGCCATCGCGTCCTCGCTCACCGAGCTGTTCGCGCCCGCCATCATCGGCGAGCGCACCAGCGCGATGCTCGCCCGCTACGACTTCATCGACGAGGACACCCTCACCTACTTCACCGCCCGTCTCACCCAGGCGCCGCGCGACGCGGACTTCGCGCTCGACTACGTCAAGCGCAACGCCACCACCCCGGAGCTGCGCGAGACGGTCTGCCGGGCGCTCCTGTTCAAGACCGACGTGCTGTGGGCGCAGCTCGACGCGCTCTACTTCGCCTACGTCGCCCCGCGCATCCCCCCGCCGGGAGCGTTCGTGCCCGACGACGCGGAGGACGCCTGACCGGCCGGCGCCGGCAGCGGATGCGAGACTATCGCGCGGGCCCGCCGCCGCGAGAGCGGTCCGTCAGACGGACGAGTTCGATTCCACCGGCATGGGAGCCTCAGCCCGGTGGACGCGCCAGGAAGCAGAACACCCGCGAGTCACGCGAGCGGGAGAGGTTCTCCACCAGCTCCGGGTACGGAATCGGGCCGAGCGCCTTCACCGCAGCATCACCTTCGACTCGATAGAGAGCGACGAAGGTGTTGTACGGCTCCTCGCAGCCGTGCGCCTCGCGGGCGGCGACCCATGGCTTTCCGACCGCCGTCTGGTCGCTGAACGACGACGAAAGCACCAGGAACTCCGCGTACGGTTCGTGCGCGTCGCCTGCGACCACGAAGCGACGCGCGCCGATCAGGCCGAGCCGGCTGACCCTGGAGATCTCGTACCCGGTCTCCCCGAGGAGAATGCGTCCTCCCACGACGTCCTTCCGGCTCTCGGCCTCGAGCTCGAAGCCGATCCGCGCGCCATTGCCGTCAGGAATGGTTCCGACCAGCAGCTCCACCGCCGCCGCAACCCCCGCGAGCAGCATGAGGGCGCTCGCGACCGCCGCCCGGGCCCCACGGTGACCCCGGTCGCAACCACCGGGACGACGGCAGGACCATTCCACGCTGCGGGTCGAGCTGGACTCGGAGACTCGATACGTCCGGGAAACGGCCTGTGGATTCCCGCCTTCGCGGGAATGACGGAAGAGGGCGTTCCGGTGGGCGCCGTGCGGACTGTCATTCCCGCGAGGCGCAAGAATCCATGGTTTTCGGGCAGCCGCTCTCTCGCTTTGCACCTTACGCTGCAGCGTGGAATGACCCTGGGGACGACGGTGCACCGGGTTGACACCCACCGGCACATCATCGAGTCTCCCGCCGTCGGCGAATCGGGTCGAAGCACGAGTCGTCATGATCCCTCCGATGGGTCGGACCGCACACCCGGGGCACTTTACATGAACGCGCCACGGCTGCGCCCTGCGGCGAGGAATCGCGAACGAGCGGGCGAATGAGCGGAGAGATCGCACGCGATCGGCCGATCGCTATCGCATCCGGCTTCCGCCTCCAGTGGGAAGACTCGCAGGAGGCGCACGTCCTTCTCTACCCCGAAGGCATGGTCCGCCTCAGTGAGAGCGCGGGGGCGATTCTGAGCCGTTGCGACGGCGAGCGGACTCTCGACGGCGTACTGGACTCCCTCCACGAGGCGTTCCCCGGAGCCGACCTCGACGCCGATGTCATCGAGTTCGTGACCATCGCCCTGGAGAAGGGCTGGATCGAGCTCGCGCGATAGCGCAGGCAGCTTCCCTGGCCGCGAATGGCTCAGAGCTGGCGCCAGGGAAGCCCGAGCCGATCCAGCTCCGCCTCCCTCCCCGCGCCCGCGAGCACCCCGGCGCATCCCTGATCGGGCGAGAGGTAGCGTTCCGCGACATCGCGCAACCGCCCGGGTTCGGCGCCGAGCACCGAATCCCGCAGGGACAGGCCACCCTCCGGGCCCGGACCCTGAAGCTCGTCCAGGTACCGCTCCAGCGCATCGACCTGGAACGCCTTCGGCTTGTCGATCTCCCGAACCGCGCGCAGGATGGCTTCCTCCAGACTTCGCCCCTGCGGCGGATGCCGGCGCAGCGACTCCAACGCAGCTTCGAAGTCGCGAAGTGTCCCGGCGAGACGCGGGTCGCGGTACGAGAACATCCGCACGGTGCAGGTTCGACCGCAGTAGCGCGCTCCCGCGCCGTATGCGCCTCCGCGCTCGCGCACCGTCCGTTGCAGCAAGTCCCCTCCGAGGAAGGCAGCCAGTACCGCAAGGGGGCCCGCGTCCGGATGATCCGCGGGCACCGCGCGAAGGACCCTGGCACAGTAGTTGACCGGTCCTTCCGCAATCCGGACGCCGGCCGCCGAAGCGTGGCTGCGTGCGGCGCGCTCGGGAAGCGGGACGTCGAGTCCCCCGACTTGCTCTCCATTCATCGAGCGCAATCCGCGCGGCGCGGCGCGCATGGCCGGCGCCGGCACCCCCCGGGCTGGTCCGGACGGACCTCCGGCCGGTTTCGCGGTCGAACCCTCGTCGCGATCACGGACGATCTGGAGCCGGTACGGCGCGGCGGCGAGCGCACGGTGGATGTGGTGCAGACGCTCGGCAAGCGGCCGGTCCCCATTCCCGTCTTCGGCCGCCCGAGCCAGAATCACGAGCGCGCTCGGGCCGTGCCAGCGCTCCGCGACCGCCGCCCACGGGT
>JAAXGI010000213.1 GCA_012267505.1 Gemmatimonadota bacterium
CACTTCTTCCACGGCCTGCTAGGCCAGGTCATACACATCGCGATCGGTAACGCCGGAAAGAGGCTGGCGGGCGTAGAGCGGCCAACCACACAGGCAAGGCCCCCTTCCATCCTGCCATTCGAGCTCCCCGATGTCGGCGCGGCTCCCGAAGGCCGTCGCGAGGTCCGCGATCTCAGCCCGCGCTCTCTCGTAGTCGGCAAAGCCGATAAAGAAGTCGAGGTCCGTGCTGACACGGTGGCGCCACCGAAGGGAGAGGGCTGTGCCGCCGCCGAGACGGAGATGGGACTCGCCCCCGACCGCCGCGGCAAACGGGGCTCGGACAGCCTCGAAGGCCTCCGGGAGGCCATCACCCGGCGGGTGGCTTAGCCCGAAGGAGGCTGGTCGGCTGGCGGGTCGCACCGACCGTGGAGCGATGCAGGCATCTGCCGCGTCAGGCTGGAGGGCTGGGTCTGCGGGCGATGGCGGGGAGATGGCGGCTCTCGAAGAGCATGTCCAAGGCCTCGGCCATGAGTGCCTGGATGGATTGTTCCTCGTCCAATGCGAGCTGGCGGAGTTGCCGGGAGACCTCGGGGGGGAAGTAGCCACCGATATGTTTTCCCCTCTTGGCGGTTGTGCTGGCCGTAGTGCTCGTCCCGGACTTCCGGGGCTTGCGGGAGGACTTCGACAGGGCATCCGAGAACGGGTTAGGCATCCTGTAGTCTCCTGAAAACGAACGCCGCGAAGGCGGTGGCCTCGAGGGCGGCTTTCCCCTTAGGTCCCTCCAGGGCCGAGTGCCCGGTGGTAAGTGGGCGGTGGAACATGACGCGCTGGCCGAGGAAGGCTGGAGCGACTTCGATGCCCAAGGCCTTGACGGCTTCAGCGGCGTGGAGGGTTTCGCGGCCGCGAGGAGCCACGCCGTTGAGGACCACGACCATGGGGGTCCGCGTGGTCCGGACGAGGGCGAGGGTGTTGGAGACTGCCTCGATATCCAGGATCGCGGGCCGACAGGGAACGAGGACCAAGTCCGATGCCCTGGCGGCCGCGAGAGCGGTACTATCCGAGTGAGGGGCCGTATCCAGGACTACGAGCTCCGATCCGGCCTCTCGGAGTCGTTCCAGCTCCTGCGGGAGGCGGCTTACATGGGTGGAGGTCACGGACGGCTCGCCTGCTTCGCGCCGGTCATGCCACCGTGCGGCCGAGGCTTGGGGGTCCAAGTCGATCACCGCCGTTTTCTGTTTCAGGCTCGAAGCTACGGCTAAGTGGAGCGCTAGGGTTGTTTTTCCACTCCCGCCCTTCTGGGCGATTAGCGCGACGGTCTTCATCGGGGCAATCCCTCGTCGGAGTGTGCACACGTTCAAATGTGCACATATGCACGCGTGCACACAATCATGCGACACGAAGAGTGAACACCACCACATGAGATGGGTGCCTAAGGGCGGCGAAAGTCTGACGCGGTGTGAGAGAATCTCCCTAGGACGGAGTTCAGACTTTCGTGCAAGCCCACTACCGCCGACTCTTCTTCTCGCTGGTGGCCTTCCGCCGGGCAGGTTGCCCCTGACCTCAACACCCCTCTGACGGAAGCATACCGATGACCGAGAGACTGTCCGTTGCCGTGCGGATAGCCGTCTTCTTGCTTGCCCCCGCTTTCCCGGTGGAGGGACAGAATTTGGGCGGACTTTTCGAGGGCGTCGGGCGGTCCGAGTTCTTTGCCGAATGCGCTCCGGTAGGCTTGTGGGTGCTCGTGAACAAAGACAACGATCCGGTCGGCCTCACCGAGGATCGCATTCGCACGATGGCCGAGAGCCGCCTTCGGGCGGCGCGGCTGTACAATTCCGATTCCGGGTTATTTGGCTTACGTAGCACCGTGCGGCTTACTTTGGCAGTCAACGTGTTCCTGAATGCTTTTAGGTATAACGCTACGATTGAGAAAACGCGATTTGATCCCTTAGCGGACGAAATGTCGTTGGCCCCATCGTCGATTGGCCTACCTAGACTAGCTTCCACGGCGGCGATGCGGGCTTCATCATGCAGACCCTGACCGAGGCCGTGGACGAGATCATCGGCGACTATCTGCGGGTGAACGAGAGGTACTGCTAGCCGTGTCGGCGGGCACCCCCAAGGCTCTGCCCGAGACCTTCGGGGAGGCTGGAATCAGCCTCCGGGAGGGTTGCCGTCCGCAGGGCAGCGCTCGCACTTGGTCGGAGCTGCGCCATCAGGAACCCCCGCTTATCGCCAGCACCCGCCCCCAGACGCTCAGCCGCGTTCTCCGGGTTGCCCGTTCCGCAGGTTCTACGCTTGCTCTCGTGTACACCGGAACCCGTGAAGCCGCCCGGCAGTCTGATTTCGTACTGACCCCCTCCCGCCGCCTACGACCTCGCCACCGTGCCCGACACGCTGGCCGCGATCACACCGGAAGATACACCCACCGCCATCGTGTTGACGTGCTGTCCGCCGGGTGGACCGCTTCCCATGCAGGCCGCCGAGTACATCCGGGGAATCGGTGCCGCCCTCGTGCCCGTCACCGCCTGGCACCTACTCCTCGAACGCTACAGCACGAGGAGAACTGGACGCTCGACGACATCCGAACCTTGAACCTCCCCTCTTCTGCGGTCATGACCAGACACCGGCGGATTGAATGCCGAAGAAGCTGACGGAGTTGGTGCGAGAGGCCATCGCCAAGAGCCAGACCGAGGAAGGACGGAGGGAACTAGCGGAGGAGCAAAAGCGGAGGGACGCAGAGGTCCGCCAAGCCGCCCGGGAGGCCGCTCAGGCGACCCCAGAGGCCTCGACGGTCTCCTCCGAGGACGAGGAAGTCCAGACGGTTCTTAGAGGACCTGACGCGGCCCAAGAGCCGCCCGAGGTGCGGCCGGAGCGCCGAATCGATCCAATCCTTCCGGTGGTGGTCGAAACTGTCCAAGAAGCCCCCGAGCGGGAGGCGGGTCGCCTGGCATTCGGCGGGATCGTCGAGGACCGGAAGTCCCTCCCCGCCCAACTCCCGCTACTTCCCCGACCGGAGGGGCCGAGAGTCCCGATCCTTGAACTCTCGGACTGGCGGGGCGTGCCAACCATGGCACGTGGCCGCGGCGCTCCCCTCGATCTGAGGCTGGCTATCGGCGCCTGCGTGCTTACACCGCACGCCACACGGGTCACAGGTGGGCGGCTCGCGGTGACCGTTCGGGAGCTGCGCGATTTCCTATTCCCGAATGGCTGGAAGCGCTGGCGGGACTGGCCCCGGATTCAGACCGCGCTGTGGAAGGCACACAACTACATGATTCCGGGGCGCTTCCAATGGAGAGGCCGGATCGTGGACGGGTGGGTCCCTTTCCGCCTAGAGGGGGGAGCTGGGGACAGCGCAGGGCTGGACGATCTAGTGTTGATCGAGGTGAAGCTTCCTCCCGGCTCGGGCCATGGCCCCGTGATCGACCGCTTGGAGCTTGCGCGGCTGGGGGTTGACTCTGCGCCTCGCTTCCGTGCCTACATCGCGGCGCACTCGGTCGCCTGGCGACCGGGTGTCACCCGACGACCACACCCCCGTAACAGGCGCTTCCACATTTGGAGCTCCGATCCGGCGAACTACCCCGTACTGACGGCCGAGGCCCGGGATCGACTGGCGTTCGGACCCAACGTGAAGGCGCAGAGGCGGACCCGAACGGCGAAGGATGCCGCATGGACGAATCTTCCGGGTGTCGAGATCCTGACCCGGAAGGCATCCACTCCGGACGGCAGTCGAGGATGGCTGGTCGTCCCCGAGGAAGCGGCGGCCGCGATCCGCGCCCACGCCATCAACCCAGCCGACGAGGGATAGATCCTGTCCGGACCGGCATCCGCCGGCTCTTTGGACGTCTCTGGAGGTCTGGAGACGTCTACCAAGTGAGCAATCTCTCGTCCTCGGAGCGGCTCTTTCAGGCCGACTTGGAGGCTTATCGTCCGGAAGAGGGGGCTAACCGTCGAACCAGAGGGGGCTAACCGTCGAACCAGAGGGGGCTAACCGTCGAACCAAAATCTCGTAAGTCATTGCGGCACAACATCCGGATTCCGTCTCCACCCCGACCCCGACTCCGACAGGGGGAGGGAGGGGAGGAGAGGGATCGCGGTCGCGCGCCCTAGGGGTCGCGCTGACGACCGCTCCCCTCCCCCTATCGCAAGCGGGTTCCGCCGCTCACCCCCCCCTCTCAGCAATGATGGTTGCGGCTACGATCGGATCCGGGGATCGGACCACAGAGGAGGAAGGGTCTCGTGCCCCTCCCTGAGAGCACCATGGGGGCCACCATCGATATTCACCGAGCCGAAAATCAGGCCCTATATGCGACGTTGGCCGGCGCTTGGGTGGCTCCATGGCCTCCCTCGCGGTCTCCATGGGGCCCGAAATCACCCGACTGGGGCCTCCGGGCGCCGAAAAAGCTGTCAGGAGAGGCCGAAAAAGCCATGTTGTGAACCTCCGATAGGGTTTAGCCCATCCGGATCTGGCCTTCTGGCAGCTGAAGGGCTACCGCCTTGAGGCGGGCCGTTGTCCGTGGCTTGCGGTCTCGCGCAGATGTTGCCATCATGGGGCGGTCCTACAACGATTATATGAAAGGAGCGAGATGTGTTTTCGTTTTACGAAAACCATTCTCGTCGGGGGAGTTCCCCCCGCCCCCCTCTCACGCGCTCACCGGGAGTTGATCGCATGGCCCGACCTCGACTG
>JAAXGI010000309.1 GCA_012267505.1 Gemmatimonadota bacterium
CCTTCCGCTGGATCCGGGTTGAGTGCATGGTGATACGGACAGCGGTCCGCCTGCGCCGCACGGCGGCGCGCCGATACTGATCCCGACCCACCCGGCGGTCGCGGATCCCCGCCCTGCCGCGGATGTAGCCGTGCGGTGCTGCACGCAGCGGTGACGGTGACGGTGGCCTGACGGGGGAATCGTCGGCTCTCCGGTGCCGAATGCGGTTCCGGTCGCGAGTGATTATGATTCGTGCGGGCCGCCGTGCCGGAGGTGGGCGCCGCCCGGGCCGACGCACCCTTCCTGCCACACTCGAAGACCGGGGGGTTCTCATGCGCGTCGCGACCTTGCGCGGCATCCGGAGAGGCGTCTGCGTGCTGGCCGCGGGAGCGCTCCTGGCGGTGGCCGACGCAGATGCCCGGGCGCAGCAGCCGGTCGAGCCGGATCCGTCTCTGGAACTCCCGCCGCGCCCGCGGGAGGCCTTCGAGCCGCCGGACTGGGCCCCCGTCCCCGACGACCTCGACATCGCGATCATCCGCGAGGACGAGATCCCAGGACAGTTCCGGATCTTGGATGTGGAGCTGAGCCGGGAGGTCGACGAAGAACTCCTCGGCATCATCGCGACGCTCCTTCGCGATGCGGACGACATGCCGTACATGCGCACCTACATCGTCTTCTATCTACCGGGGATGCGCTCCGGTGAGCGCGGTTGGGCGACGGCGCACTTCCTCCCGGACCTCGAGGTGCGTTTCGTCGAAGACCCTGCCTGACCCGGGCCGTCCGAAGCGCAGTCCGGATTCCGGCTACAGCTCCGGACAGAGCTCGCGGAGCACCGCCACGTCCCCCGGCGTCACATCGGGCGGCCCCATCCCGGCTGCGCCCACGCCCTCGGCGGCCATGAGCGTGCCCTCGATCCCCGTGTGCCCGAGCCCGAGGGCGTGCCCGAGCTCGTGGGCGACGACGAGCGTAAGATGGTCCCGGTCCTCGAACTGGTAGATCCGGATCTCGGCGTCCCTGGAGAGAGTGAGCGGGCCGATGCCGCGCGTCGACTCGAGGTATTCGCCCGATTGCACCACTCGGACGGGGTATGCGTCGCGGATCGCCGCGCGCCTGCGGTTCGCCTCGTCCACCCTAAGGTTGTGCGCCTCTGTCTCCCGGTTCAGCGCGTCGACGAGGCGGTTCACCTCGTCCGCCGCTGCATTCGCGGAGGCGCGGAGCTCGTCGACTTCAGCCTCGAGCTGCCGGAGCCGCTCGACCTCCTCGGCGGGGGCGCCACCGCGCGCATTCCAGAACTCCACCGTCTCTTCTAGGGTGGCCAGCCGGTCCCGGTAGGTGGTGAGCCGCGCCTGGTGGATGGACCGGCGACTCTCGAGGCGGGAGCGCAGGAGCTCGAGCGCCTCCGCCGACTCCTCGAGCGAGCGCGCTTCGGCGTCGACTTCGGCGATACGTGCCTGGCGGACCCGCGTCTCCTCTTGGCGCTCGTCGTACTCGAATCGGATCGGGATTCCCTCGTCTGACTCGCGGAAGAGGAGGACGCGCCCGAGTGCGCTCTCCCAGAGGAATGCCGCGGCCCGGACCGCACCGGCCGCGTCAGCCTCTGAGAGCCCGAAACGCGGGTCGATCCCGTCGACCCGCCAGAGGACCGGAACCTCGCACGCAGCCCGAACGTCCGCTCCGGGGTCCGCCGTCCACGGCAGAGGATCGGCCGCTTCCAGCGGGCCCGTGGCCAAAAGGACGGGAGCGATGAGGAACGGGCGGCACGCGCGCATGACGGTTCCTCCAGCGTGAGGGGGCCGGCAGTGTCTCCAAGGTAAGCCGTGCAGCGGGGGGCCGGGAGGTCCGCTCCCGGATCGGCCGGGCACAGCGTGCCGTGCACTGGTGTGGACAGCTTGGACCGGTCGTCCTTACGCTACGGTCCCGCCGCCTCCTCGCCGTGAACCGAGAGAGGAGCAGGGTGATCGCCCACGAGCCAGAGAGAATCCCCGACCCCGAAACCCGACCGGATGCAGGAGACCTTCTTCCGCTTGGCCGCGAGCGGGATCGTCCCGCGGCGATTCTTCGCTCCGGAGCTTCCCCCTGAGCCCCCTGCGCCCCCCGCCGGGCGTCCGCTCGAACTCGAGATCGTGAGCCACTGTTGGCGCTATTCCCACCTCCTCGTCTACCAGCTCTCCTCCCTCGTCCTCTTCCCCCCGGAGAAGACTCCGGTCACGATGACCGTCTTCTTCTCGCCCGAGGACCCGGACACCGTCGCTCTCCTCGATTTCTTCGCGCGCCAGGAAGTCGCCCTCGTCCGGTGGAACTGGCAGGCGCTCGAGAAGACCCGCCTCTTCCGGCGCGCGCTTGGCCGCAACCTCGCCGCACGGGCCACCCGCGCCGACTGGATCTGGTTCGCCGACTGCGACGTCGTCTTCCGCGAGGGCGCGCTCGACTCGGCAGGCCTCGTCCTCGCGACGCGCGACGAGCGGCTCGTCTTCCCCCGGCGCCACCTCGTCACGGCGATCCTCGATCCGGAGGATCCCGTACTTATAAGGGGCCGCGACGCGCCCCGGCTCCTCGACATCGATCCCAGGATCGGATTCATTCCCGAGGTCCGCGAAAAGGCCGTTGGCGCACTCCAGATTGTCCGGGGGGACGTGGCGCGGGCGGGCGGCTACTGCGGGACGATCCCCTTCTACCAGCGGCCGGTTCCTAAATGGCGCCGGACTCATGAGGATCGGGTGTTCCGCTGGCTCATCGGCACGCACGGGACGCCGGTCGAGATCAGCGGGGTCCACCGAATCCGCCACCGGAGCAAGGGAAGGAAGGGGGATCACTCCCTCCCGTCCTCTCCGGGGCGGCGCTCCGCGAGACGGTAGTGCTGGTGGCGCGAGCGGCCCCGCTCTGACTCCCAGGCGAGGGTGTAACCCCGCCGCTCGAGCCAGGCCCGGACCGTGCCCCCGCCGGGAACCGCATCGTGCTCTCCCTTGTCGTGAAGCTCGAGAAAGAGCTCCCTCGGAGGCATCGCCGGGAAAAGCGGCCCCATCCCATCGAGGACGCGTCCCTCCGCTCCTTCGACATCGATCTTCACCACGTCCGGGCCGCAACCCGCGCGTGCGGCGAAGGCCGCGAGCGGCTCGGTCCGGATCCGGATCGAGGCTGTCGAGCCCTCCCTCGCCACCGTCGAGTGCCTCCCCTCTCCGGGCCCGCCGCGCACATAGAGGTTCGTCTCTCCCGCGCGGTCCGAGAGCGCGAGACGGTGTGCGTGGACGCGGTGTGCAACACCGTTCAGCCGGATGTTTCCCTCGAGCTGGGCGAAATTCCTCGGCTCCGGCTCGAAGCAGTGCACGACGCACGAGTGGCCGCGCGGGTCGAGAGCCACGACGAGCGCGACGAGCCCGATGTTCGCGCCCACATCGTAGACGACGTCGCCGCCCGAGAGGGACTCGAGGATCCGGGCTAGAAGGGGCGCCTCTGCAGGGACCGACCGGACGCGCCGGAGTTCCCGGCCCGCCCGGACCGAGAGGCGCATGGGGATGCCCATCGGTGACCGGTCGAGCAGCGTCGCTCGGCCGCGGAGGCGGTTCCAGAGGAGGCGGAAGCTGTCCATGGGCGATCAACGGTAGGCGGTGGTCGTCCCCTGTGAAAGCGCTCCCGCGGAGGTCGGTCGCGGGTCCGCCGGGCGACTTGCGGACCGACCCCCGTCCACTGACACTGGTCGCACGCAGCGGGCGGAGCAGGAGGACGGGATGCGGGGCACTACTCTACGGAGTCGCCGACGCCGGGTGGCGCGGGCCGGGCGGTGGCTCCTCTCGATGGCGGTGCTCGCCGGATGCGATGGGCCCAGTGTCGGCGCGCGGGTGGGGGAAGCGCGCTCGCGGCTCGAGGCGTCGGAGGGCGGGCGCATCGTACTTTCGGTGATCGAGGCCCACGGAGGGCTCGCTGCGTGGTATGCCGCGCCGACGAGTTCGTATGCGTGGGAATACTCGAACCTGGGGTCGAACGTGCGGTTCCAGTCCTTCCTCGTAGCGGACAACGCCACGCGGCGCGTCTACCACGAGCTGAGGACGTACGGCACCCCCGAGGCGGTGGCCGAGGTCGACGGCCGCTTTGCGTGGGACGGCGAGGAAGCGTGGATTAGCCCGGCCGCGCTCGAGAACCCGAATCCCCGGTTCTGGGCCACAACCGGGTACTACTTCCAGTCCATCCCCTTCGTCATGGCCGACCCGGGGATCCGGTTCCTCGTCCTTCCCGATGAGCCGCTCGAAGGTGCGCCGCACAAGCGGGTGATGGCGTACTTCGACGCGGGCGTCGGGGACTCGCCCGGCGACACCTACACCCTCTACATCCGCCCCGACACCCGCAGGCTGGGCGCGGTCCTCTACACCGTCACGTACGGAGAGCCGTACGAGCCGGGACCCGGCGCGCCGGAGCCCACGACGAGCGGCAACCTCCTACACTACCTGGACTATGTCACCGTCGACGGGCTCACGGTGCCGACGCGGTTCCGCGGCTACACCTACCGCGACGGGGTCCAGGGCGACCTGAGAAATGAGGCGTGGGCATCCGAGATCTCCTTCCGCCGGCCGTTCGACGACTCCCGGCTCGAGATGCCGGCCGACGCGCGCATTGAGCCGTACTCCGTCCAGTGATGCGGCACGCTTCCCTGGCCCGACTCGGGAGGTGGGCCGCGGTGCTCGCGGGCGGGCTCGCGGCGTGCGGGGGAGAGCCGGCCGGAAGCCAGGTGGTCGAGATCCTGCGCGAGCTCCCCCACGACACCTCAGCTTCCACCCAGGGGCTCCTCATCCACGAGGGCCTCCTCTACGAGAGCACGGGGCAGTACGGGGAGTCGATGCTCCGCGAAGTGGAGCTCGAGACGGGCGAGGTCGTAAGGTCGCTCGAGCTGGGCGACGAGTACTTCGGCGAGGGACTCGCCCGCGTCGGGTCGGAGCTCATCCAGCTCACCTGGCACGAGGGCGTCGCGTTTGTCTACGACCTGGAAACCTTCGAGCTCCTGCGCACGCACGAATACGATGGGGAGGGGTGGGGGCTCTGCCACGATGGGGAATCGCTCTTCATGTCGAACGGGAGCGCGGTTCTCCACCGGCGCGACCCCGTCTCCTTCGAGATCCTCGAGAGCCACGAAGTCACCTTCGACGGAGCGCCCGTGCGCAACCTGAACGAGCTCGAGTGTGTGGGCGACGCCGTCTACGCAAACATCTTCCAGACGGACCGGATCGTGCGGATCGACAAGCGGTCCGGGCTCGTCACCGCAGAGTTCGACGCCTCGGTGCTCGTCCCGAGCGCGGGAAGGCCACCCGGGGTGAGGGCGGTCCTGAACGGGATCGCCTACCGTCCCGGGTCTGGGACCTTCCTCCTGACCGGGAAGCTCTGGCCGGCGGTTTTCGAGGTCCGGCTGCCGGACTGAGCGCCTCCCCCCGGCTGCGGGGCAGGGGCAGGCGCTTCCGCATCAGAGCGGGGGGAGGTCCGCGCAGGCGATCGCCGTGTCGTCCTGGGCGTCGTGGATGTCGACGTAGAAGGGCCCGCCGCCGGCGAGTTCGGAGGCCGGGAACCGCCCCGACGACTGCCCCTCCCCCCCCTCCTGTCCCTCGACCTCCGTCACGAGAAGGACGAGCGGACCCTCCCCCCCGGCGCATGTCCCGGCGTGAATCTCGATCGGGTAGTCCCCGGGTCCCCGGTAGGTGTCGATCGCAACGGAGGCGGCGTACGTGTCACCATCGAGCGTGAGCGTGAAGGCACCCTCCGCGGCGGACCCGCCCGTCGCCTCGAAGCTGACGCGGACCGGCTGGGGACCCTCCGCTTCGGCACTACCGCCCGATCCCCCCCCTCCGCACGACGCGAGGAGGATTGCGGCGGGCACGCCGAGGATGCCGGTCCATTGACGGTTGGTCATCGGTTTTTCTCCCTCTCGTGGGGTCGCGTCTCCGACGCGGGCGCGGCTGTCCCGTCCCTTGAGCGCGGGCGGCACCGTCCCGTAGGCCCACAATGTATGGTGTCGCGCCGCTATCGTGGAGACCCCCCCGGTCCGGCTCCCACCCGGTGCTACCCGTCTTCACCTCCTGGGCCGGCGGGTTCGCGCGCCCTGAGCGCCCGGTAGTCCGCCGGCGTGTCGATCTCGGCGGGTGGCGGAAGGTCGAGATCCGCGCTCACGACCCACTCGGGGTGGCGGGCGATCACCGGTCCCGCGCCCCGGTCCGTGTCAGCACCGCCGAGGACAGCGGGCCAGATCGAGCGGTCGAGAACCACCGGATGGCCGGGCATGCCGGCGTACGCGGCGCGGACGACGGGCCCACCCGTCTCCCGGTACCGCTTGAGGACCCGCCGGACAGCTGTGGCCGGAAGCTCGGGCTGGTCGGCGAGGAGGATGAGCGCGGCAGCGGCCGACGGGCCGAGGGCATCCAGGCCGGTCCGGAGCGATGAGGCCTGGCCCGAGGCGTGGTCCGGGTTCACTACGACGACGGCGCCAGCCGGGAGGTCGACGACCGCTCTGATCCGGCGGGCTGCGTGGCCGAGCACGACCACAAGCCCGCCCGGGACCGTTCGGGCGGCGAGGCGGGCGACCTGCTCGAGCATCGGGCGGCCGCGGAAGGGGAGGAGCTGCTTCGGGGATCCCATCCTGCGCGACGCGCCACCCGCGAGGATGATCCCCACGACGCCTCCCGCCGCGTCCGCGTCCCCCGCTCCCGTCACCCGCGGCGAGGATCGGAGAGGAGCCCGCCGTGGCCGAGCGCCCGGAGGTCCGTGCCGGTGAGCTCTTCCCCGGCGAGGAGCCGCGGGACGACGGCGTCGAAGCCGTCGGGTCCAGTGCCGCGGACGCAGCCCGGGGCACCGACGACGGGGAGGTCCCCGAGCCGCCCGAGGAGGAGGAGCTGCCCGGGGTCCATCGGAAGCCCAAGCTGCTCCACCTCGCCTCCGGCCAGCCGGAGGCCCCGCGGAATCAGGTCGTCCAGATCCATGATCGCCGTCTCTCCTGCGACGACGATCATCTCCGCCCCCCGGCCGTGCTGCCCGGCGAGGACCGAGGCGAGCCGGGACGCCTCTGGCGGGGCGAGGGCGGGAGGGAGCACACGGGCCCCGAGGCGCTCGAGGCGCCGGCGGATCGCGGGACCGATACCATCGTTGAGGTAGCGCTGGCCCCCGGGCCCGCCGACGAGGACGAGGGCGACGGTCGAGGGCCGGATCGCTACGACGGAGACGATCCCGCCCCGGGCGTCGATCCCCTCGGCGCGCGCGACCGCGCCTTCCGGGATCGCGTAGGGGATGACCTTGACGGTGGCGATCCTCCGACGCGGAGCGGCGACCGCGTGGGCGGGCAGGGTTGCGACCGTGACGCCTTCGATCCCGTTCAGCCTGAAAAGTGGCGCTGTCCGCACCCTCACGACTCCGAGGGCGGCCGGAGTCAGGTCGACCCGTCCGGCGTGCGCGCGGCCGGCGGCCGTCCCCGGGCCGGCCACGACCGCCGCGATCCGCCGCGCCGCCTCGTTCTCGTGGACGTCGCCCACCTCGATCTCCGCCACGTACACAGAGGTGTAGCCGAGCTCGGCGAGTCTGGCGAGCGCGGGATCGCCGAGCTCGATCCCCTTGCGCAGGACCCGACGCCCCGCCTCGTCCCGCACGTTGTGGGCGAGGATCTCCCCCCCTGCCGCCGCGAGGGGAACAGCGCGGAATTTCACGACGTCCGCGCGGCCTCGAGGCGGTTGCGGACGGATACGATCTCGGCAAGTGTCGCGAGTGCGATCTCCGCCGGGGACCGGGCGCCGATCGCGAGCCCGATCGGGGAGTGGATCCGGGCGATGTTGTCCTCGCTCACCCCGGCCTCGCGAAGCGCGCGCACCCGCCTCGCATGCGTCTTCTTGGATCCGAGCGCCCCGACATAGGGGACCCGGCTCCTGAGCGCTGCCTCGAGCGCGGGATTGTCCAGCTTCGCGTCGTGTGTGACCACGACGACATAGCTGAACTCGTCGAGCTCGAGGCGGGACAAGACCTCGGACGGCCATCCGAGAATGAGCTCGTCCACGGCTGGAAAGCGCTCCTCTGTGGCGAAGCGGTCGCGCGCGTCGCAGACGATCGTGCGGAACCCGAGCTCCCGGGCCAGCCGCTCGAGCGTGACCGCGATGTGGACTGCGCCGACGATCACGAGGCGCGGCGCGGGGAGCTGGACGTCGATGAAGATCCGGCCGGCGGGAAGCGGGAGGATACCCGGGCGCCCCTCCGAGATGCAGCGGCCGGCGAAGGCGGAGGCGTGCCGGTCCGTCTCGCTCTCCCCGAGCGTCCCCCCGAGAATCCCACCCCGCCCGACGAGGAGTCCTGCACCGACCCCCGTGTGTCCGTCGATGCGCGTCGCCAGCGCCACGGGCCGGCCGGCGCGCACGTGCCCGAGGAACTCCCGGGTGACCGACCTCCCGCTCACTAGCAGCCCGTGGAACAAAGG
>JAAXGI010000014.1 GCA_012267505.1 Gemmatimonadota bacterium
CCTCGCCGGCGAGGTACTCGACGAGCGTCCCCGGGATCTGGGACGAGAGGGCAAGTACGAGAGGCGCGGGAAGGGCGCGGGCGAAGTCGCGGCTCTTCCGCCCCTCCGCAACGACGACGAAGGGGGGGGCGCTCCCCGAGGTCGTGTGCAGGTCGACGAGGTAGGGAGGCCCGGCCGAGCCCCGGCGATATCCATCGAGGAGCGCGAGGAGCTCGCCGCGCTCCGCCCCCTCGACATCGTCGCAGCCATCGCCCGCATTCCAGATCCGGTTCAGGTCCCGGTCGATATAGCGCACGCCGGCGTCGAGAGCGGGCCGGTTGCCCGCGAGCGCGATGAAGCGGCCGCGAGCGAGCCCGCCGCCGGGACGGCCTAGCTCCGAGAGGACGGTCTCGAGAGCCCGGACCCCGGCGGGCTCGTTGCCGTGGATCCCCCCGATCCCGACAAGCGTCGCCCCGCCGGCCGGGGCTTCGACGGCGCCGAGCACACGGTCCGTCATCCCGCGCCCCGCCGTGAGGAGCTCATTCGGAGGCGAGCCGTTCCTCGAGGAGGTCGTAGGCGATCGGCATGAAGTCCCGGTCCGTCACGATCCCGACGAGCTTCCCCTCGTCGAGGACCGGGAGGCACGCCACCCCGCGGTCGCGCATGAGCCGGATCGCCTCGAGCGTCGAGCTCTCCGGGGTGACCGTCACCGGATCGCGCCCCATGATCTCCTTGACGGCCGTCGCCCCACCGGCGGGCAGCTCGTCGCGCCCGCCCACGTACCTGAGGATCGAGCGGTAGGAGACGACGCCGACGAGGCGGTGCTCGCTGTCCTCGACGGGCATGTTGCGGATCTTCTCGCGGTCCATCACGAAGGCAACGAGGTCCACCGACTCGTTCTCGTCGACGGTGAGCAGCTGGGTCTGCATGTACTGGCCCACCCGCCGATAGCTCCGCGTCGCTCCACCTCCCTCGCTTACCTCCGTCGGCTCCCACTCGTCCACGGCCGTGCCCTCCTGCTGCCGGTTGTAGGTTCCCGCGGTGATCGCGGCGAGGCGACCCGACCGGGTGCCCCGGCCCCGCATCGCCGCGAGGGAGCGGTGGACCCACTCGCTCCCCGTCTGCCCGGTCGAGACCCTCCGCTCGATCACCTCGAGGAAGCGGTCGGCGTCGTCGGGCTCGACGCCGGCCCTCACCAGTCCCGTGCGCGCGAGCGGGATCAGCGTGATGAGGATCAGGCTCCGCACATCGGCCATGCCTCCCTCGAGCCAGCGGACGGCAGAGCCGAGCCCGCTCCTGGCGACGGCGAGGAAGTTCGACTTGACGTCCCGGAAGTCCATCCGCTCGGCGGGGTCGCCGAAGGCTTCGGAGGCGCCGAGGACGAGCCCGATCCAGAAGGCCGCGTTCGCCACCTCGTCGAGGGTCGAGGGCCCGGCGGGGAGCACCCGGCACTCGATCCTGAGGTGGGGCCGCCCCTCGCTGATCCCGTAGCAGGGCCGGTTCCACCGGTAGATCGTCGAGTTGAAGAGCTGCAGCGCGTCGAGGGAGGGGACGGTGCCGGCGCGCAGGAGCTCGAAGGGATCCTCCCGCACCGGCCCGGCCATGAGGACCTTGAACTGCGAGAGATCCTCCTCGAAGAGCTCGGCGATCGACTCCTTGACCCAACGGTTCCCGAAGCGGACCCGCGTGCTGACCTCACGGAGGTGCGGCGTTCCGGAGCGGGTGTCGAGCGACTGCTGGAAGAGGGCGATCCGGGTCTCGGCCCAGAGGCGCCGGCCGAAGAGGAGGGGGGAGTTGACGCCCGCGGCGAGGACGGGGGCCACCATGAGCTGCGCGGTGTTGTAGAGTCGGGGGAACTCCTCGACGCCGACCTGGAGGTGCACCTGGAAGCTCGCGTTGCACGCCTCGAGCATCACGGAGTCATGCTCGAGCATGAGCTCGTCGACCCCCTCCATCCGCAGACTGTACTCGCCCCCCCGCATGCGGGTGAGCGCCTCGTTCAGCGTGTAGTAGCGCTGGACGGGAGTGATCTGGTCGAGCGTCAGGTCGGACTTGACGAGGGTCGGGAGGTGACCGGCGAGGAGGACCCGCGCACCCTCGCGGGCGGCGGCGGCCGAGACCTCCGCGATCGCCCCGTCCAGCGCGGCGTGCAGGTCGCTGAAGCAGCGTCCGCTGAGGTGGAGCGGATCGAGGTTCGCCTCGAGGTTGAAGAGCGCCAGCTCGGTCGTGAAGGGCGGCCCCCCGAGCCGGTCCAGAACGCGGGTGGCGAGCGAGGCGGGACGCCAGTCCTCCCCGACGAGGAACATCTCCTGCTCCGCCCCGATCCGGCGGACGCCCTCCTCGATCCACTCCTCCCTCAGCATCTGCTCGAGGGCCCGCAGGTCGTTCAGGACCGCGGAGGTGAAGGACCGGATGGCCCCGGGTTCGAGATCCGAATACTCGATCTGGCGTCCCATTGCTTGTCCGATCCCCGGAGGCCGCAAGCCCGCGTGGCGTGAGGGAGAGGGGCCGCCGGATACCCGGTCCGGGGCTCCGGCCCCGCGAGGGGACCGGGACCGGGAACGCGCGGCCCGTCGCTACATGAGCGCCCCGGCCTCGCCCTCGGCGGAGACGTTGAAATCGATCCACATCCCGAGCGCCGCGTGGCCGGTCACGTAGCAGATCAGGGCGTATTCCCCGGGCGTATCTGCGACGAAGGTGATCTGCTCGCTCTCGCCCGGCATCGTGGCATCCATCATGGAGGTGGGATCGGCCGTCACGCCCCCGGGGAATCTCGGGACGACGTCACTGAAGACATTCGGGTAGGTATCCGACTTCTCGTCGACGCCGACAGAGTGCGCCATCGCCCCGTCCAGATTCTCCATGTTGATCGTGACGGTGTAGCCGACCGGGACGGTGATCCCCCCGCCGCCCGAGTGGAATCCGTTGAAGTTCCAACGGTTGTTGTCTTCGGTGAGACCGGCGACCAGGTCGATGACGACCGTCCCGGCCGCGGCATCGACCTCCATCCAGTCGGGCATGCCGAAGGTCGTTGCGGCCGGGGCCGCGGGCGCAGCCTCCGGCGGGGCGGCCGGGGCGGTGTCCGATGTGTCCGTGTCACCCCCGCCGCAGCCGACCAGTCCGCTCATTAACGCCGCTGCGAGCACCCTTCTTCCAGTCATTGCATCACCCTCTGTCGTCTCGGAGGCCGGCCCGGGGACCGGCCTGGTTTCCCTTTGGGGAACTGCGCCACCAAGGTAGTCGCGAGCGGCCCCGAGGGGTAGCCGAAGCCGGGTGCTGACAACAGGCCTGGAGCACCGCCACGTTCGGGCTTCAGGAGGAGGCGTAGGCCGCGTTCTCCTCGATGTAGCCCTCCGTGAGATCGCACCCTAGCCCAAGTCCGCGCCCCCTGCCCACGGCGAGTTCGATCACGATCTCGACGGGATCCTCCCCGAGCCGTTCCCGGAGCGCGGACTCGTCGAATGGCGCGATCCGGCCGGCGACGATGATGGGCACGCCCTGGAGATAGGCCGAGACCCGCCCGGGATCGATCCGGCAGTCGACGCACTTGCCCACCGCCATGAGGATCCGGCCGACATTCGGATCGGCACCGTGGACCATCGTCTTCACGAGGGGAGAGTCGACGACTGCCTTCGCCACCCGCCGGGCCTCCCCATCCGTGCGCGCGCCTCCGACCTTGACGCGGAGGAGCTTTGTGGCCCCTTCCCCGTCCCGGGCGAGCCACTCGGCCATCCCCAGGCACAGCCTGTCGAGCGCCGAGCCGAACCTGCCCTGGTCGACCCGGCCCGTCCGGCCGTTCGCGAGAAGCACGACCGTGTCCGATGTACTCGTGTCGGAATCCACCGAGAGGCACTGGAAGCTTCCCTCGGCCGCTCTCGCGAGGAGCGTCCCGAGAGTCTCCGGGCCGAATGCGGCGTCCGTGAAGAGAAAGACGAGCATCGTCGCGAGATTCGGGGAGACCATCCCCGACCCCTTCCCGATGGCTGTGATGACCGCGCCGTCCACCCCCACCGAGAGGACCTTGGGTTCGGTGTCTGTCGTCATGATCCCGCGCGCGCCGCTCCAGGGGTCGTCGGCCAGCTCAGCGGCGAGGCCCCGGAGGCCGGCTTCGATCTTCTCCATCGGAAGCCGCCGCCCGATGAGCCCGGTCGAGCTGACGAGGACGAGCTCCTCGGGAATCCCCAGCTCGGCGGCCGCCAGACGGGCCATCCGCCGCGCATCCGCGATCCCTTCCTCCCCCGTCGCCACATTGCTGATCTTCGAGTTGGCGACGATCGCCTGGAGACGGCCGCTCCGGATCCGCTCGCGCCCCACGACCACCGGTGCTCCGGGGAAGTGGTTCCGTGTGAAGAGGGCAGAAGCCGCTCCTGGCGTGTCCGAGACGAAGAGGGAGAGGTCGGGCGCGCCCGCCTTCATCCCGCAGCACGTCGAGGTGCAGCGGAATCCCCCGGGAAGCCTGGGAGGATCGTGGTAAGGCACGTGACGTCTCGGAACTGGGCAGCCGCGCGTGGGAGTGAAGTCGGGCAGGGCGTGCCCGGGGAAGGAAGATCGCCCTCAGATCCCTCGCGCTGCAACGCCGGTGGCCCACGCCAATTGGAGTCCGTCCCGGAATCGCGCGAGCGAGCTGAGTCCTCCTAGTCGGTGGAGGGGCGCTACAACCCCGCGGGTCACCCCGAGGTCCGTCAGCTCTGCGGACAACCCATCGTGCCGAGCCGCGAACATTCGCGCTGGATCAGAGGAGACCTTCTGCCCACCGCACCACGCGGTCAGCCAGTTCGACGGCCTCCCGGTGGTCCTCCTTCCGTGACCGGCCTCGTGGGTCCCGGATACCGGCCAGCCACCGAATACCGGGTGAGGATCGCGGCGTCGAAGACCTCGGACGGTACATCTGTTCCAGACTGCTCAACCAACGAGAGCAGGGCCGCCAGATCGTGGCTGAACGGATGATGGATCCCACTCGACAGCAGGAGCCCCTTGATTGCCTTCTCGGCAGCCTGTTGGGCGTCGAAGCAGAGGTCTTCCAGATAGACGCCTGCCTCCCACAGTTTCGCGCGCGCTAGGTTGCTGCGAGCGCGGTTCATCCACTCCCGTGGATCGTCATGTGGGAACCGCTCATCGGGTCTCATACACCACGCGTCCGTTGCGGATAGCCTCGTGAATCACCATCCCGTAGCTGTCGCGGTACCGTTCCACGTCATCCGCGGATACAACGATGGCATCGACCGCCGTTCCCACACCGCGCAGGTTCAGGTAGATGTCGCCCATGAGGTCCAGAGCGTCGACTCCGGACCGGACCACGAGCAGGTCGACATCGCTGTGGCGCCCCATCCGCCCCCGCGCCGCCGAGCCGAAGAGGATGATCTTCTCCGGCTTCGCCACCTCGACGACGCGTCGGATCACCTCGTCCAGCACCGCATGATCCAACGTGCCATCCATCTCTGCCTCCGGTCAGCGTCCCACGCTCGCTTGGCATGGATACACCTGCTTCGGCTCCGGTTTCGGGTCCGCAAGACCCAATCCGGCCACCACGGACTCAGTCAGGGGATACCGCTCCCACGTCTCACCATCCAGCTCTCGCCCACCGGCTTTCGACGTGATCCCACCCCACTGCTTGAAGAAAAAACGGGACATCGGCGATGACACACTGATCTCGGAGGAGGCAGACCCAATCCGGGTTCCTGGATCGGGGTGTTGGTCCTCGCCGACGCTGGTTCGTGTGCTCGGCGGGGGGGGCGTCGGGTATGACGGAGGCGTTGTTGCGCGAACCGGCCGGACGAGGACAGGGCCGGCAGCTCGGGCGAACCCGTGGGCAACCGGACGGACCGCAGCTTGCTCGGCTTTTCGGCGCTCAACGACGATAAGGTACCTCCGCCCGATCACACGGGGTCGATATCAGTTTGGGCAAAATCCTCGCCCTTGAATAACAGCGGCTCGCCGGTCGTCTTGGCGAGCGCGTAGGCGAAGCAGTCGCCGAAGTTCAGTGCGGCCGGGTGATTCCCCTTGCCAAAGCGGCGCCAAGCGTAGCGCGCGGCTTTCAAGTGTTCCACCGTGATGGCCACCAACTCGATCTCCGCGCGCTCCAGGAGCATGTCGAGGTCATGGACCGCCGTGTCCCCGCCTCGACGTTCCACCGCTATGGAAGCCTCCAGTACGCTGGCGACCGACATGCGGCAGGGGTGGGCAGCCATGATTGCAGCAGCATGACGCCTCGCATCCGGCTCGCCGAAGAGGATCGCGAGCACGGCCGAGCTGTCGACGATCACCCGGGTAAGCCCCGATCGTCAAAGAGCAGGTCGCCATGCTCAATTGCCGATGGCCCAGGTTCCAGTGTCTCAGCACAGCGTCGGCCGATGGCAAGCAGTTCCTCGGTACGGGCAAGCAGGTCGTGCTGGCGTTTCTCGCGTTCGAGGCGTTCGCGCAGCGCGACGGTAATGGCGCCAGTCATGGTCTCGCCGGTCAGCCGGGCTAGGTCGCGAGCGAGCGAACAAGTCTCTTCATTCTTGATGTTTATGCCCATGGCCCACCCCAAGGTAGAAGACATAACCTTGCGTCTACCCTATGGCCGAATCGCTCGAGTGTGCAACAGCCTACGATGAACTTTCTGCGATCAACGAGGCGCTGGGCGACCCGCCGGGCACATGTGGTGCAGCTCTGAGCCGTCAACGCCCGCCGGTACGCGGACCTATTCGAGCGACGATGTCAGCTCATGGATGAATGTGGAGAGAACCGCTTCAGCGCTGGTGGAGGAGCGCGGACCAGCTTGGCTGCGAGTTCCGGGGCATGTCGAACACCCTCCATTCAATGGCGCTGCGATCCGGCATGGGTGTCTCCCGTTGATCAGCAACCCCCGCAAGACAGCGGCGGACAGATCTATGTATACGGCTGTTGTCCGCCAACCCGGGACCATCGGTTCGCATCCCCGGGTACGGCAGGGCCGGAGAGGTGCATGCCCGTCGAATGCCGGGTCAGCCGGAGAGGTCCGCTCCGGGTGGGGCTCTGGTCACCACCATCTGCCAAGCCGTCCTGTCGTTGCCGTGGGTCCGTCGAACGCGCAGGGTGCCTTCGGGGCTATCTTCCGCGGTCCGTGTAAGCACCGGCGTTCGCCCCCTTTTCCGCTGACGGGCCCGTTCCCGGGCCACCCGATGTCCATGGTCACGATCACCCCGGTCCGCCGCGCACTCGTTCCCGTCGACTCCACGGCCGCCGTGCGGGTGAGCGCCCCCAACTACGACGAGTTCCAGA
>JAAXGI010000307.1 GCA_012267505.1 Gemmatimonadota bacterium
TCCTTGGGGATGTCGACCAGCACCGGCCCGGGGCGCCCGGTCGACGCCAGGTGGAAGGCCTCGGCGACGGTCTGGGCGATCTCCTCGGCGCGGGTGACGAAGTAGTTGTGCTTGGTGGCAGGCATGGTGATGCCGGTGGTGTGGGCCTCCTGGAAGGCGTCGTTACCGACGGCGTGGGTGGGGACCTGCCCGGTGATGGCCACGATTGGAACCGAGTCCATCAGCGCGTCCGCCAGGGGAGTGACCAGGTTGGTGGCGCCGGGACCCGAGGTGGCGATGGCCACGCCGACCTTCCCGGTAGCCCAGGCGTAGCCCTCGGCCATGTGGCCGGCGCCCTGCTCGTGGCGGGCGAGGACATGGCGGAATCCGGCGTCGAGCAACGGGTCGTAGGCGGGGAGGATGGCGCCGCCCGGGATGCCGAAGGCGGTATCGACCTCCTGGTATTCGAGTGCTTTGATCAGTATCTCTGCGCCGGTGATCATGCCCATCTGCTTTCTTGCTGGTCTGCCGTGGTTCCCGTGGTGCTCTCATACAGAAAGCCCTCCGGAAGGAGGGCTTGAGCGCACACGCCGCGTTGCGACGGTGCGCTACATAAGTACTAGTACGAGGCTGCGGCCGGTCATGAGAAGCCGAAGTATGGAGCATGCGGGCCGTGATGTCAACATTTGTGGCGGCGTTGACACATCGGTCCGCTTCCTGCTTACGATTGGGGAATGCGCAAGGCGGAACGCCGGCTCCTCCGCCGAGTGGTCGAGGTCGCCCGCGGAACCCTGAGGGACATGGAGTGGCGAGAAGTACCCCGGTCGATGCATCGAGTCGCGCAGAGCACGGGACAGCGGCTACCCGCGCCCCTGGAGAAACGGCTCCTCGAGGAACTCGACCAGGACGACTGGTTGCGCGAGCAGGTCGCCGAGGAGATCGACGGATCGGAGGACGGCGACGATCCCTACGAGCAGGCGGCCGCGCTATTCCTGGTGCGTCCGGATGGATGGGAGGATCGGCTGGAAGGGATCCGCCGTGACCTACGCGACGTCTGGAACTCGGATCGGATCAAGCGCCACGAGCGGCGGATCGGCGAGTTGGAGTCGGATCTGAAGAAGTGGAAGGGCGATGCCCGCCAAGCCCAAAGGGATGCGGAGGCCGCCCGGCGCCGGGCCGACCGCCGGGTGGAGCAAGCATGGGAGGAGGCTCGATCCACGGTGGAGCCCCGGCTCATCGAGGCCTGTGATCGATTGAGAAGGGACAACCGCCGGCTGGCCGGGAAACTCGAGGAGACCCGTGCCGACCTGGCGGAGACCGGGCAACGACTCGCCGAGACGCGCGGGGATCTGGAGAGGGAGCGGCGAGTCGAGCATGCTCCGCCTGCCGAGCCCGGCGGACTGAACGTGTGGGCCGACATGGACGCGGTGGAAGCAGCCCGTCAACTGGACGGGGTGGTGCAGGCTTTCTTCCCTGGTCCGGCGCCTGTCGCGACGGAGCCGGTACCCAGCGCCCGGGAACCGCTTGTTCTGCCGGCGGGGGTGGCACCGGACAGCCCGCGAGCCGTCGAGTGGTTGATCGGGTTGGATCGGCCCTTCGCCCTGCTGGTGGACGGTTACAACGTGACCGCGAAGATGTATCCGGCCGACCGGTTCAGCCGTCCCGAGATAAGGGATCGCCTGCAGAACGACCTCGGCGAGTTGAAGGTGCGGGCGAGGGGACGTCCCCGTATCACGGTGGTGTGGGACTCGGGCCGGGCGACCGAGACGAGCGCCGAGACGTTGCCCAACGGGATCGAGGTCAGATACACGCGTGAGGGATGGAAGGCGGACGACGAGCTGATCGACCTGGCCGGGGGGCTGGGCGCCTCGGCGGCGGTGGTCTCCAGCGATCGCGAGGTCCGGGAGCAAGCGCAGCGGGCCGGATCGCTGGGCCTGTGGAGCGAAGCCCTCGCCGCCTGGGCGCTGGACGGCTAAGGCGAGGCCCTCCGGGTCGCTCTCCGAGCGTGGCCGCACCGTAGAGGCAACCGTGCGGACGGGCGGCCTGCCTAGCCGCGGAAGAAGCGGCCCACGAGATTGACCACGACGGTCAGCAGCAGGCTCGCCACCAGCATCGAGGTGAGCGGGATGAACACGACCGACCGTTCCCCGACCCGGCGGATGTCGCCCGGCAGGTTGCCGAACCAGGAGAGGAGCCCGAACCGGGCCGCGAAGCCGGCCGCGATGGCGATCAAACCCCCGATTATCAGAAGATTGCTGACGCTCCGCATGCCGCTCCCTACGCTACCGGGTAGGCCGTTCGCTGCGCTACCGTGGCGCTCCGGTCACCCACGTACAAGCCGCAGGAGGATGCCATGCCCAACCCCGTCGTCCATTTCGAGATCCTGTCCGCTGAGCCCGGGAAGAGCCGGGATTTCTTCAGGGAAGTCTTCGGATGGCAGATCGATGTGGCGTCAGATATGGAATACGGCCTCGTGAACACCGGCACCGAAACGGGGATCAACGGCGGTATCGAAGCCTCGCCCACCGGGGAGAACCAGGTGATGATCTACATCGAGGTCGACGACATCCAGGGCTACCTGGACCGGGCGGAGGCTGCCGGCGCGGGGGTCGTCATGCCGGTGACGAGCATTCCCGGCGCCGTGACC
>JAAXGI010000071.1 GCA_012267505.1 Gemmatimonadota bacterium
CGCACATCACCGACGAGATCAAGGCGGCGATCCGGCGCCTCGAGCACGCACACGATGTCGTGATCACCGAGATCGGCGGAACGGTCGGCGACATCGAGAGCCTCCCCTTCCTCGAGGCCATCCGGCAGTTCCGCCAGGAGGTCGGGCCGGCCAACGCCATCTTCATGCACCTGACGCTCGTCCCCTACCTCTCTGCGTCCAGCGAGCTCAAGACGAAACCGACCCAGCACTCCGTGCGCGAACTCATGCAGATCGGGATCCAGCCGCAGGTGCTCATCTGCCGGTCCGAGCACCCGCTGGACGAGGACATCCGGGCGAAGATCTCGCTGTTCACGAATGTCGAGCCCCGGGGCGTGATCCAGGCCCTGGACGTCGAATCGATCTACCAAGTGCCCATCGAGTACCGCCGCCAGGGCCTCGACGACTATGTGGCGGAGCGGCTCCGGCTCGATCTCGAGGAGCCGGAGCTCGGCGCTTGGGAGGGGATCGTCGAGGCGATCCGCAATCCGCCCGGACGCGAGGCGCGGATCGCCGTCGTCGGCAAGTACACCGACCACGTCGACTCCTACAAGTCCGTCCAAGAGGCCCTCATCCATGGCGGGATCGCGAACAACGTCTCGGTCGGGATCGACTGGATCTCGTCGGAGACCTTCGACCGGTCGGAGGACCCCGGGAGGCGGCTCGACCGCTACGACGGGATCCTGATCCCGGGCGGGTTCGGCCCGCGGGGCATCGAGGGGATGCTTCGCACGATCCGGTGGGCCAGGGTGGCCGGACGTCCGTTCCTCGGCATCTGCCTCGGCCTCCAGTGCGCAGTCATCGAATTCGCCCGCGATGTCTGCAGGCTCGACGGGGCGAACTCCCTTGAGTTCGACCTGGAGACCCCCGACCCCGTGATCTGCCTCATGGACTCGCAGCGGCGTGTGACGGACAAGGGAGGCACGATGCGCCTCGGGGCCTACCCCGCGCACCTCCTCCCTGGCTCCCGGGTCTCGGAAATCTATGGGGTCCGGGAGATTTCCGAGCGCCACCGCCACCGCTACGAGGTCCACCACGAGTACCGGAGCCGCCTCGAGGACGCCGGACTCAGGGTGAGCGGCATCTCGCCGGACGACCGGCTCGTCGAGATCGTCGAGATCGAGACGCATCCGTGGTTTGTCGGATGCCAGTTCCATCCGGAGCTGAAGAGCCGGCCCACGCGGCCGCACCCGCTCTTCGCCTCCTTCGTCGAGGCGGCGGTCCGCCACGCCGAGTCGAACGGGACCAGGGACCGGGAAGGCACGCGATGAGACCGGCCCGCGAGTTCACCCTGATCGCAGGCCCCTGCGCGCTCGAGGACAGCACTCTGAACCTCTCCGTCGCGGGGCGCCTCGCCCGCCTCTCGGCGCGCCACGGGATCCCGGTGATCTTCAAGGCCTCCTTCGACAAGGCGAACCGCTCGAGGGTCCGCTCACCGCGCGGACCCGGGCTCGACCAGGGGCTCCGCCTCCTCTCGGAGGTCCGCGAGGAGACAGGCCTCAAGACGTTGACCGACATTCACATACCGGACCAGGCGGGACCGGCCGCCGAGTGCGCGGACATCCTCCAGATCCCGGCCTTCCTCTGCCGCCAGACGGACCTGATCCTGGCCGCCGCCGCGACGGGACGGCCCCTCAACATCAAGAAAGGGCAGTGGATGGCATCGGGCGAGATGGCGGCTGTCGTGGAGAAGGCGAGGTCCGGCGGTGCGAGCGAGGTACTTGTGACCGAGCGGGGAACATTCTTCGGGTACGGCAATCTCGTCGTCGACATGCGGGCCTTCCGGTCGATCCGGAGGGCATGCGGCGTGCAGGTGGTTTTCGACGGGACGCACTCGGTTCAGCGCCCGGGGACCCGGGCGGGCTCGAGCGGCGGCAACCCGGAGCATATCCCGGCGCTCGTGCGCGGAGCCGTGGCTGCCGGCTGCGACCACCTCTTTCTCGAGACCCACCCGGCACCGCAGCACGCGCCCTCGGACGGGTCGAACATGCTCCCCCTCGAGGCGCTCGAAGCGCTTGTTGCCGACGTGGCCGCGATCCGCGCGCTCCTCGGCGGGAATGGGGGCCGGGGAGCCCCGGAAGAGGGCCGGGGGGAAGGGTGACGCCTTCCCCGGAGGGGCGGCCGAGAGCGGCGGAGCGTGCACCGGCCGTGTCCCTCCCTGCCGGTGGAAGCGCCTTCCGCGCACGGGCAGGAGCCGTGCGGCTCGTGATCCTGGACGTGGACGGCGTGCTCACCGACGCGGGGATCTACCTCGGGGAGACGGCGAGCGGCGATCCCGTCGAGTTCAAGCGGTTCGACATCCAGGACGGGCTCGGGATCCGGCTCCTCAGGGATGCGGGGATCCGCGTGGCGCTTATCTCGGGACGCGTCTCGGCGGCCACCGAGCTTCGGGCGCGCGAGCTTGGCATCGAGGAGTGCCACCAGGACGGGGGGGCGCGGAAGCTCCCGGCCGCACGGGCGCTAAAGCGCCGATACGACCTCGCCTGGCACGAGGTGGCCATGCTGGCCGACGACCTTCCCGACCTCCCGCTCTTCCGCCTGGTCGGCGTGCCGGCGGCTGTTGCGAACGCCGTCCGGGAGATCCGGCGCGAGGCGGTCTGGACGGGACAGAGGAGCGGGGGCAGGGGAGCGGTCCGGGAGTTCGCCGAAGCGCTCCTCACGGCACGCGGAGAGTGGGAAGCGGCAGTGGAGGCATACTGCAGGGCGAGGAGCGGTGGGTAGCGGCGCGGCGGCGACGCTTGCACCGGCCGACGCAGGCGTCCTGACGGAGGGAGGGCGCCGGGTCCTCCGCGCGGAGGCCCGGGCCGTGGCCGCTCTCGCGGACCGGATCGACGACCGTTTCGCGCGGGCCATCGAGATCCTCTCGGACACGCCGGGCCGGGTCATCGTGACCGGGGTCGGAAAGAGCGGGATCATCGCCCGCAAGGTGGCCGCCACCCTCACGTCCACGGGCACGCCGGCGACCTTCCTACACCCGGTCGACGGACTTCACGGGGATCTCGGCATCGTCTCGCGCAAGGATGTCGCCATCGTGGTCTCGAAGAGCGGGAGCACGTCGGAGCTCGCGGGGCTGATGGAATACATGCTCCGGCTCGGGCTGCCGACGATCGCGCTCGCGGGCGATCCCGGTTCGCCGCTGGCGCGTGCCGCCACCGTCTGCCTTGACTGCCGGGTGAGCGCGGAAGCGTGTCCGATGGACCTCGCCCCCACCTCCTCGACGACGGCGGCGCTCGCGATGGGGGACGCGCTGGCGATGGTGCTGCTCGAGCGCCGGGGATTCCGGCCGGAGGACTTCGCGGAGTTCCATCCCGGCGGCACGCTCGGCCGGCGGCTCACGCTCCGGGTCCGCGACGTCATGGTCGCCGAGGGATACCCGGAGGTCACGGAGGCTGCGCGCATGCAGGAATGCATCGTCCCGCTGGCGCACATGCGCGGCACCGTACCGATCGTCGATTCCCGCAGGCGGGTCGTGGGCGTCGTGACGGCGGGAGACCTCACGCGGATCATGGGGGGACGCGAGGACTTTCTCGAACTCCCGGTCGGCGAGGTGATGTCGAGGACGCCGAGGACGACCCGACCGGACACGCTTGCGGGCGTCGTCCTGCGGGAGATGGAAAGTTACGGGATCATGGCGCTGCCGGTCGTCGACGGGTCGGACGAACTTCGCGGCATGGTCCATCTCCACGACCTCCTCCGGGCGGACGTCGCATGAACGGCCGCCGCCTGCGCCGCCTCGCGCCGATGCTCCTCCCCGCGCTCGCGGCATGCGAGGTCGACGCCCCGGTCGCGACGGTCTCCGACCCGGACCGCTTCCTCGAGGCGGACGCCATCGTAATGGGCGGGGTCACCACGATCTCGAACGCCGACGGGATCCGGACCGCACGCCTCCAGTTCGACACGGCCTACCAGTGGAACGACTCGACGCACCAGGCGCTCCGTGGCGTGAATCTCATCGTATTCAACGATGACGGCTCGGAACGGGCCACAGTCACCTCGCTCAGGGGCACTTTCGAGCCGCTCGCCGAGCGGCTTACGGCGAGGGGTGAGGTCGTCCTTGTCGTTCCCTTCCAGGATCGCCGGCTCGAGACCGAGGAGCTCCACTACGACCCCGAGCTGAACCAGCTCTGGAGCGATTCGGCCTTCGTCATGAACGAGGAGGGGGGACAGCGGGCGGGGAGTTCCTTCCGCTCCGACCTGGAGTTCCGCGACTTTGTCGTGCAGGGAAGCGCGGGGACCGGACCATGAGGCGCGTCCGGACCCCCGCGCTCGTCGCACCTGCGCTCTTCGCCGCCACGGCACTCGCGGGACAGACAACCGCCGACGAATGCGACATGGAGAGCTTCCGGACGCTTAGCTCCCGTGAAACGGTCATCGGCCAGCGCGTCACCTGGGTCGGGTCACCGGAGGTCGCCTGCACCGACGGGGTCAGGATCCGCGCCGACAGCGCCGTCGTATGGGAGGCCGACGAACGCACCGAGTTCTACGGCGGATTCCGCTACTTGGACTCGGAGCGCGAGCTCGAGGCCGACACCGCCGACTACTTCCAGCGCGAGGGACGCCTCCTAGCACGGGGGAATGCCGAGCTCCGGACGCTCGACGGCGCGACGGTCGTCCGGGGCGACACGCTCGACCTCTACGAGGGAACCGGCGGGTCCGGCCAAGAACGGCTCGAAGCCTCTGGCCGGCGGGCCCTCGCGCTCATGGCGCCCGCCGATTCCAGCGCCGGCGCGGAAGCGGCGCCCTACGAGGTCCTCGCGGATCGGCTCCGGTTCGAGGGGGAGCGCTTCCTCTTTGCCGAAGGCAATGTGGCGGTGGAGCGCGACTCGCTGTATGCGGCCGCCCGTTCGCTCTCCTTCGACCGTGAGCTCGGAACGCTCGTCCTCCTGGAGGAGGCCAGGGTGGAGTCGGGGGCTACGGAGACGATAGGGCAGAGGATCACGCTCGAACTCCCGGAAGGCGAGATCACGACGATGGAGGCCGAGGAGAAGGCCGCGCTCCTCTCAGGCGATCTCGACCTCTCCGGCGGCTGGATCGAGGTCGAATTCGATTCGGGTTCCGTCAGCTACATCACTGTAACGGAGGGAGATTCATCGGACGGCGAGGGGGTCCCGGAGCAGGCGGCGGCCTTCGCCCAGGGCCTCTTCCTCACGGGAAACTCGATCGAGGTGGACGCGCCGGGCGGCGTGCTCGCTTCCGTCCGCGCGGAGGGAGCCGCGAGGGGGGAGTCTCTCGGTCCGGAGGGGGAGCGGCCGCCCCGCCCCGAGACTTCCCCCGGAGGTGACACGGGTGGCGACGCCCTCCCCGAGGGTGCGGAGGAAGCGGAAGAGGAAGCCGAAGCGGACCAACTGCTTGGGATCCTGGATCACGACTGGATCGAGGGCGACGCCGTCGTCGGATCGTTCGACTCGCTGGATCCGCCTCCCGAGGCAGGGGAAGCGCCCCCCGCGGAAGAGGCGCAGTACGTGCTGACGCAGCTCCATGCCGAGGGAAACGCCCGTACCCTCTACCGCTCCCCGCCTGAGGCGGCGGGCGCGGAAGAGGCGGGCAGTACCCCGGACGAGCCTCCGCCGGAGCGGAGCGAGTGGGGCATAAGCTACTTGGTCGCCAACGAGATCCGGCTCCTCTTCGCGGGCGGCCAGGTCGAGGAAGTCATTGCGGTGGGTGGCGTATCCGGCCTCCAGCTCGAACCGGAGGCGACCTTCGGCGCGGGCGGGGACGAGAGCAGCCCCGAGGACGCTGCCGAGGAGCCCGGCGCGCCCTCGACGGAGCCAGGCCCATGACCGAAGAGCGTGCCGCGGCTTCGACGATGCCGGCCGCCACCGAGACGGAAGCGGAAGCGCACCCGCCGCGGTCGGCGATCACCCGTGTCGAGGGAAACAGTCGGCTCCGGGGTGCCGGACTCACGAAAATCTACCAACGGCGCCGCGTCGTGGACCAGGTGGATCTCGAGGTCAGCCAGGGAGAGATCGTCGGATTGCTAGGACCGAATGGGGCGGGGAAGACCACGACCTTCTACATGATCGTGGGACTCATATCTCCAAGCCGGGGCAACGTCTATCTGGACGGCGGTGAGCTCACCCGGGTCCCGATGTACAAGCGGGCGCGCCTCGGCGTCGGCTACCTCGCGCAGGAGCCCTCGATCTTCCGGAAGCTCTCGGTCGAGGACAACGTGATGGCGATCCTCGAGACCCGCAGGCTTCCGAAGGCAGAGCGGGCGCGCCGCCTCGAGGAGCTTCTCGAGGAACTCTCGATCTCGCACCTGCGCAAGAACAGGGCCTACACCCTCTCGGGGGGGGAGCGGCGGAGACTCGAGATCACACGCGCGCTCGTCCGGGAGCCGAAGTTCATGCTCCTCGACGAACCCTTCGCCGGGATCGACCCGATCGCGGTCAACGACATCCAGCTCATCGTCCGGTCGCTCAAGCACCGGAACATCGGGGTGATCATCTCGGATCACAACGTCGAGCAGACGCTCGACATCGTGGACCGCGCCTACATCATGTACGAAGGCCAGATCCGCGTTTCCGGCAGCGTGTCCGACCTGGTGTGGAACGACGAGGTAGCAGACATCTACCTCGGCCCCACGCTCACGACCCGAATGAGAGAACGCTACGGCCCGCCCGGCGACGGCGCATCGCCGGAGCACTAGCCGGCCAGACGGATGACGAGCCTCAAGCCCAGTCTCGTACAGACAGGCAAGCTGCGGCAGGAACTCCGCATCAATCCCCGCCTCTACCAGGCGATGGAACTCCTGCACATGCCGCTGCTCGATCTGCAGCAGCGCCTGAAGGCGGAGATGGCGGAAAATCCATTCCTGGAGCTGGCCGAGACCGAAGATTTCCTTGAGGTTTCCCTTGACGAAGTCGCCGCGTCCGAGGAGCAGGAGGGGAGGGAGGAGGACGAGGTCGACTGGGAGGAGATTCTCCTTGACGGCTTCGACTCGGGCGGATATCGGGGACAGGCCGAGGAACGAAGCTTCCGGGAACGCCCGCAGGTCGAGGCGGCCGACTTGAGGACCAAGCTCCTCGAGCAGCTCTACCACCTCTCGATCCCCGAGCGGGAGATCCGGATCGGCGAGGAGATCATCGGCAACGTCGACGACTCCGGCCTGCTCACCTGCACGCTCGACGAGGTGGTGGCGGGCGCAAACACCTGGCTGGCCGACGTCCGGAGCGTTGCCGAGGAACGCGCCCTCGAGAATGGGGACGAGACGGAGCGGGAGAAGGAGCTGGCCGAGGTGGGCGTGCTCTTTCGCGACTACTCGACGCCCGAGGCCGAACGGATGCTCAAGGTGATCCAGACGCTGGATCCGCCGGGCGTGGCCGCACGCGATCTCCGCGAATGCATCCTCCTCCAGCTCACGGCGCTCGGGGCGGAAGACTCTCTCGCCCATACGCTTGTCAGCGACCACTTCGATGACTTCCTGAACCGCAGGTGGAACGAGATCGCCCGTGAAGTCGGGGTTACGCCGAAAGCAGTGCAGGACGCCGCGGACGCGGTCGCCAAGCTGGATCCGAAGCCCGGGCTCCGTCACGCTCCGGACGACGAGAGCTACATTCTTCCCGACCTGATCGTCGAGAAGATCGACGGGGAGTACCACGTCTTCCTGAATGACGGGAACCTTCCGAGGCTCCGGATCTCCCGGGCGTACCGCGAGGTTGCACGCGACAGGCGGAAGTTCACCGGCGCGAACCGGGAGTTCATCACCACGAAGCTGCACGCGGCAAATTGGATGATCCAGGCGATCGAACAGCGCCGCCAGACGATGCTCAGGGTCATGAACTTCATTGTGGAGCGCCAGCACGACTTTCTCGAGAAGGGGGTGCAGCACCTGCGGCCCCTTACGCTACGTGAGGTCGCCGACCACATCGAGATGCACGAGTCGACGGTCTCGCGGGTCACGAACGCGAAATACGTGCAGACCCCGCGGGGGGTGTATCCGCTCAAGTACTTCTTCTCGAGCGGGCTGCAGACGAGTTCGGGCGAGGACATCTCGGCCCGCGGCGTCAAGGACAAGATCCGGACCCTCGTGAGCCAGGAAAACCCGAAGAAGCCGCTGACCGACCAGAGGATCGCCGAGCTGCTCGATCTCGACGGGGTCCGGATCGCGCGGCGGACGGTTGCCAAGTACAGGGGTCAGCTCGGGATCCTCTCGGCCCGGATGCGCCGGCGTGTCTAGCGCCGGGCTCGCAACCGGGAGCCGCGCCCCCGAGCCCTGGCCCCGTGACTTCGCCGTCGTCGTCCCGGCTTACAACGAGGCGCCGGTCGTCCCGGCGCTTCTCCGCGAGCTGAGGGAGACGTTCGAGAAACATCGCCTCGACGGCGAGGTGGTCCTCGTCGACGACGGCTCCTCGGATGGGACGGCCGGACTTGCACGCGCGGAGGCGGGGGAGTGGTCCGCCCTCCGCGTTCTCGAGCACCGCAGGAACCTGGGGAAGACCGAGGCGATCCTCACCGCCGCGCGCGAGACGGACCGCTCGGTTCTCGTCGTCTTCGACGCGGACCTGCAGCACTCCCCGGAGGAAATCCCCCGTTTCCTGGAGAAGATCTCGGCGGGGTGGGACATCGTCTGCGGGCGCAAGGTCGGCGACTACGAGAAGCAGCGGATCTCATCGGCCTACAACTGGCTGTCCAGGCGCCTCTTTCGTGTCCCTGCATCCGACCTGAACTCGATGAAGGCGTTCCGGGCCTCGGTACTGGACGACATCCGGCTCCGCCACGACTGGCACCGCTTCTTCGTCGTGCTGGCGCACATGAAGGGCTACACGGTCACCGAGATCGACATCACGCTCTATCCGCGCCGCGCGGGGGTCTCCAAGTACCGGGGCGCGTGGCGGGTGATGGGCGGCGTGATCGACCTCCTCTCGGTCTCCTTTCTCACCATCGTCTCAAGAAAGCCTCTCCTCCTCTTCGGCACGGTCGGCGTTCTACTCGTGCTCATGGGGGTCGCCGTCGGAATCGTCTCGATCTACCTCCGCCTCGCGCACGGCCTGGGCTTCCGGCCGCTTCTCGACTTGGTGGTGCTTCTCGAGACGGTGGGCTTCACGGTGTTCGGCTTCGGCCTGCTTGCGGAGATGGTAGCCGAACTTCGGGAAGAGGTGGAGGCACTCGGCGCGCGGTTGCGCCGGTGACGGGGAAGGAACTACCCGCCGGGCGCGTCCTCTGCGTGGTGGGAACCCGGCCCGAGGCGATCAAGATGGCGCCGGTGATCCGGGGGCTCAGGGAGCTGGATACAGGGATCAAGGTGGGGCTCGCGCTGACGGGCCAGCATGACGAACTCGTGGCCGAGGTGCTCGATGTCTTCGGCCTCACGCCGGAATTCGACCTCGCCATCATGACGCAAGGGCAGTCACCCGGCGAGGTTGGAGCCCTCTGCCTCGCCCGCCTCGGACCCGTCTTCGAGGCCTGGCGTCCCGGACTCGTGCTCGTGGAGGGCGACACCGCCACCGTCTTCTTCGGAGCGCTCGCCGCCTATCACCACCGCATCCCCGTCGGCCATGTGGAAGCAGGGCTCCGGACCGGCAATCTCCGGAGCCCGTTTCCCGAGGAGGGCTACCGGCGGATGGCGGCGGTCATAGCGGACCTTCACTTCGCGCCGACTGCCGACGCCAGGAAGAACCTTCTCCGCGAGGGAATCGACGACAGTAGGATCCATGTCACGGGAAACCCGGTCGTTGACGCGCTCCTTCAGGTTGCGGAGGAGATGGAGGCGCCGAAATCCCTATCGGTACCTCACCTATGCCGTGACGGAGCGCCCCCGTTCGCGCTTCTCACCGCCCACCGGCGGGAGTCCTTCGGCCCTCCTCTCGAGCGCGTGTTCGCTGCGCTTCTCGAGCTCCTCGACCGCCACCGGACCCTCGAGATCGTCTACCCCGTCCACCCGAATCCGTCGGTCGAGGCGCCGGCCCGCCGGATCCTCGCCGGCCATCCCCGGGTCCACCTCCTCGATCCCCTCGGCTATACCGAGCTGGTCTGGATGCTCGCGCACGCCACGCTCGTCCTCACCGATTCGGGCGGGATCCAGGAGGAAGCGCCCACATTCGGAACTCCCGTCCTCGTACTTCGGGAGGTGACGGAGCGGCCCGAGGGGGTGGATGCGGGCCTCGCCGAGCTTGTGGGTACCGAGGCGGGTAAGATCGTCCGGGCAGCACTCGGTCTTCTCAAGCGCCCGCGCGAGGCCCGGCAGAAGGCACTCGCCCGGAATCCCTACGGCGACGGGAGAGCCGGCCGGCGGATCGCCGAAATCGTGGGTGCCTTCCTGGGGTCCGCGCGAGCAGGGCGAGGCAGATGAGAATCCTCATCCACTGCGTCTACTACGCTCCAGAGGTGGGGGGGCTCGAGAGCCATGTGGCGGGTCTTGCAGAGGGGCTTGCCGCACGCGGGGCAGAGGTCCGGGTGATTACCTCGCGGTCCCGCCCGGAACTGCCGCTCGAGGAGTCCGCATCCGGGATCCGGATCCGGAGAATCCCGCTCCCGTCCCGGACGGCGGCCGGGTGGGCCCGCTACGCCCTCGCGTCGATCCCGGCGACTCGCCGGTGGGCCCGGTCGGCGGACTTGGTCCACGCCCAGTCGTTCGCGTCCATCCTTCCGGCTGGCGTGGCGGCGCGCTCCGCGGGTCGGCCGTGGGTCGCCTCCTTCCACACCTCCCACTTCCTCGTCCGGTCGACGCGGCCTGCGTGGATCCCGGTCCTCTCGGGACTCGTTCGCTGGCCGGACCATGCGTTCGCGGCGTCGGAAGAGATCCGCAGCGTGGCCGAGAACCTGGGCGGAGGCCGCCGCGTGGAGGCGCTCACGAATGGGGTGGATACGGCGAGGTTCCGCCCACCCGGCAATCGGCGGGGCAGCCGGCCCCCGATCCTCGTCGTCCCGCGTCGGCTCGTTCCGAAGAACGGCGTCGAGTATTTCGTGCGTGCCCTCCCCGGGATCCGGCGGCGCGTGCCCGGGGTGCGGGCGCGCCTGATCGGCGACGGGCCCGAGAGGGAAAGGCTCAAGGTGCTGGCGAGACAGCTCCAAGTCGAGGAGAGCCTCGAGTTCCTCGGGGCGCGGCCGCACGCAGAGATGCCGGAGCTTCTCGGCTCGGGGGACCTCGCCATCTTCCCCTCCCTGATGGAGGCCACTTCGGTCGCCGCACTCGAAGCGATGGCGTGCGGGCTCCCGGTTGTGGCGACCGCGGTGGGCGGACTCGCCGAGATCGTGGACGAGGAAGTGGGGACGCTCGTTCCCGCCGCGGACCCCGATGCGCTTGCGCGCGCGGTCACCACGCTGCTTGCGGACGCGGACCTCCGGACGCGGGGAGCCGCCGCCCGTGCGCGCGTCGCCGCGCGGTGGAGCAACGACCGCCTCGTCGAGCGGCATCTCGAAGTGTATGGGGACCTCCTTGCGGGACGCCGGGTCGGGGAGCCCTCCCGGCCGGCCGGGGGAGGGTGATGCGGATCCGGGCCGCGGCTACGGCGGAGCGCCCGCTCGAGCGAGTACCGGCGTGGGGCATCGTCCTCTTCTTCTTCGCCGCTGCCGTATTCCTCTTCCGCGAGTTCGTGTTCTCGGACCGGATGCTGGTCGGACAGGACACCTTCGCCCTCGGATACGCCGCACGCGCCTTCTTCTCGGAAGCGCTCCGGTCCACGGGATATCCCCTCTGGAATCCGCAGATCCTCGGGGGAACGCCCTTTCTGGAGTCGCTCGCCGGCGGGGACTCCCTCTACCCACCCTCGCTCCTCCTCCTGCAGCTCACCGAGACCTACCGCGCCCTCGGATGGAAGCTCGTGCTGCATGTATTTCTCGCGGGCTGCTTCATGTACGGATGGGTGCGTGTGCTCGGGGGTTCGAAAGGCGCCGCGCTCGTGAGCGGAACCGCATACCTCCTTGCTCCGTACATGGTTACGCTGGTCTACCCAGGACACGACGGGAAGCTGTTCGTGACGGCGCTCACGCCCCTCCTCTTCGCCGCCGTCGAGCTCTTCCTGGCTCGCGGACGCCCGGTCTGGGGCGCTGCCACCGGGGTCGTGGTCGCGCTCGTGATCCTCACGACCCATTTCCAGATGGCGTACTTCCTCTTCGGCACCGTCGGACTCTATGCCGCGTTCCGGACCTTCGAGAAGGGTCGGAGGGAGCAGGCCTGGCCGGGCGCAATCCGCCGCTTCGGCCTCTTTCTGGCATTCAGCGCCGTAGGGGCCGGCGCCGCCGGAATCCAGCTCCTGCCTGCCGTAGGATATGTCACCGAGCACTCGAGGCGGACCCTCACGACAACGGAGTCCGATCCGGCGGAGGCGCGCGCCTACTCGTCGTCCTGGTCGCTTCACCCCGAGGAGGTCGTCTCCCTGGTGGTCCCCGAATTCGTCGGGAACAACGCAGGCGGCGCGCCGTGGGCGACCGGCACCTACTGGGGCCGGAATCCGTTCAAGCTCAACCACGAATACCTGGGCCTCGCGGCACTCCTCCTCGCACTCGTCGCCTTCCTAGGCGGACCCAACCCGGGGCTCCGCTGGTTCCTTGCGGCCACCGGCGGAGCGGCTCTCCTCTTCGCCCTCGGCGCACACACGCCCGTCTGGCGCCTCCTCTACGAGGTGCTCCCGGGGATCTCTCTCTTCCGGGCACCGTCGATGGCTGTCTTCGTGACCGGATTCGCGGTCGCGACGACAGCGGGTCTCGGGGTGGACAGGGGACTCGAGCTCGTGCGCCGGGGCAGCGGACGCCGGATCCTCCGGCTGTTCGCACTCCCCCTCGCGCTCCTCGTCGCGGGTATGGTCCTCTCCCTCTCCGGGCTCCTCCCGGGCCTCTGGGCCGCGTTCACGGGGTGGGCGCCCACGGGATCGGCTGCGGAGGGGCTTGAAGCGGTGCGGCCGCACATGACGCGGGGCTTCGCGCTTGCCGGCCTGACCGTCGCGGTGATAGCAGCGACGTGGTGGACAGCGGAGCGGGGCTTCCTCGGAGCCAATGGGGCGGTCGGAGTCTTGGCCCTCGCCGTCGCGGTCGACGAGGCGCGCGTGGACGGCGCCTTCATCCAGACGCTTGAATTCGCGGCCTTCGCGGCCGCCGATCCGATCACGGATCTGCTCCGCGACCGGGCCCGCACCGAGCCGCCGTTCCGTGTGCTTTCCCTGGCCGGTGGCGGCCAAGACGTCTCGCTGGCTATGCACGGACTCGAACTCGCGGCCGGGCACCACCCGAATGATCTCGCCCGGTACCGTGAGCTGATCGGGATGGCTGGAAGCGGGCTTCCCCTCAACCTCACGCCGCCATTCCACCCGAACGTCGCGCGGATCCTGAATGTCCGCTATCTGCTCTGGCCGGACCGGGACTATGGACCCCTCGAGGCGTTCGCGGGACCGGATCCACTCGCCCTCGTCGAGCGGCTCCAGTTCGCCGACGGAAGCCCACACAGCACGCTCTACGAGTATCCCGGACTGCCCCGCGCACGACTCGTGGGCGAAGCACTCGTGGTCGGCGAGGCGGAGGTGCTGGATGTCGTCCTCGATCCGGCCCGCTACGACCCGGCCACCCAGGTGGTCCTGAGCGAAGCGCTACCTCTCGACCTCGAAGGCCCCGGGCTCACAGGCTCGGTCGAGTGGATCGAGAAGACACCGAACCGCGCCACCCTCGATGTCGAGACCTCCGGAGCCGCGCTCCTAGTGATCGCCGACAACTGGTTTCCGGGGTGGACGGCGTATGTGGACGGTGTCGAGTCGCCTGTCCTCCGCGCGGATCACACGCTCCGGGCTGTCCCGGTCCGGGCGGGACAGCACCGGGTCGAGCTTCGCTACGCGTCGGATCTCCTGCGGGCGAGCCTGGCCGTGAGCATCTTGTGCGGGCTCTTCCTCGCCGCAGTCGCCGCCTCCCACCTTCGCAGGAACCCCGACCTGACTCCGGCCAGCGGGGCACCGAAGGGGGGCCGGTGACGGCCGGCGCCGACGGCCGACGGCGGGAGTGGGGACGACGGGCCGTCCACTGGCTGCTGACAGTGGCCGTGACTTGGATCCTCATCGCCTCGGTGGGAGCCGGCCTCGAGGAGGCGCTGAACTTCCGCCTCGCGGTCCCGGACGTCTCGGCTCCCCGACTTTTCGTGGCAACGCTCGTCTTCCTGCTCTCGCTGGGCACCTCAGCGCTCCTCTGGGGCCGTCTGGCGGGCGAGCTCGCCGGGAGGGACGTTCCGGCCATCCCTGCGGTCCGGATCGTGTTCGCGGCCAGCCTCGGGCGCTATCTCCCCGGAAAGCTCTGGCAACTTGCCGCTCTCGGCATGCTCTCTGGCCGGGTGGGCGTCGGTCGCCGGATCGGGGCAGCTGCCGGGATCATCGCCCAGGTGTTCGCCCTGAGCGCCGCTGCGGCAATCGGCGCTCCAGCTCTCTTCGGACGGAGCGGGGACGCGACGGGCGAGGCCCTCGTTCTCGTTGGCGCACTGGCGGTCGTTCTCGTCCTCCTGAGCATTCCCGGGATCCGAAGACGGGGGCTCGAACTCGCCTGCCGCAGGGCAGAGGCGACCCCGCGGCACGCTCTCGGGGGACACAGCTTCGCGCTCCGCTATTTCGGTATGTACTTCCTCAACTGGCTGCTCTACTGCGGATCGTTCGTCTACTTCGTTCAGGGCCTCGGATTCCCCACACAGGACGTGTTGCCGCTCGCCAGCGCGTTCGCGGGTTCGTACCTCCTCGGTTACGCGGCGTTTTTCGCACCTGCCGGGATCGGTGTCCGGGAGGGATTCCTCATCGCGTTCCTGAGGCCGGAGGTCGGCGTCGGCGCGGTCGGAATCGCTATCCTGACGCGCCTCTGGATGACGGTCGTGGAGCTGATCCCGGCCGGAGGACTCGCGCTCTGGGAGATTCGGCGGAGGGAATCGGGTCAGCGGCAGGACCCGGCGGGGGACGGTCGGTGACCGGGAGCGCCGGCGGGCAGCGCCCCGGAGGGGACCGGTCCGGGGACGAAGGACGCACTCTTGTCATCGTCCCGACGTACAACGAACGCGAGAACCTCCCGAGACTCGTGCCCCGCATCTTGGCCCAGTCAGGCTCCCTCGACGTGCTCGTCGTCGATGACGCGTCGCCCGACGGGACCGGGGAGGTGGCCGATTCGCTTGGGCGCGCGCATCCGGGCCGGGTCTACGCGATCCACCGGGAAGGGAAGGGGGGGCTCGGGCCCGCCTACCTCAAGGGGTTCAGGTGGGCGCTGGCCAGGCCATACCGGCGGATCTGCGAGATGGACGCCGACCTCTCGCATCCTCCCGAGAAGCTCCCGGCCCTCATTCGCGTCGTGTCCGGGCAGAAGGCCGACTTCGCGGTCGGCTCCCGGTACGTCGGCGGGAAGGCCACGGTCGTGAACTGGCCCGTGGGCCGCCTCCTGATATCCCGTTTCGGAACGGTCTACGCACGCATCATCACCGGACTCCCGGTCTCGGACGCAACCGGGGGATTCAACGTCTTTGACCGGCGGGTGCTCGAGGCTCTCGAGCTCGACCGTATCGAATCGACGGGCTACACCTTCCAGATCGAGCTCAAGTTGCGCGCCTGGCGAAAGGGATTTCGCCTCGCCGAAGTGCCGATCGTCTTCACCGAACGGGATTCCGGGACATCGAAGATGTCGAAGCGGATTGTGCTGGAGGCGGTCTGGAAGGTCTGGAAGCTGCGCGCCCTGGACGTTCTGGGACGGCTCTAACCCGGCTGGTCCACTTGCTCGGGCGAAGAAGGGAGGCGCGTGATCGATTTCCTGTCACCGGACTTCGACGGAGGCGCCTTCCGGCTTTTCGGCGCCTGGCACCTTCTTGCAGTCGGCGCTGTGATCGCGGCGGCTTCGGCGCTCATCTACACAGCCCGCGCGGGAGAACCTGTACGAAGACGGCGGATCGCGCTCGCTATGGCGCTCGCGCTCGTCCTGAATGAAATCGCCTGGCATCTGTGGAATCTTCTCGCGGGTTCGTGGACCATCCAGCGGATGCTCCCACTCCACATGTGCAGCGCGATGGTGTGGATCACGGCGGGTGCACTCCTGTTCGAGCAACGGACGTTGTATCCGCTCCTCTACTTCTGCGGGATCGCGGGTGCCGCGCAGGCGCTGATCACGCCCGATCTGGGTGCGTTCGGCTTTCCCCACTACAGGTTCTTCCAGACGATGCTCGGCCACGGCCTCCTCGTGACCGCCGGATTCTGGGTAGTGACAGTCGAGCGCTGGCGACCGACACTGCGGGCGCTCTGCTGGGTCACGCTCGGACTCAACGCGTACGCACTCCTCGTCCTCTGGGTCAACCTCCGGACCGGAAGCAACTATCTCTACCTGACCAGCAGGCCGGAGAGCGCTTCTCTGCTGGACTTCCTCCCGGACTGGCCGTGGTATCTGATGATCGCGGAGGGCATCGCGATCACCATCTTTATCCTGATGTATCTGCCGTTTCGGGTCAGCCGAGACAGGGCCTGAACGTGCCGCTGCAGCTCTTGCCGCTAGCGGGGGCACCGGTGGACTCCTCGGCGGGCGCAAGCGCCCGCCTCAGAAACAGCTTGAACCGGACCGGTCGCTCCCGTAGACTGCAGCGGTCCAGCCGCGTGGGGCAGCCGTGGCACCGAGTTCGGATTCTCCCCGAAGGTCCCCTCCCGGCACCGGCCCGGTCGGGGCTCAGGTGATGTCACTCAGGGATCTCCTCTACCTCTGCGCCTACTGCGGCGACGACACCCGGATCGTGCGGGAGACGGTTCGCTGCGATAGTTGCGGTCGTACCTACGAGGTTCCTGCGGGAAGCAGGCGTGTCCGGGTAGCCGACGCCGACGGTACGGCGACGATGGCCAGCTACGACGACCTTGCCGACCGTATCGCATCAGCCACCGGAGCTTCGACCACACATCCGGCGGGCGCGGTCGCCCGGTTCGCAAGGATCGAGCACGCGGTGCACCACCTCGGCGAGCTGATCGGCTTCTTCGAGGAACGGGGGCCCGCCCTCGCCGGCCGCCTGACGCTTGCTGACACGACCCTGCGTCTGGACGCGACGGACGGGGAAGTGCACGAGTGGCCGTTGCGCGACCTCCGGGCCGTTCAGACCGCCTCCGGCGCAATCCAGGTTGCGACGCGGGACGGCATACTGATTTCGTTTCGCATGCTCTCCGATTCTCCGCGCCGGTGGGAGCATGCCCTGAAGGACCGGTTGCAACATGTCTGGCGAACAGAGGACCGGGGCGAGATCACCGAGTTTCAGCCACGAATCCGCTCAAGGTGACTCTACATTGAGGCGCACGCGAACGTCGGAAGCCACCGATCCAGTCACACTCTGGTACCGGATCGCCAGACCCATCGTCCGGTGGGGAGTGGGCACGATCGTGCGCACGGAATTTGAAGGACTGGAACGCCTACCTCGGCATGGCCCGTGCGTCCTTGTGCCCAACCACCTGAGCATCCTCGACCCCCTGATCCTGCAGGGTACCATCCCCAGGCCTGTGTACTCGATGACAAAGAGCACACAGTTCCGTCACGGTTTCTTTCGCTGGATGCTCCCTCGGCTCCACGCCTTCCCGGTTCGCCGGTACCGGGTGGATCCGCAGTCCGTACGGGTGCTCCTGCGGCGCCTGGAGGAAGGACGTGTAGTATGCGTATATCCAGAAGGAGAAAGGAGTTGGGATGGTAGACTTCAATCCTTTAGACGTGGTACGCTCCGTGTGATTCTCCGCGCTGGGGTCCCGGTGATTCCCGTGGGAATCTGCGGAACGTATGACGCCTGGCCGCGCTGGGCGTCCCGGCCCAGGCGGGGATTCTCCGCGCGTGTGCGGCTCGGGAAACCACTGCAACTCGGCGCCCACAGGGACCGGCGGTCACGGGACGCTGCCTTGCCAGCGCTCGAGAGAGACCTCCGAGCAGCGCTTCTCTCACTCTCGGGCGAAGCGGATCTGACACGGGACGGGGCCGAAGCCGCGTGAGCCGGGGCACCCGTGCAGTAGAACATGCGGCCAAGGGAAGGATGCGTGCCCGGGGCACTTCCGGTTCAATCGACCGCAGTTACTACGAGACGAGCGGGTACTTCGGCGGGGGTGGGGGACACCTGCAGGACCCGGAAAGCCGTTTCCACCGTTACCGGGTCCGGGAAGTGCTCAATCTCTGCGGGAACCCATCGGGGCTCCGCGCCGTCGACCTAGGGTGCGGATGGGGTACGATCTCGCTCGCGCTCTCCGGGCGCGCCGACTTCATCGTGGGCGTCGATTTCGCGCGTGCCAGCCTAAAGGTATGCGCGTCTCGGCATGACCCCGACGAACATCCCAACCTTGCGTTCGTCCAAGCTGACGCACGCCTCACCGGACTGCGGGGTGGAGCCTGGGATCTCGTTGTCGCCGCGGACCTTGTCGAACATCTCTATCCGCAGGATACAGAAGCAGTGTACCGCGAAGTGTGGAGGCTTCTTCGCCCCAACGGCCGATTCGTTGTATGGACACCGTCACCGACGCACCTCGTGGAGCGGCTCCGGCGGCTGGGGATACTCACACCCGATCCGACCCACGTTGACTACAAGACCCTCGGGCGGCTCCGGACCGACCTTGCCCGATTTGGCTTCCGGATCGTCGACGCGCGGCATGTGCCGTCCCACCACCCAGGGCTGCGCACGGTCGAGAGAATCGGACAGCGTTGGATCCCCTCATTGCGGCGGCGGATCGCCGTCGCGGCCGAAAAGCCGCAACGAACCCTACGGCCCGCGACATCTCGCGACGAGACCCTGTAGCTGAACTCCGAGCAACCGCAACACTGGCGGAATCGGAGGCTCACCGCCGCACGTACAGCCGCACGGCCCGAGGGGAAGGGATGACGGGCATCCGCGACGGACCGGTTCGCCTGAGTCCCGTTCGGCCCCTCTACTTTACATAATACATATTATGCGACATGAATCTGCCGGCGTCCGAGGTCTCGAACGGAGCCGTCGGGAGCGGCATCCGGGAATCAGTGCCGTTCAAGTCATTGATACCATGTATCTTACAGGGACAACACGAGCACAGACACAAAGTAGAATGCGGCCTTCCGGGCGACGATCCGGCCCACGCCGAGAGAACTACGGAGATGTGGCGACAATTCCGACTGATGGACAGACCGGGCCCGACGCGACGGTCACATCGTCTGAATTACCGGATCCGAACCAACCGGACGAGACCGGAACCGCGCACAGAACACTCACGGTGAAAATGCGCCTGCGACCAGTGACGCCCGCTGAGCGGTCAGGGCAAGTCTCGAAATGCCGAGAAGCGGCGCCGCTGAGATCCGGTCCCGACTCTCCCGCGGCGTTGACATCGTCATCGCCATGCCTACAGCCGGCGCGCGGTGCTGTCCGCATACCGGACAACGGCACCACATGGGCCCGGTCACATGCGTGCAGCTTGCCTACCCGTTCCGGGCTGTGGGTCCGCGCCCGGCCGGAGAACACAGATCCGTGACTTGCCTACCCGTCCTGCGCGGTCAGCTCCGCGACACGCATCTCGAAGCGGCCTTGATCCGGATCGCCCGCCTCAATCAAGTCAAGAGCGTCGCCGTAGGCCTGCACTGCGCTCGCTGTGTCGCCGCTCGCAAGTAGCGCGCGAGCAAGACCTTCCATGGCGTCGACCTGCTGATAGTCGAAGTCGACGCCGGCGATGATCTCCCGGTAGACATCGGAGGCTTCCTGCCACCGCCCTGCCTGCTCGAAGGCGGCGGCCAGCACAAACGTCGCGTCCACCTGAAGCGGCGATCCGAGATCCGGTGCGACGGGCTCAAGGATATCGACCGCAGCGGTCGGATCCGACGCTGCGAGGAGGTGTGCCCGGGCGAGGAGGAGCCGTGCCTCGACCTCATACTGCGTGCCGCCGTGGCGACCGAGAAACCCCTGGATGCTCGTCTCGACTGTGGCCAAATCATCGAATGCAATCGACTGCTGAATCTGCTCCAGTTCCCCGGCCGCTGCGTCGAGCTGTTCAGACCGCGACTGGAACCAGTAGAGCGCACCCATGATGAAAACAACCGCGACCGCGACCGACACGACCAGTGACTGTGTCCGCGTCTGTGCCCACCCCACGAGGCGGTGGATTGCCACGGTCAGGGCGTCGTCGCCGCTTGATGCGGGAGGTGACGGCGCTCTCGGCTGAGGGGATCTTCGCTTGGCCATGTGAACTCGGGTGACTCCGTACCGGAGCGAGGGATAGACCAAAAAAGTTATGAACGCCGCCAAGGGGGGTCAACGGACAGCGCCGGTCAATCGCAAGGCATGCGGACCCGGCTTCAGATCCGGCATCGGCCGGACTCCCTCCGTCGACCTCGAGAGGGAAACCGATCAGGACGGTTGGGTGGTGGAAGTCCGGATGGCGTCGCGATACGTGCGCGACCACGGTTCCGAGCCCAACCCCGGACCGCCGCGTCGGTTGCTCGGCAGAGGGA
>JAAXGI010000057.1 GCA_012267505.1 Gemmatimonadota bacterium
GTTCCTGCGCGAGCGGGTGCTCGGACCGCTGGGGATGACGGACACGGTGTTCTGGGCGGATCCAGAGAGGGCCGGCCGGCTCGCTGCGGTCTACCGGCAATTGGAGGGCGGCGGGCTCGAGCCCTACCGGATCAAGGCGGTACCCTTCACCGAGGAGCCGGTCCTGATCGAGGGAGGGGTGGGGCTCCTCTCGACGGTTCCTGACTTCCTGCGGTTCGCCCAGATGCTGGCGAACGGGGGTGAGCTCGGACGTGTCCGGATCCTCGAGCCGGAGACCGTCGCGGAGATGACGGCGAACGGACTCTCCGATGAGATCCTCGCGACACGGAGAGGTGGGATGGGGTGGGGTCTCGGCAACGTCAGCGTCGTGCTCGCTCCCGGCTCGGTGGCGTATCCGAGCTCGGCGGGTGAGTTCGGGTGGGACGGGAGCGCCGGGACGATCTTCTGGATCAATCCGGAGGAGGAGCTCGTGATCGTCCTTATGTGGCAGAGCTCGCCGGCGAACCCTGAGTCGCTCCGCCAGCAGATCAAGACCCTCATCCACGAGGCGATCCGGGACTGAGCGGGCTGTTCCGGAACCAGGCCCCCCCCCGACGGTCTGGGAAACGGGTCGCGTCCGTCGGGGCCTGCATCCCGGCCCGAGAGGGTAATGTCGCGCGTTCTGATTGCCGGATGCGGCTACGTGGGCACCGAGCTCGGGATCCGTCTCGAGGGGGCGGGCCACGACGTATGGGGCCTCAGGCGCGATCCGGGGCCCCTCCCCCCGGCGATACGGCCCCTCGCCGCCGACCTCCGGGCTCCCCTGCATGATACGGCGCTGCCGCGTGTGGACCGGGTCGTCTACGCCGTCGGGGCTAGCGCCCCGACCGCAGTGTCCTACCGGGATGCATATGTGACCGGGGTGCGCCATCTCCTCGCGGCGCTCGGGCGCCAGGCCGGTCCGCCGGCTCACTTCTTCTTCCTATCGAGCACGGCCGTCTACGGGGATGCGGAGGGCTCGTGGGTGGATGAACGGACCGAGCCCGCACCGGAGAATTTCCGCGGTGCTACCGTGCTCGAGGGAGAGGCGCTCGTGCGGGGCGCCGACCACCCCGGTACGTGTGTACGGCTTGGCGGGATCTATGGGCCGGGCCGGACGCGGCTCATCGAGCGGGCCCGGCGCGGCGAGCTCCGCTGCCCTCCCGGCGGGCCCATATGGTCGAACCGGATCCACAGGGACGATGCAGTGGGCGTTCTCGGCCATCTCCTCTTCCGCGCCGGCCCCGCGCCGGTCTATCTCGCCGTCGACGACGAGCCGGCGCCGCTCTGTGAAGTCTACCGCTACCTGGCCGCGCTCACGGGAGGCCCAAAGCCGGCCGTCGGCGTCTCCGTCAGGTCGACGCGCACGAACAAGCGCTGCTCGAATGCGCTGCTCACAGCCTCCGGCTACTCGTTCCGCTATCCGACGTACCGGGAGGGGTACCGGGCGCTCGCGGACGCACCGTGTTAGGGCACGGTCGCAGGTCCGGCGGCCGGAGGAAGGGAGAAATCGAGGGTCGTGCAGGCGTTTCTCACCACGGAGGCGAACTCCGGGACGAGACGGAAGCTCAGCTCCTGGCCCGCCTCATAGTGCCGCGAGGGCGGAAGGTGGACGACAAGGTGCCGGTCCCCGCCGTGGTCCGAGGGGATCGCCACCTCCGCCTCGACGCGGGCGCCTGCATACGTCGTTGAAAGGACTCTCCCGCGGAGCACACCCTCCGACTCGCCGCACGGCTCGAACCCGTCGGGCCGCACTGCCACCATGACGTCGCTTCCGCTCGCGAACCCGAGCCGGTCCACCCGGCAGAAGGAACCGAAGTCCGTGAGCACGCATCCGTGTTCCCCCTGCACCACGCCCCTGAGAAGGTTGGTCCGTCCGACGAACGTCGCGACGAAGACGGACTCTGGGTGCCGGTAGATCGCGCGCGGGGTGCCGACCTGTTCGACCCTTCCCCGGTTCATCACCGCCACCCGGTCGGAGATCGCAAGCGCGTCCCTCTGGTCATGGCTCACCAGGACGCAGGTCACGCCGGCCTGCCGGAGGATGCTCACGACCTCGTCGCGGATCTGGTTGCGCAGATGGGCGTCCAGATTCGAGAACGGCTCATCCATCAGGACGACGACCGGCTCCGGAGCGAGCGCCCTCGCGAGCGACACGCGCTGCTGCTGGCCCCCGGACAGCTCATGCGGATACCGGTTGTAGCAGGCCGCGAGGTCGAGGCTCCCGAGGATCTCCCGGGCACGGACCGCGCGGTCGGCCTTTCCCATCCCGTCGAGGCCAAAGGTGACGTTCTCCCCCACTGTGAGATGCGGGAAGAGGGCATAGTCCTGGAACACCATCCCCACCCCCCGTTTCTCGGGAGGCACCCAGCGGCCGACTCCGGCCACGTCCCGTCCCCCGATCGCGATCCGGCCGCGGTCGGGAACCTCGAATCCCGCGATCAGGCGGAGCGTCGTCGTCTTACCGCACCCCGACGGCCCGAGAAGCGTAAGGATCTCACCTTCCCGCACGTCCAGGGAAACATCGGCCAGCGCCCGGACCGGACCGGGCCGGTAGCTCTTGCCGACGCCGTCGAGTTGGATGACCGGGGTAGTCAAGGCAGCCTAGTGTGCTCGTTGAGAATCGTTTTCAATCACGGCGATACGCTACGGAGCCCGGGGAGCCGTGTCAACGATGGTGGACCCGTCTCGGGATGCCCGCCCGGAGGAGTGTGGGCCTCCCTACCCCGCGGTTGGGTGCCGCCGCTGTCGACTCGCCGTGGGCACGGTCGCCCCCAGTCCCCCCGATCCCGCTCCCCGCGGTCCCGCGCCAGCCGTATTTCACTGACGCCTGGGGCTCTGTCATCCGGTGCCGGATCCTTATCCACCCCCTTCCGGTATTTGAGGGGTGGGCGGCACGGGGCGAGCGACCGGGTCGGTGGTTGACTTGGCCAAGCGAAGACATTCTCTTCGAGGCTATTCGCCTCACGGCTCGCTGCACGTCCGTGCGCCCAGCTGGATAAAGAGTCGCTGAGACCCAGGTCGGGCCCGGGCGGCCCCCCTACACTTCCCATGCACAAGCGCAGGAGTCGGGCAGATGTTCGAGAGCCATACTTTGCGAATCAACATGGCGCTGATCGCCGCGGTGCTTCTCATGGTCCCGTTCGCGCCGGGGGAGGCAGAGGCGCAGGCTGCAGGCCGCATGCGGGTGCTCGTGGCTGACCTGACGCCCACCGGCGACGCCGATGACGACTTCGGCCGGGACGTGTCCGAGGAGCTTCGCGACCTGATCGATCTCGACACACACGTGGCCATGTCGGACGACGAGATCGATGACGCCGCCGACGAGTACGACATAGACTGGCGGGACCTGAACTGCCTCCTCTCCCAGCAGCTCGCTGTCGAGATCGAGGTCCCCATGGTCTTCTGTGGCCGCTACGAGCAGAGCGGTGAGACCGTCAGCTACTCTGCCCAGTTCGTGACGGTCCCCGGCGGCGACGTGTTCGAGGTCCAGCCGCAGACCCTCAACGAAGAGGACGTGGAGGTCGCGGCCGCCCACGTGATGGACTTCTTCGAGGCCACGATCGACATGGTGAGCGCCATTGCCTTCTGCGGGATGGAGTACAACTCGTCGAACTGGCAGGGATCGCTCGAGTACTGCTCGCGTGCCGTGGACCTCGCGCCCGAGTCGACGGAGGCGAGAGCCGCGCTCGCGCGCACGTATCTGGAGCTTGAGCAGTACCCCGAATCGCTTGAGCAATTCGAGGCCCTCCTGGAAGCCGATCCCTTCGACATCAACTCGCTCGAGAGCGCAGGCTTCGTGGCCAGCCAGGTCGGCGAGACCGATGCCGCACGCGACTACTACGCCCGCTACCTCGAACTCAACCCCGAGAACGTGGCGATCCGGATGCGCGTGGCCTACGACCTGGCCCAGACCGGGGATGATGTGGGAGCAATGGGCCTCCTCGAGGTCGGACTCGAGCAGGATCCGGAGAACGTGGACCTCCACGAGCAGTACGGCTCGATGGCGACCCGCGCGGCGGTATCGATGCAGGCGATGAGCCCGCAGCCGCAGGGAGGCGGTGAGCCGGCTCCCCTCTCGCCCGAGAACCGGGATCTCTACGAGAAAGCGATCAGCTCGCTGACGGTCGTGCTGGACGCGGTTGGCGCCGACGCGCCGCCCGTCTACGTGAGTAACGTCCTCGCCTCACATATCGCGCTCGGACAGTTCGACGAGGCACTCGTCATAGGGCGGCGCGGTCTCGAGTACTTCCCCGACGATGCGAACGTGCGCAGCAACTTGGCTAACGCCTACAACCAGGCGGGTCAGGTCGAGCAGGCGATCGCCACGCTTGAGGAGGCGCTGGCCATCGACCCGGACGTGCCGAACGCGTATGCCCGGATCGGCCAGTGGCTCATCGACGAGGACCGCGTCGCCGACGCGGGCGAAGCCTTCCAGCTCGCCGTCGAGCGGGGTGAGCAACCGGCCGACGTCCTGGCCAACCAGATCTTCGGTTACGGCTACAACACGCTCGACCAGGAGCGCGGGGATTTCAACGGCGCGATCGGGGCCTACGACATCGCCCGCGGTCTGGACATCACGCCGGCCCTCCGGTCCCAGATCAACTTCTTCCACGGCTACGCGCGCTACCGCCAGGCCGAGGCCGTGAATCAGCCCAACACAGTCGAATCCGCCGAGGCGAGCCTCCCCCTCTTCCAGGACGCCCTCACGCAGTTCAACCAGGCGGGCGACTACGGTCAGGCGAACCCGGGATCGAATCTCAGCCAGTTCATAGCGGGCACGACGACATATATCGAGATCCAGGAAGGGATCATCGCCCGCGGGCGCTGATCCGGCGGGGCCGCCCGGTCCTCCCGAAGGGGTCGCAGCACGCGCTGCGGCCCCTTTCTCTCGTCCACCGCCCCAGAGGGGCGGCCGCCGACGCACAC
>JAAXGI010000137.1 GCA_012267505.1 Gemmatimonadota bacterium
CTCGCAGACTTCGTCCCACTTGCGTGACCAAGCGACGAACCGCTCCGCCTGCTCGGCCCAGAAGCCTTCCGGGTCACTGATCGAGCGCGCGTACATTTCCTCGTAGGCCGCGCGGTCGACGTGGGCGCGGGTGGCTGCCTCGGGGAGCACTTCGTATGTTCTCTCGTCCGCCATCGGTCGCGGTCTCCTCCAGGCCGAACGGTCCCGATTATACTGGCGCGCGAAAGCGGTTCCCCATAGCGGGACGAGCCCCTCGGAGGCAGTAGAATCGGAATGGTTGCACCTGAGCGGGCAGAGCAGGGCGTATGCAGGTTGACTCGTTCGAGCACGGCGGCGTTCGCCTCGCCTTCCGCTTCGTCCCCGGCAAGCCCCCCACGGTCGCGTACCTGACCGGGTTCAACTCCGACATGGAAGGGCGCAAAGCGCGCCGAATCGCCGCCGCATGCCGGGCGCGGGGGCTCGCCTCGCTCCGGTTCGACCATCGAGGCCACGGAGCTTCGACGGGCGAGCTCGCGGCGGGCAGCATCGGGATCTGGTATCGAGATGCGCTTGCCCTGTTGACAGCCCGGCTTCGCGGAGAGCTCGTGCTGGTAGGGGCGAGCATGGGAGTGTGGTTGATGCTGCTGCTCGCCCGCACGTTCGGTCGCGACGGGACGCACCGAGTGTGCGGTCTCATCGGGGTCGGGGGCGGGGCGGATTTCTCCGACTGGCTGGCCGACCTTTCCCCGTTCCAGCGCACGGAGCTGTGTCGAGCCGGAATGACCTGGCGCCCTTCGCGCTACGGAGACGGCCCGTATCCGCTGACCCGGCGCATGATCGAGGACGGCCGCCGTTTCCGTGTCCTCGGTGAACGCTGGAACCCGGGCTGTCCCGTTCATCTGCTGCACGGCATGCGGGATCCCGATGTGCCGTGGCAGGCCTCCGTGACGGTCGCCGAGACGCTCGGGGGTGCCCCGGTGCGGATCACCCTGGTGCCAGATGGCGACCATCGCCTGTCGCGCGCGTCCGATCTCGATCGGCTCGAAGGGGTGCTCGACGGCATGATCGCGCGCTCGGCTCCGGGGCGGCGCACGTGATCGTGTCTGCGCCGTCGTCGATCGAGCCGCTGGACGCGGCCTGCATTCGCTCCACCCTTCCGGCGGGGGTGCGACTGGGCGGGCTGTCCGTTCACGGAGCAATCGATTCCACCAACTCCTGGCTGCGGGAACGGTCCTTTGCCCTGACGGCTCCCTACGCATGCCTCTGCGAGCATCAGCTCGCCGGCCGGGGCCGCCGCGGCCGGGTCTGGGAGGACGAAAAGGGGCGCGACCTCTGTCTCTCGCTGCTCTGGCGATTCGGCGCGGGGGAAGCCCGTGCCCAGGGCCTGAGCTTGTGCGTCGGGGTGGCGGTCGCGCGCGCCCTTGAATCCACCGGGGTGAGTGGCATCGGGCTCAAGTGGCCGAACGATATCGTCTGGCGGGATCGGAAGCTCGGTGGCATTCTCATCGAGGGGTCGGTGTCCGGAAGAGACTGGGTCGTCGTCATCGGCGTCGGAATCAACGTCCATCCCGCTGCCGAGCCGGATTTGCGGGTGCCACGGGTGCACCTCGCGACCATGCCCGGTGCCGAGATCTCCAGAAATCGTCTTGCGGCGAGTCTCATCGCGGAGATCTCGGCGGAATGCGCGCGCTACGAGGCGCGGGGGGCAGGTCCCGCCATCGAGGAATGGAAGCGGCTCGATGTAATGCGAGGGCGTGCGGTACGGGTCCACCGGCCCGGCGGGGAGGTCGCCGGCATCGCTCGTGGAGTGGATGAGGTCGGGGAGCTTCTCGTGGAGGTAAACGGGAGGCTCGAGCGGTTCGTGAGCGCGGAGGTCAGCCTTCGGCCCGATCCGCGGGACCGCGCGAGGGATGCGGCGTGAGATGGTTGGCGTTCCTGCTGGTCCTGTTGAACGTATTGTTCTTCGGATGGCATTTCTGGCTTCCGGGTCCGCTTCGGGACCAGCCGCCGCCGCGGTCGTTCGAAGCCGCCTCCTCGCTCGACCGTCTGGGCGAGGTGGACCTCGACGACTTCGTCAAGCGGGTACCCCTGCCGTTGAGGACCTCGGGGGCCGGGGCCGGTGAAGCGGCCTGCTTCGCAGTCGGACCTCTCACCGGAGACAATTCCGAGGGTGCGGTCACGGGGAGAGTACGGGAGTGGCTGAAGAGCCGGGGCGGCCGGGTCGGCCTTCGCAACGGCCGGAACCATGAGATCAGCTACTACTGGGTCTACCTGCCTCCGGTCGGGACCCACGGCGCGGCACAGGATCGAGTCAAGGAGCTCACCGCGAACGCGTTCGGGAATTCCGTCGTCATTCCGGAAGGCAACATGAAGAACGCGGTATCCATCGGCGTGTATGGACTTCGCTCGGCGCTGGAGCGGGACCTGACCCGGCTCAAGGCCAAGGGTTTCGAACCCGAGGTGAACAGGGTCCGGCGAACTGGGCGCTCGCTCTGGTTCACCGCGCAGTTCCCGGCCGGCTACGAGTTTCCCGTCAAGCGTTTCGCGGTGGCCTTCGAGGGTCTCGAGGCGGTGGATACCCGGTGCCCGCCTCCCCGGGAGCCCTCCGCCGGCGGGCCGAGGAAGGCCATTTTCCCCATCTCCTGACCGCCCGGCTGCGGGGGCCGAGTTCCCCGGTCGGCGCTTTCCTCGCCGGGCGACTCCCGGTACGGGAGCGAGACGAGGAGTAGAATCGGCCCGTTGCCGGCGTAGCTCAGTTGGTAGAGCAGGGGTTTTGTAAACCTCAGGTCCGCGGTTCGAATCCGTGCGTCGGCACCAACTCCGGCGGTAGGTAATACCCTATTCTGCGACAAAACCTCATTTTATGGTTCCAGTGAAGAGCGGGGGCGCCACGGAGCGGAGCGGGGAAGGAGACGAAGAAGATGGAGCCCGAAGCGCGTCAGGCGGCGTGAGGCAGGAATTGACTGGCCAAGATCAGAAAAGAAGGCAGGATCTGCAGACCCCGGCACACGCCAAGAAGATGATCGAACTTCGGCGTACCGAGCCGAACCCAATTCCTCGGCGTGAAGACGGAAACGCCAGAGCGCCGGGCAAGGTCGGAATAGTTGGCGCCACAGCGTGTCTCCGCCAGCCCGAGGATCCGGCTGGTGAGTTCTTCAGGCGGCACGACGATATACAAACGGCGGCGCAAGAGTAGGCCACGGTAGTGGAGTGCGCCCCTGGAAGTGGACAGTTTCCGATAGGAAGATCGACAGGGTCAGACGGGCTTTCGGAGGAAGACCATGGCCCGACACCGCGCTCGGGCGCGGAATTGCCCCCGTCACCGGCGAGACGATCCGGTCTTGCCGGCCAAGCAAGGACTCCGGCGGCCGAGGGACGTTCCGCCAGCGCTCCCAGCCGGCGTCGCGCGTGTCTGATGCAGTGGGGAACGCTCCGCGCCGGGTCCCCCTGAACATCCCGGGCATCGGGCGTAGCGTCGGCAGGATGCACGAACATGGCCAAGCAGCGACACCGATGCCGGACGTACGCGATCGTTTGGAGGATAGGAGCGAGCAGAGCAGGCGGAATCGAGATGATCGGAGGATGTCGTTCTCGGGGGTTGCGGGCCTCCTCTACCAAGGCGCGATTCAGTGCGACAGGATCTTGGAGAGAAACTGCCTCGCCCGCTCCGAGGTCGGTGACGAGAAGAACGTCTCGGGGTCGGCTTGCTCGACGAGCCGCCCTTCGTCCATGAACACGACCCGGTCCGACACGCGCCGGGCGAATCCCATTTCATGGCTGACGACGATCATGGTCATCCCGTCCTCGGCGAGCCCGGTCATGACGTCGAGGACCTCGGTGATCATCTCCGGGTCGAGCGCCGAGGTCGGCTCGTCGAACAGCATCAGCTTGGGCCGCATGGCAAGCGCGCGCGCAATCGCGACGCGCTGCTGCTGGCCTCCCGAGAGGGTGGAAGGGTGATCGCGGGCCTTCTCCGCCAGCCCGACACGCTCCAGCAGCGCCATCCCGACCTCGTCGGCCTCCCCGCGTGTGAGTCGGCGCACCAGCCGGGGCGCGAGGATCACGTTCTCGAGCGCAGTCAGGTGCGGATAGAGGTTGAATGACTGGAACACCA
>JAAXGI010000066.1 GCA_012267505.1 Gemmatimonadota bacterium
CCCCCGCCGATCCTTGTGCCCCCCGCCCAGTCCTCCACTTCCGCGCCGACAACAGCGAGCGCCACGTCCGCGTCCCGGTGCCGGAAGTGGCGCGTGACCCGGCTGAGCCGGGTCCCGAAGAGGAAGGTTTCGACCCCCGGGTCGAGACGGGTCAGCGCATGTACGAAGCGGAGGAAGAGGCGCGTGTAGGCACCCATGGAGCCGGAGATGTCCACCAGAAGAACGAGTGGGGGACGGCGGTGCGCCGGTGCCCTGTAGCGCAGGGGGATCCCGGCCCGGCCGCCCCGGACGGCCGCCCGGAGGCTCCTCCGCATGTCGATCCGCCCGGGCCTTGGCGCCGGCCGGAAGCGCCGCGTCGGGTACTCCCTCAGCGGGAGCTCCATCTGCCCGATCGCCCGCTCCGCCTCCTCGATCTCCTCGACCGACATCTGCGCGAAATCCTTCGTGCGGAGCACCTCGCGGGGCGAGTAGCCCATCCGGTCGATGTCCGTCCGGGATTCCCGACCCGGATCCTGCCATCGAGGGTCTGGACGGACGAGTCCTTCCCGCACGCGTCGGCCCGCGGGGCGGAGAGGCGGCTCGCCAAGGCGCTGGGCATCGCGCGTGAGCTCTGCCAGGCGCTCCTGGCCCGTGCCGGACCGGATCCAGTACCGGCGGAATGCTTCGGCAAAGAGAGCCCTCTCCTCGGGTCTCCGGACGAAGACGGCGTGAAGCGCGGAGGAGACATCGGCGCGGCGCGTCACGCCGACCGCCTCGACGGCGCGGACGGCCTCAATCACCTGCGCGGGACCGACCGGCATCCCGGCTGCCCGAAGGAGGCGGGCGAAGTGCATGATCCTCGCCACGATACGCCCCTCGCCCGGGCGATTCCCGGCGGTGGCCCGGGCCGGTGAGGAAGGGGCGGGCGCGACTCGTCCCGGCTCGTGACTTCCGGTCACGGCGCAGGAGCAGCCGCGAGTTCCGCGTTCACCTCCGCGAGGGTCCGCGCGACCTCTTCTCCGCGAACACGTGCGATGTCGTCCTCGTACTTGAGGAGAACGCCGAGACTCTCGGTGACTGTCGCCTCGTCGAGTTCCGTGCGGTCGAGCGCCATGAGGGAGCGCGTCCAGTCGATGGACTCAGCGATTCCCGGGGCCTTGTACAGGTCGCTCCTCCTCAGCCGCTGCACGAATCCGACGACCTGCCGCGTGAGTCGCCGGTTCGCCCCCGGCACCCTGATCTCCAGGATCTCAAGTTCCCGGGCGGCGTCGGGATAGTCGATCCAGTGGTAGAAACAGCGCCGCTTGAGTGCGTCGTGGATCTCCCGGGTCCGGTTCGAAGTGAGGACCACGACCGGGCACTCGTCCGCGGATACCGTTCCGATCTCCGGGATCGTGATCTGGAAATCCGAGAGAACCTCGAGGAGGAAGGCCTCGAAGGGCTCGTCGGTGCGATCCACTTCGTCGATGAGGAGGACGGGCGGACCGGAGGGCCCTGTCTCGAGCGCCTCGAGGAGCGGGCGCCGGATCAGGAAGGACTCGGAGAAGATATCCGCGCCGATACGCTCCGGATCCGCCTCACCCGCGACCTCCGCGATCCGGAGCGCGATCATCTGGCGGGGATAGTTCCACTCGTAGACGGCCGATCCCGTGTCGAGGCCCTCGTAGCACTGCAGCCGGATGAGCTTCCGGCCGAGTGTCCGGGCCAGAACCTTGGCGACCTCCGTCTTCCCGACGCCCGCCTCCCCCTCGAGGAAGAGCGGGCGGCCGAGCGAGAGGGCGAGATAGAGGGCCGTGGCAAGGCTCCGGTCCGCGACGTAGTCGCCGGCCACGAGCAGTTCCGCAGTGCCGTCGACCGTGTCGGGGAGGGGGAGGGGGAACGGCGCGTCCGGTCTATCCACGCGCGCCGTGTCCCGGGCCCCGGCTCAACGGAGCCGCTCGGGCCGCGCCAGCTCCGTGGCCCTCAGCCGCACGCCTCGACGGCGCGCCTGGCCATCACGCCCACGAGGTGCGCCCGGTACTCCGCGCTCGCCTGGGGATCGGAGAGGAGTTCCTCGGCGTCCACAGGGACGCCGTCGAGGGACGAAGCGCTGAAGTCTGCCGCGAGGGCACGCTCCATCCCCTCGTGCCGGAAGGCCCCCGGCGCGGCTCCCGTGACCGCGACCCGGACGCCGCCCGGGCTCCGGGCGACCATCACACCCACGATCGCGTACTTCGAGGCGGGGTTCGGGAACTTGGCGTAAGCGGCCGCCTCGGGCACGCGGAAACGGACGGCCGTGATGACTTCGTCGTCCGCGAGCGCCGTCTCGAACATGCTACCGAGGAAGTCGGCCGCCGAGACTTCCCTCCGGTCCGTGACAACCGTCGCATCGAGGGCGAGCAGCGCGGCAGGATAGTCGGCGGCCGGATCGTTGTGCGCGACCGAACCGCCAAGCGTCCCACGGTTGCGGACCTGCGGATCGCCGATCGCGCCGGCGAGCGCAGCGAGCGCGGGGATCGCCCCCGCCACCTCCGCCGACTCGCCGACCTCCCGGTGGGTCATGCCCGCCCCGATGACGAGTTCGCTCCCCTCGAGCCGGATCCCGCGGAGTTCCCCGAGTCCGGCCACCGGAACGAGCGTCGCGGGAGCCGCGAGGTCGAGCTTCATGACGGGGATCAGGCTCTGGCCCCCTGCGAGGAGCTTGCCCCCGGGGATGGACCGTAGCGCCTCGACGGCGTCGGCCAACGACGCTGGCCGCCTGAAGGTAAAGTCTTGCATCGCCGCCCCCTACGCCTGAGAGCTCTGGATGGCCCGCCACACCCTCTCGGGCGTCGCCGGCATGTCGATGTGAGTGACGCCGTGTTCGGACAGGGCGTCCACGACCGCATTGATCACCGCCGGGCAGACGCCGATCGAGCCCACCTCCCCGACCCCCTTCACGCCAAGCGGGTTATGGGTGCAGAGCGTTGTGTTGTGGCCGAGCTCGAAGTTGGGCAGGTCGGCCGCCCTCGGCATCGTGTAGTTCAGGTATGAACCGGTGAGGAGCTGTCCGTTCTCATCGTACTGGCACTCCTCGAGCAGCGCCTGCCCGATCCCGTGGGCAAGCCCCCCGTGCAGCTGCCCGGCGACGATCATCGGGTTGATGATCCGTCCCAGGTCGTCGACCCCCGTCACCTGCACCAGCTCGACGGTTCCGGTCTCCGGATCGATCTCCACCTCCACGATGTGGGCGCCCGCCGGGAAGGTGAAGTTCTTCGGATCGTAGAAGGCCGTCTCGTCCAGGCCGGGCTCGAGTTCCTCGATCGGGTAGTCGTGCGGCACGTATGCTGCGAGCGCGATCTCGCCGAATGCCTTCGCCCGGTCCGTTCCGGCGACTGTAAAGCTCCCGTTCTCGAACTCGATATCCGCCTCGGAAGCCTCGAGAAGGTGCGCGGCGATCCGCTTCCCCTTGTTGATCACCTTCTGCGTGGCGTTGTAGATGGCCGCACCGCCAACCGCGAGGGAGCGGGAGCCGTAGGTCCCCATCCCGAAGGGGATCTGCTGCGTGTCGCCGTGCACGACCTCGACCTGGTCGATCGGGACCCCGAGCTCGTCCGAGACGAGCTGGGCGAACGTCGTCTCGTGCCCCTGCCCGTGGCTGTGCGTTCCGGTGTAGACGGTGACGCTCCCGGTCGGGTGCACGCGCACCTGACCGGACTCGTAGAGGCCCGCGCGGCACCCGAGCGACCCCACGACGGCCGATGGGGCGATCCCGCACGCCTCGAGGAAGGTCGAGACCCCGAGTCCCCGGAGCCGACCGCGCGCCCGCGCCTCGGCCCGGCGCTCCTCGAAGGCATCCGCTCCGGCCATTTCCAGCGCCAGGTCCAGCGTGGCCTGGTAGTCACCCACGTCGTACTGCAGCGCGACCGGCGTCTGATAGGGGAACTGGTCGGGACGGATCAGGTTCCTCCGCCGCAGCTCGACCGGATCGATTCCGGTCTCCCGGGCAGCCTTGTCGACAAGCCGCTCGAGGAGGAAGGTCGCCTCCGGACGGCCTGCGCCCCGAAGTGCGTCCACCGGCACCGTATTCGAGAACACGCCCTTCACCTCGACGTAGATCGCCGGCGTCGTGTACGGCCCGGCAAAGAGGATCCCGTAGAGGTACGTCGGCACGCAGGTGGAGAATGTGGAGAGATACGCACCCAGGTTGGCGGCCGTCGTGACACGGAGCCCGAGAAACCGGCCCTCCGCGTCGAGCGCGAGTTCGGCGTGGCTCAGGTGGTCGCGTCCGTGACGGTCCGAGACGAACGACTCCGAGCGCTCGGCCGTCCACTTCACCGGACGCCCGAGCCGCTTTGCCGCCCAAGTGACGATGACCTCCTCGGCGTAGTGGTGGATCTTCGACCCGAACCCTCCGCCTACGTCGGGCGCGACGATCCGGAGCTTGCTCTCGGGGATCCCCATGACGAAGGCCCCGAGGAGGAGCCGGATCAGGTGCGGGTTCTGGGTCGTCGTGAAGAGGGTGTGGTCTCCCGTGCGCGAGTCGTATTCCCCGATCGCGGCACGCGGCTCGATCGCATTCGGGATGAGGCGGTTGTTCACGACATCGAGCGAGACGATGTGATCCGCGCCCCGGAACGCCGCCTCGGTCGCCTCGGCGTCGCCCACCTCCCAGTCGTAACAGATGTTTCCGGGGGCCTCATCCCAGACGAGCGGGGCCCCATCGCGGGTCGCGCTCGCGAGCGTCGCCGCGGCCGGGAGCTCCTCATACTCGACATCGACGAGCGCGGCCGCGGCCCGGGCTGCCTCACGGGTCTCCGCGATCACCGCAGCGACCTGGTCACCGACATAGCGTACGCGGTCGGCGGGGAGTGCCGGGTGCGGGGGCTCGACCATCGGCGAACCGTCCTTGCTCGTGATGAGCCACCCGCAGGGAAGTCCCCCGACGCCGTCTTCCGCCATCTCGCGCCCCGTCAGCACCGCGACGACACCGGGCGCCTCCTCAGCCGCCGAGGTGTCGATCGACACGATCCGCGCATGCGCCAGGGGCGAGCGGAGGATGGACATGTGGGCCTGCCCGGGACGGTTGATGTCGTCGGTGAACTGTCCCCGTCCGGTGAGAAGCCGATCGTCTTCTTTGCGGAGCACTGCCGCTCCGATTCCGTTCTCGCTCATGCGCCCGCCTCCATCGCTTCCGCGCCGACCAGGACGGCCTTCACGATGTTCTGATAGCCGGTGCAGCGGCAGAGATTGCCCTCGAGCCACTCCCGGACTTCCGACTCGCTCGCATCCGCATGGTGGGTAGCAAGGTCGACCGCGCTCAGCACCATGCCGGGCGTGCAGAACCCGCACTGGAGACCGTGGTGCTCCTTAAACGCCTGCTGCATCGGGTGGAGGGATCCATCCGACGCGAGCCCCTCGATCGTCGTGACCTCCGCGCCGTCCGCCTCCCAAGCGAACATCGAACAGCTCTTGACGGACCGGCCGTCGACGAGCACGACACACGCACCGCACTGGGAGGTGTCGCATCCGACATGGGTGCCGGTCAGCCCCAACGCCTCACGAATGCACTCGACGAGCAGGGTCCGGTCGGGAACATCTGCGGTGACTGAACGTCCGTTCACGTTCAGTGTGAGACTCGACATATGGCCTCCAGCGCGGGGGACAAGGCTCGGGGACGGGCCCTTGGGACGCATAGGAACGATCCCGGGGACCGAGCCATCAGAGTGCGTGGCGGCGTGGCGGCGGTCAAGCGTCCCGCCACCCGCCTGACCGGCGGTTCAGAACTGCGGTATCGGGGCGTTTCCGTCGAGCACGAAGCTCCACACCGCACCCGGGCCCCGGGCGTCGCCGGGTCCCGAGAGGATCGTCACGTACTGCCGGCCATCCAGCTCGTAGGTGATGGGTGTGGCGGGGCCCTCCGGCAGTTCAGCCTCCCAGAGCCGCGCTCCGGTCGTCGCGTCCAGTGCGTAGAAGACACCTTCCTCCGTCGCGCTGAAGAGCAGGTTCCCGGCCGTGGTCATCGTACCGCCGTTCCGCGACCCCGTATGGGGGATGCGCCAGTGTTCCTGCTGCGTCGCCGGATCGATCGCGGCCAGAAACCCGCGCGGCTCGGGCAGCTCCGGGGGGTCCGGACGTCCCCCGGCGCTCGACGGACCAATTCCGATGTTGAAGCGCCCGGGCACCGGGTCGAAATCGGGGTCGACCTCATAGAACCGCTGGTTGTGCTGACCCGGGAGATAGACGAGCCCGGTGTTTGGATTGTACGACATCGGGTTCCAGTTGTGCGCACCGCGGGGACCGGGGGAGAGCCAGACACCGGAGGTGTTGTACCTGGCCTCGGGCACCTCGAGCGGGCGGCCGGTCTCCATGTCCACCTCGTAGGCCCACGTCACGGTCGAGAACGCCTCCGCCGAGAGGAGCTCCCCGGTGATCCGGTCGAGAACGTAGAAGAATCCGTTCTTAGGAGCCTGCATCAGGACCTGCCGTTCGACCCCGTCGATGACGATGTCGGCCAGAATCATGTTCTGGACAGCCGTGTAGTCCCAGTCGTCGCCGGGGGCCGTCTGATAGTACCAGATGATCTCGCCTGTGTCGGCATCAAGTGCCAGGATCGAGGCGAGGTAGAGGTTGTCGCCGACGCCGTCGCTCCGGTGCTCTCGGCTCCATGGCGCCCCGTTGCCGGTTCCGATGTAGAAGAGATTCGCGTCGGGATCGAAGGCCATCCCGTCCCAGACCGTCCCTCCCCCGCCCCCATCCCACCAGTTGCCTGCCCAGGTCGCCGCCGCGAACTCCATCGCGGGTGACTCGAAGCCGAGTGCCGGATTGCCCGGCACGGTGTAGGTCCGCCACGCCTGATTGCCCGTCTCGGCGTCGTAAGCCGTCACGTAGCCACGCACGCCGTACTCGGCACCGCTGTTTCCGACGATCACGTTCCCGTTCGCGATCCGCGGGGCCATGGTGATGCTGTATTCCCCGCCTACCGGTGTGGTCTGCTCGACCCATACGGGACGGCCCGTCTCGGCGTCGAGCGCGACCAGGCGGCCATCCAGGAGGCCCGCGTAGACCTTCCCGTTGTAGAGCGCCGGCCCCCGGTTCACCGGTCCGCAGCAGACGCTCGGCCCCCCATTCTGCCTGCCGCCTCGCACGATCGCCGGATCCCAGCGCCAGATCTCCTCCCCCGTGCGGGCATCCACGGCGAAGACGGTGCTCCAGGTCCCCGTACCGTAGAGAACGCCGTCGGAGACGAGCGGCGTGGCCTCGAGGCGGCCCTGCGAGCCCCCGATATCCCACCACCAGGCGAGCCCCAAGCGGTCGATGTTGTCGGCGGTGATCTGGTCGAGCGGACTGTAGTATGCCTCCCCGGGATCGCGGCCGTGGGCCAGCCATTCAGTCGGATCCGCCGCCTGGAGCGCGGCGTCGTCCACCCCCGCCGATCGCTGGGCGGAAAGCGGTGGCGCGAGGAGCGGGAGAAGGAGGGCGGCAACGGAGATGGGCAGGACACGGGACATGAAGTACCTCGGCACGGGACTGGTCAGACGGCGACGGGGGCTTTCCGACAGTCACACTCCCGGGCGGGCATTCCGGGCCGGAAGATGGGACCCTCAAGAGATTCGCCGGCGCGGGGTGTGTCAATGTCGGGTTCCCGCGGGAGCCGGCCCCAGGACCGGGCCGGACGGGGGTTGCTCGGCTTTCCCCGTCACAATACGCTTAGGGGTTGTGTGCATGTGCGGGAGGCGGGGGAATCGAATGTACGCGACCCGAGATTCCAAACCCCATGGGTGGGGGAGGCGGCTCTCCGGAGCACTGACGCTCGGTGCTCCCGTCGTGCTCCTCCTCGCCGGAATGGCGCAGGGTGCGGGCCTCTACCCATGTCCCGTGCACTCCCACGGCGGCTCCCACCACAGCACGGTCTTCGACGCTCACGGCCCGGGACACGAGGAATCCGGCTCCGGCGCGGAGCTCCCCGGGTGTGACTGCGGCCTCGCCTGCACCGAGGCCAGAACTTTCGACGACCCGCCCGGTACCGGCGAAGACAGCACCGAGCAGGTTCTCGCCCCCTCGAAGCCGTACGCCCAGCCATGGGTGCCCCTCGCGGCACCGCGGCGCGCGCCCGTGCGCTACTCCATTCCGCCCGCCAACGGACCGCCGTCGCGCTAGACCGACCCGGTTCGCCAGCCGGAGCGCTCCCGAGAGCGATCCGGCAACGGGTGATCCCGACAGAGTTTGCCTCTCCCCTCCGGCTGTCACCGGACAGTCGGGACGCTCGGGATATTGCGGTCCGGCGAACGACTGCCGCGAGCCGCATGACATGGAGAAACCAGATGTTTCATAGAACACTCCGCCGGCAGATGAGCGTTGCATTTGCCATCGGCGTTGCGACCACCGTCGTCCTCAATCTCGGACACGCTCTGGGCGCGCAGTTGTCCTCCGATCCGCACTTGGCGCTCGAGCAATCGGTCCCGGAAGCCGATGCATCGGTGGGACACCGACTCGAGGAGGTGCGCCTCTTCTTCTCGCAGCCCCCGCAGCTCGCCGGCACCTCGATCCGCGTCGTCGACGCACGCGACCACCTGATGGAGGCGACGGCGGCAGAAGCCGACTCCGACGACCCCAGCGTGGTCTTCATCCGGTTGGAGGGCGCACTTGCCGCCGGCACCTATACGGTCCACTGGCGCGCGCTGGCACAGGACAACCACCCGGTAAACGGAGACTTCGGGTTTGCGGTGGTGACTGAGTAGCGAACTCCGGAGTGCGAATCGCGGCACCGGCGTGAACGCGCGGCCTCCCATGGGATGCGATAACCCCGGGGATCTGGCCTCCGCCCCGACGGGAGGAGGGGCCGCCGGGCGCGTGCGGCTGACATCTCGGCCCGCGCGCAGGCGCCTGGTGACGATGCCCTGCCGAAGGGACCGGGGTACGGCGTCGCCCCTGCACGCCCGCCAAGTCGGGGTGGGCGCCTTCCCGGACGCGCGCGAAAACCGGGCGATGCCTCGCCGGCATTTCAGCCCCCGCGACACGGCAGCCGGAGCAACGAAGACAAAACAAGAGATCCCAGATGCTGTCCCACCGACCGCGTGGGAAGCACCTGTCAAGGAGCTAGCATGTTTAACGAAGCCAGAAATCGAATCCGCAGAAGACCGAACGATGGGTCCCACCCCGCTCAGATGCGTTCATTCCGGGCCTTGGCCGCGGCCATCCTCCTCGCCGCGAGCCCCGCAGCAGCCTTCGGCCAGGCGGCGGTGACAGGACGAGTGCTCGAGAGCGAGACGGGGAACCCGATTCCAAATGCCTCGGTTCACTTCCACCAGACCGCGCAGGGCACACTCACGGGGCCAGGCGGGGAATACTCGATTCCGGAAGTCCCGGCTGGTGAGCACACGATCGAGGTACATGCACTCGGGTACCGGACCGCCACCCGAACCCTGACCATTTCCCCGTCGGGTGCATCCGGCATCGACTTCGAGCTGGACGTGCGACCCATCGAGCTCGGCGGGATCCAGGTGTCGGTGCTCATGCCCGACCTCCAGCCCCATGTTGACCTTGCAAGCCGCGAGATCCGGGAGTCGAACCCGAAGGATTCCGGCCAGCTCCTCCGGAATCTGGCTGGAGTCGACGCTGTGCGGCGTGGACCCCTCGGTCTGGACCCGGTTGTGCGGGGGCTCCGGGAGACTGAGATCGGTACATACCTGGACGGGGCCCGGCTCTTTCCCGCAGGACCGGCCCGGATGGACTCGCCGCTCACCCACCTGGATCCCAGTTCCGTTGAGTCGATCGAGGTCGTGACCGGACCCTATGCCCTGACCTGGGGAGCCGGAAACCTGAGCGCGATCCGGGTGGTGTCGGCCAACCTGCCGCGGCGGGGCGACGAGACCCTGCACGGCAGCTTCGCCACCGGCTACGACACGAACATCGAGGCCTCGGAAGTCGCGGGTACGCTCGCCGGGAGGCGCGGACCCATCTCCCTATGGACGCATGGGGTATGGAGGAACGGGAGCGACTACGAGCCCGGAGGCCCCGTGTTGGGGACTGTACCGGGCGACTTCCGCTCCTCCGCGGGACGGGGAAAGATCGGCGTCGATGTCGGCGACAATTCTCTCCTGACCTTCTCCGGTGGATACCAGGACCAGGGTCCGGTCGACTACCCCGGACGTCTCCTTACCGCAGACTTCTTCCACGCAAGCAATCTTGCGGCCGGGTTCGAGACGACCCGGAACGAAGGGCTTCTGCGGAGTCTCGAGATCTCGGCGTACTACAACGCTGTCAGCCACGGCATGCACAATGAAGGAAAGCCCACACGGAACTCCGTCCCGATGGGGTCGCGCATGCCTCCGTTCGGCCTCGACATCCGCGTGGATTCCGAGATCCAGGTCCGGGGCGGGCGAGCCGCGTTCGAACTGGCGCGCGGCCCGTGGACGGCCAGCATCGGCGGCGATGTCTACAGCGCGGTGCGGGACGCCCGGCGGACGATCGCACGCCTGACAGAGGAGCCCGCCATGATGGCGATGCCTCCGGTTGGCATGGTGCTCTTCGATAACCGGCTCTGGCCGGATGCGACGATCACCGATGTCGGGCTCTACGGCCGCCTGGCCCGCAACCTGGCTTCCGGGATCCGGCTGACGGGCACGCTCCGCCTGGACCGCGTGTCGGCCGACGCCGCAAGTCCCGATTCCGAGTTTCTTGAGTTCCTCCAGAGGGTCGACGGATCGGACGAGCTCGCGCGCACCGAGACAAATGTGAGCGCGGCCACCACAGCCAGTTTCGTCCTGAATGCGAACTGGGCGCTCTCGGTGGGTTTGGGCTCGGCTGTAAGGACCGCGGACGCGACAGAACGTTATTCCGACCACCTCTCCGCAACGAAGTCGCAGACGGCGGCGGAATTCATGGGCAACCCCGGTCTCCGACCCGAGAGAAGCACGCAGGCGGACATCTGGCTCGAGGGCAGCTATGCGCAGGTCGGCTACCACCTGAACCTCTTTGGGCGCAGAGTCAGCGACTACATCACCTTCGAACGGACGGAAGAGGACAAGCGGCTCCCACTTCCGATCTTCCCTCCCGTCGTGTACCGATATGTCAACGGCAACGCGAACTTCTTCGGTGGCGAGGCAGACATCAGGCTGGGGCTGACCAACACCCTCACCGGTGAGATCGGTACATCGTATCTCTGGGGTGAACAGACGCTTTTTCCGGCTGTCTCCGGCGCGGAAGTGACGGAACCCGCCTTCGGTCTGGCTCCCATCACCAACCACGCCGGCCTCCGCTATGAGGATGTCGCCGGGATGTACTTCCTTGAGGGAACGGCCAACCTGGTCGCCGGGCAAAGCCGCGTCGCAGCAACGCTCCAGGAGTTGGAGACGGACGGATACACAACGATCGACCTGCGGGCCGGAATCGCACCCGTGAGGGGAATCAACCTGCGGGTTGGCGTCGACAACCTCTTCGACGAGGAGGTCATCAACCACCTGAACTCGAAGAATCCCTACAGCGGCGCGCAGATTCCCGAACCTGGACGCGTCCTGTACGTGGATGTGAGCTACGTATTCTGAGGACCCCGGGCCGCAAAGGGGCCGCCGTCACGGGTGCCGCGGCGCACAAGCCGTCGCGGCACCCGGTTGCTCAGACTCACCTCTGGCTTGCCGGAAACCGACCGCTCACCGAGCGTCACTCGTCGTTGGCCGAGAGTGTCTATGGACCCCGCACCGATCCCGTCCTAGACTCTAGGGTGAGGTATGGACCCCGATCCGGGAACGTGCGAGTGAGGATCGCCGGCGGCGGGCGCGAGCCTCCGTCGGAGGAAAGTCCGAGCTCCGCAGGGCAGGGTGCCGGGTAACGCCCGGGCGGCGCGAGCCGACGGAAAGTGCCACAGAGAACAGACCGCCGATGGCCTCCGCAAGGAGTGCACAGGCAAGGGTGAAACGGTGCGGTAAGAGCGCACCGGGCTTCCGGCAACGGGAGTCGCACGGCAAACCCCACCTGGAGCAAGGCCAAGCAGGGACGAGGAGCGGCCCGCTCCATCGAGTCCCGGGTAGGCTGCTAGAGGTCCTCAGCAATGCGGACCCGAGAGAAATGATCCTCCCCGGCTGCGCCGGGACAGAACTCGGCTTATTCGCACGTTCCCGGCAATCGGGCCGCCCCCGGAATGCTGGCATTGTGGCCGGACGAGCGGCCATCGACGGTACGTGGCGGCGACGGGGCCGCGGAGAGAGACCCACTACTTTCCCGAAGCTGGCCACGGATCGGCGGTCAGAGGCTGTCCCGGGCCCAGACGTCCGGCCGGGACTATGCGGGGTTTCGGCGGCGGTGCTAAATTCTCCGCACCAGACAACGCGCCCGTAGCTCAGCTGGATAGAGCGTCGGCCTCCGGAGCCGAAGGTCACAGGTTCGAATCCTGTCGGGCGCATGCGGGGAACCGGGGCTTGCCAGGCGAGCCCGGCTGCGACGCCATGCTGGGAACCGGCAGCATCGCAGTCGGGGGCCGCCCGTCTCCCCTGGCCCCGCCGAACCGCAGAATCAGTGTACGGTCACCCCTGGAAAGAAGGGCGATGCGTCGAGCGATCCCGTTGCTGCCGTTCCTGCTGTCCTTTGCCGTCACCCTCGGTGCCCAGGAGCAGACCGTGCTCAGGGGCCGCGTCGTTGACATCGATGGCAATCCCGTTTCGGGCGCCACGGTAAGCACGAACGGGGAGGTGGCCGGAGTCATCACGGACGCCGACGGCGGGTTCAGTCTCACCGGCCGCTGGACCGGCATGGTTGAGCTGCTCGTACGGGCCATCGGCTACCGGGCATCCGAAACCGAACATCCTGTCGACGAACTGGCCAGCGGCGGGCTCGTCGTCTCGCTCCAACCTGAGGCGATCGCCCTCGAGGAGGTGCTAGCCAGCGCATCCAGGCTTCCCGGCGCGGCGCACGCAGCGCCGGACGTTCTCGGAACCATGGTTCTCGCCGGCACGAAGACGACGATCGTGGAGCTCGCCGACCTGCCGGCTAATCTCGCCGAGAAGACGGGCCGCCAGGTGTTTTCCCGGGTGCCGGGCGCCTTCGTATACGACATGGACGGCTCCGGCAACCAGATGAGCGTCTCGACCCGCGGCCTGGACGCCCACCGCTCGTGGGAGTTGAACGTCCGGCAGGACGGGGTCCTCCTGAACTCGGACATGTACGGCTACCCGGCCAGTCACTACAGCCCGCCCATGGAGGCCATCGAATCGATCGAACTGGTGCGCGGCACGGCGGCACTCCAGTACGGCTCGCAGTTCGGCGGACTCGTCAACTACGTGACCAAGGGCCCGGATCCGGATGGGGAACTCGGGTTCGAGAGCATCAGCACCCTCGGATCCTTCGGGCTACGGAGCACCTACAACGCGGTCGGCGGCGAGGCGGGGCCCGTCACCTTCTTCGGCTACATGAACGAGCGCGTCTCGGACGGCTACCGCGCCAACGCGCGCTCGGAGTCCTCGGCCCAGTACCTCGCGGGCTCGGTGGCCCTCTCGCCCACGCTCCGGCTCCGGGGCCAAGTGGGGCACTCCACCTATCTCCACCGCCTGCCCGGCCCACTCACCGACGCCATGTTCCGGTCCGACCCCACGCAGGCGACCCGGACGCGGAACTACTACAACCCGGACATTACTGTCCCGGCGCTCTCGCTCGAGTGGGAAGGCCGCGACGGCACCGAGTTCATGGCCCGGGTATCGGCCGTGCTGGGGCCGCGCAGCAGCGTGCAGTTCATCGGCCTCGCAGACCGCCCGGACGCCGCGGATGCGGAGTCGGACGGGCATGCGGCGAGGCAGGTGGACATCGACCGCTACCAGAGCTACACCACCGAGCTGAGACTCGTCCGTCCGTGGCGGGCAGGTTCCGTGGACCAGGTTCTCGCCGTCGGCCTCTCCGCCTCCGACAACGACATGCACCGGCGGCAGCAGGGGGTCGGCACGCGGGGCGATGACTACGACCTCACCGTCGAGGACGGCGCTTTCGCAAGGGATGTCCACTACAAGACGGCGAACGGGGCTCTCTACCTCGAAGACCTGATCCGGATCACTCCGACGTGGTCGATCGTCCCCGGAGCCCGGCTCGAGCTGGGGCGCACCCGACTGGTCGGACAGCTCGCCTACTACGACCCCGAGGAGACGCCGCGGCAGATCGACCACAGGTATCCGCTCCTCGGGATCCGGACCTCGTACCGGCCCTCGATCTGGACGGAGCTCTACGGAGGATGGAGCGAGGCATACCGGCCGCAGATCATGAAGGATGTCCTCCCGGGGAACGAACTCGAGCTGACGGACCCGGAACTCGACGACTCGCGAGGGTGGACGGTCGAGGCCGGCATCCGCGGATCTACCGGAGCCCGCATCATATACGACGTCAACGTCTTCGAGGTGCGCGTCAACGACCGGTTTGGCACGATCCTCAGGACGCGGCCCGACGGGGGCCCGCTCCTCTACCGCACGAATGTGGGCTCAAGCCGGACGCGGGGAGTCGAAGCCTCCCTCGAGGGACTCCTCTACCAGGGCGGCGGCACCTTCCTCCGTATCCACACCGCTACGTCGTATTTCGATGGAAGGTACCTGAGCGGTACGGTCGCGTCCGGCGGGAGGAACGTCACGATCGCCGGGAACCGGATCGAGAGCGTGCCCCGCTGGATCAGCCGCTCCGGACTCGCCCTCGACCAGGAACGCCTCTCGGCAAACCTCCTGGTCAGTTACGTGAGCGATTCCTTCGCCGATGCCCTGAACACCCGGACGCCCTCTCCGAACGGCGCCGTCGGGATCGTACCCGCGTACACGGTCGTGGACCTGAACGCGGCGATCCGGGCGAGGGACTGGCTCCGGATACGGGCCGGCATCAACAACGTGCTGGACAAGCAGTACTTCACAAAACGGCCGCAGTTCTACCCGGGTCCGGGCGTATGGCCGAGCGACGGAAGGACTGTGCAGTTCTCGGTCGAGTTCGAGCGGTAGCCCGTACCCCCCTGTCGCTCATTCGGGCGTCGGCAGAGCTGTAAGGAAGGCGGTGAGACCGAGGACGGTCAGTGCCGCCACCACCTCGATCGCAGCGCGGACCCGCACCCGCTCCGTTTCCCCAGCAGTCTCCTCGATGCGCGGGAGCCCCTTGCGCCAGTTGCGGTAGCCGAGCGCGAGGGCGCCAACGGCGACGGTCACCTTCGCGAGGAGGGTACGGCCGTAGACCGTATGCCAGAGGTCGGGTAGGGCCTGGAGGTGAATGACCGAGAGGACGCCCCCGGCCCCGACGAGAAGGGCGACGCCGAGGACCGCGAGAGGCGAGAATGCCCTGAACTGGGCCGTGAGGAGCGGGCGGTTCACGGGCGCCGGCCAATGGGCGAGCAGGATGACTGCGAGCGAGCCAATCCAGATGCCGGCGGCGAGCCCATGCATTGCGTCCGCTCCCACCGCGACGACACGGATGAGGCCGGTCTCGCCCATCGCATGACCCGATAGTGCCTGCGTCAGGGGGAGAAGGAGCACCAGGGCCGCCACGGATCTCCATCCGGCGCTCATTCTCCCGGACTCGCCGGTTGTCTCGCCGGTCTTCCGGCCCGCGTGCCGACGCGACCGGACGAGCCGGAGGAAGACCAGCAGCAACACAACGCCCACACTCCCCTGGACCAACCAGGCGATGCCCCACGACGTGTTCCAGAGGAGAAACGCGACATCCTCCCGCAGAGGAACGAAGGGGTCCCTAAACGCGGCCACCTGTACGACGAACGCCAGGGCCCACGCGAGGACGAGTCCGAGGGCAGCTCCAAGTCCGATCCGCTCCACACGGCCGGTCAGCGCCGCGATGGCCGACCCGGTGTCTTCGGGGGAAAGGCCGGCCCGAAGGCGCGATGGTGCCGCGCGGCGCACCCAGGCAATCCAGGCAGCCACGCCGAGCAAGCCCAGGACGCTCACGTAACCGATCCATCTCTGGAGAAGCGGGAGGCTCGCCTCGATCACGCGTGCACATCCGGAAGAGCGTCCGCCGACCACCGGCCGTCTCGGCGAGACGCTTGCTTAGGTTCCGCCCTCGGTCCGCCGCGGACGGAGCGGCCCCAGGTGCCGGAAACCCGCGATACTGCGGAACAGCCGAAGACTAGGACACCCCGCTGGCGCCCACAACAGCCAGCCTCCAGAGATTGGCCTCGCGTGGATCGCGCACGCGGCGGCGGGCGCAAACCTCGATCCCGACCGGCATCTGTCGCCGCGAGGCGGCACGGCGTAGCTTCGGGTGATCCTGAGGGTGTAGATCTTCCTCCTGCTCCGGCCACCCGTGAGACCAGTTTTCCCCATGACGCGACGCGTGGTCCTCGTGGCGGCCTTGGGACTGGTGCTTGCCGGTCCGGGACCGCTCGACGCGCAGCGGTACTACCGGCGATATACCGGTGTGCAGCTCGGCCACGGACTCCCGGACCAGCCCGGCGGATTCACGTTCTGCCGGCTGGCTTACCCATCGGTCCGACGGGACGGCTCGGGCGGCGGGTGGGATACGGACTACCCGCAGGCGGACAGGAACCTCCCGACCCGGCTCGGCCAGCTCACCCCGACACCTGTCTCCAGCTGGTCGCACGGGGAACCCGGATTCGCCATCGTGCGGATCACCGATCCGGAAGCCTACGAGTGCCCCTTCCTCATGGCGACCGATGTCGGCGAGCTGGGTTTCGATGACGACGAGGTGGAGGCCATGAGGACTTTCCTGATGAAGGGGGGATTTCTCTGGGCCGACGACTTCTGGGGCTCGAGGGGCTGGGACCACTTCGCGCGCCAGATCCGCCGGGTCATTCCGGAGTTCGAGATCATCGACCTGCCACTCGACCATCCGCTGTTCGACATCGTCTATGACGTGCCGGAAGTGCCGCAAATCCCGTCTATCAACTCTTGGAGACGCATGGGCGGGAGCACCTCGGAACTCGGCGCGGACAGCGCTACTCCCCACATGCGCGCGATACTGGACGACACCGGCCGGATTCTCGTCCTTATCACGCACAACACCGACATCTCGGATGGATGGGAGAGGGAGGGGGAGGACGCCGAGTTCTTCTATCGGTTCTCGCCCGACGCGTACGCGATCGGTGTGAACGTGGCGCTGTGGGCGATGACGCACTGACGGGCAAGCCCGAACGGTCGTTGACGCGGCGGGCAGCCAGGAGCGCGGGTCGGAGCGGTAGACGGGAGCGGTAGCCTCCAGCCCGTATGGCCGGTGCCTGTCCGCGGCGCGGCCACTCGACCCCTGCCCAGGCCCCGGAAGGACCGGCCACCCCCTCCCCGGAGGTCGCCCTCGATGGAAAGTCCAACGGGACGAGGAATGGAGAGAGCGGACACGGAGGCCAGCGCCAGAATCTCAGCAGAAGGACCGAGGCACACCCGCCACGGTGTTTCCGGCCACACGTTCCGCGCGACAGCTGTCGCGTGGCTCCTTGCCGCATGTGCCCTCGCGGGCGCCGCGATCGGCTGCGGGCCCAGTCCGGAGAGCGCGGCAGCCGGCTTCGATGTGATGGAGAAATCCATCGCCGAACTCAACCTGGCACTCGAGGCGGGGACGGTCACATCGCAGGAACTCGTGGAACAGTATCTCGCGAGGATCGAAGCCTACGACCTGCGGGGACCGGCCCTCAACGCGATCGTGACGCTGAATCCGCGGGTGCGCGAGGACGCTGCTGCGCTCGACGCCGAGCGGGCATCCGGCACGGTCCGGAGTCCCCTTCACGGGATCCCCGTACTTCTCAAGGACAACTACGACACGCACGACATGCCGACTACAGCCGGGGTCGTGGCGCTCGCGGCCTCGATCCCGCCGGACGACGCCTTCCAGGTGCGGCGTCTGCGGGAGGCTGGAGTCGTGATCCTCGGGAAGACGAACATGCACGAGCTTGCCCGCGGGATCACGACGGTCGGCTCGCTGACGGGGCAGACCCGCAATCCGTACGACCCCACGCGGAATCCCGGCGGATCGAGCGGTGGAACGGGGGCGGCCGTCGCCGCCAGCTTCGCGGCGGTCGGAATGGGAAGCGACACATGCGGGTCGATCCGGATCCCTTCGGCACACCACGCCCTTGTCGGGCTGCGGGGGACGCGGGGGCTCGCGAGCGGGGACGGGATCATCCCCCTCTCCCGGACCCAGGACATCGGCGGGCCACTTGCGAGGTCCGTTGAAGACCTGGCACTCGTCCTGGACGCGACCGTGGGGCCCGATCCGTCCGATCCCGTGACCGAGCTCTCGGAAGGGCGGATCCCGGAGACCTACACGGCATACCTCGACGGCAACGCTCTGGACGGGGCCCGGATCGGGGTGGTCCTCGCGCTGATGGGCGAGAGCGACGCGGAACAGCCGGTGCGGGAAGTGATCGAAGCGGCCATCGAGACGATGCGCGGGCTCGGCGCGGAGTTCCTCGACATCGAGGAGCCCGACCTGACCGAGGTTGTCGCCGACGCGTCAGTGATCGGCCAGGAATTCAAGTTCGACCTGGATGCCTACCTCGCAGGGACCCCCGGCGCTCCCGTCCGCTCCCTGGAGGAGCTCGTCGCAACCGGCGCGTATCACGAGATCGTGGAGGGCGGCCTCAGGAATTCCCTTGGGGTGGAGAGCCTGGACACTGAGGAGTACCGGACCCGCCTCGAGCGTAGGGACACGGCCCGGGCGACGATCGCGGCTCTCATGGAGGAGAACGGTCTCGATGCACTCCTCTATCCGACGATCCGCCAGACGGCCCGCCCCGTCGGCGATCCGCAGCCTGGCAGCTCGTGCGCGATCAGCGCCGTCTCGGGGCTGCCGGCGATTTCGGTCCCGGCCGGCTACGCCGACGACGAGATGCCCGTCGGCCTCGAACTCCTGGGACCGGCGTTCGGCGAGCCGGAGCTGATCGCGATGGCGTACGCGTTCGAGCAGGCCACGGGCCACAGGCAGGCGCCCGATTTCACCCCGAGTCTCATCCGCCCGCCAGAGCCCGTCCAGCTCTACCCTCCCGAGGGAGGCGTCGACGGGGCCGGGATGGTCCTCTTCGACCCGACGACCCGCACGCTCCGGTACACGCTTGGACCCGACGGCATCGCGCCGGCCGATATCCTGCAGGTCGCCCTGCACCGCGGCGGCGAAGGGATGGAAACGGGCCCGGTGATCCGTTCGCTTGTAAGTGCAGGCGGGGAGCTGGCCGGCGAAACCGTTCTCACAGGCCGTGAACTCCGCTTTCTCCGTGAGGGGCGCCTGTACATGGACTTCCATACCCGCAACGACCCGGGCGGCGCATACCGGATGGATCTCGAACCGCCACTGCTACCTTAGGTCCCGCGCCGAACAGGACGCGGAGAACTCAACACGAGGATGATGGAGATGAGAGGACTGATTGCGGTGACGCTGATCGGAGTGGTTCCGGGACTGGTTCACGCCCAGGGGGTGATGGACTTCGATCCTTCGCAGTGGGAGTACGGTCCGCGGTTCGACATCGAGGGAGAGGTCCCGATCTGGAACCCGGTCATGCAGAAGATCCGTAACGGCGAACCCGTGATCGGAGGCACGGTCCGGGCCACCGATGCGAGGACCTACTGCGCCACGGCGGACGCCGGCTACGACTTCACCTGGATCGAGATGCAGCACGAGGCCATCAGTTGGGAGCAGGTGGCGCGGATGTGGGCCACCTGCCCCGGCGGGGCCGTACCGGGGGTTCGGATCCCACACGAGGGGGAGGAGAACGTCCAGAAGCCGACGGACATGGGTGCGCTGGTGGTGATCATTCCGACGGTCGACAGCTTGGAAGAGGCAAGGCGGGCCGTTGACTGGACCTACTTCCCCCCGATGGGGCGCCGGAGCAACGGCGGAGGCCAGGCTTTCGGGGCCGGGATGTGGGGCCAGGTTCCGGGCAGCTACCGCGCTACCTGGAACGAGAATGTCGTGCTCATCCTGATGATCGAGACACTGGAAGGGGTCCAGAACGCGGCTGAGATTGCGGGCGTTCCGGGTGTGGACGGACTCTTTGCTGCCTCAGGCGATCTCGGGAACTTCTCGGGCTACTCCGAGGGGGACCCGGAGTACGAGATGCTCGTGGACGCGGTGGCCGATGCCGCGCTCCAAGCCGGCAAAATCGCCTGTGGGCCTCTTCGCTGGATGGGCGTCCGGCCCGCGTTTACCTGCTTCCAAGGCGGGACGGAGGCGGCCAATATCCGGCGCGGCGCGGATGCGGAGATCCAGGCAGCTCATGAACGGTTCGAAGGAGGAGGGAATACAGCCGGCGAGCTGGCCACCGCCCTAGCGGAACTGAATGCAGCATGCGGCACTGTCGTCTACGAGGCGGACTGTCTGAGCGCAGTGGCCCAGGTACTCTCGGCAGGGCAGGGAGCGGGCAGCCAAGCAGACCGCGACCGGCTGCGCGACCGGCTGGCCCGGATTGCGTCTGACAATCCGGGACTGTCAGCCCGCATTGAGGAAGCGCTGGACGCAGCAGGCATCTCGCCGCGCTAGCAAAACCTCGCCGCCACATGTGAGAGGCCCGGCCGGTGCCCTTGTCCCGGGTCGTCCCTATTCGTAGGGTAGACCGCTCCAGCGATCTCAGGGGCTCATCTCCTGTTTGTTAGGGAGGCGCGAAGACGGTGATTACTCTGGCAGATGCACTCTCTCCGCGGCGGATGCCGGCCAGACCGCTCTCATGGACGGTTCCGGCAGCCCAGATCGTGGCAGGGAGCCTCGTGGTGGCGGCCCTCGCGCGCCTCGCCTACGTGCTGCCCTTCACGCCTGTCCCCGTGACCGGGCTCACGCTGGGTGTCCTACTGGTCGGCGCGGCACTCGGCAGCCGTCGGGGCGCCGCAGCACTCACACTCTACCTCGCCCAGGGGGCAGCGGGCCTCCCTGTGTTCGCGGGGGGCGGGGCTGGCGTGGCCTGGCTCCTCGGTCCGACGGCCGGTTACCTCTGGAGTGCCCCGCTCGCGGCCTGGGTCGTGGGGCGGCTCGCGGAGAAGCGGTGGGACCGGACCCCCTCGACGGCATTTCTGGCCATGCTTGCCGGCAACGCGTCGATCTACGCGGTGGCACTCCCCTGGCTCGGACTCTTCGTGGGACCCGGAGAGGTGGTTGAGGCAGGGCTCTTCCCGTTCATCGTTGGCGACCTTGTGAAGGCCGCACTCGCGACGGCACTCCTCCCGACTGCGTGGAGGATCATCGGGCCAGCCGGCAGCTGCGCCGATCACCGCGGCGGCTGAGCATTTCGCATGGGCCTCTCCCTCATTCCCTTTCACCGGGGCCTGATCGCAGCCGCGATCGTCTTCTGCTTCGGCTATGGGGCGTGGGAACTGGCCGCACTGCGAAGCGGCGCAGAAGGCGGCATTTCCCTAATCGCGGTCGTCTTCATCCTCCTTGGCTTCGGGCTCATCTACTATCTTGTCCGGCTAAACCGCTTCCTCGGTTTCCGCCCCGGGGGGGATGCCGAGGACCCGTAGCGCTCCAGAAAACCCGGCCGCGGCCATCCAGTTTGGCGGAGAGATGCCGCCGCCCGCCCTCCTGCGGTAGCCGAGCCGCCTCGCACCGTGTGGATCGTCCGCCACGCCGATACCGAGTCCACCACCTTCACGGGAACGACCACCGCTCGGAACTCCCGCGGCCGGAGAGCAGCCGCCGTGCATCGGAAACCGGACAGCAACCGAGGATCCCCCTCTGCGCAACAACTCCGGGAGGGCCGTTCTCCCACCGATCCATGCGTCCCCTATAGTGGGCCCATTCCACGGAGGGTAATCGGGCGACCGCTCCAGGCAGGTCTACGCCACCGACGGAAACGGCTCGCTGGTCAGACACGAGGAAGGTACGGAAGCGCCTCGCGGATCACGGCTTCGCCGGCCTTCTGTCGGTCGACCTCGAGGGGAGGGACAGCATCAATGCGATCGGGGCAATACGCACCGACGTCGCGACCCGATGCACCCGGCGAAAAGAAAGCTGCGGGCTTCGCCAGGCCCTTGCCGCACTCGAGGAGTCTGCCGACGGAGCAACCTGACTCGTCGGCCACAACCTCATTGAACACGATCTCGTACTCCTCGGCCGGCACGCGCGAGGACTCAGTCTGCTCGACCTTGCCGCCATCGACACGCTCTACCTGAGTCCTCGCGCCTACCCGGAAAACCCCTACCATCCGCTTGTCAAACAGTACAAGGACCCGGCGCTGGCGAGCGTTAAGGTAAACGATCCCCTTCTGGACGCGGGGCCCGTTCTCGACCTGCTCGCCGACATCGTCAACACGCTGGGATCGGTCGAGGAGGACCGGCTCTCCGCCTAGCACGCTCTGGTCGCCGCCGGCGTCCGGAGACACGCTTTCGACGGCTTTTTCCGGACGATCCGCGGCAGCGATGAGACGCCGCTAGTCGAGGCTTCGCTCTCTGACTGCGGGGAAGGGCTGCATCATGCGCTCAGCGGAATCTGGCGCGGACCGCGGCGGTCTCACCGCATGGCGAAACCGGACAAGCCCGGCCGCGCCGATCGTCCTCGATCTCCCGGCCGGCATCGCTCTCCACCTCCGTCCCCTGTGCCAGAACCCCTCGGAGAGGAGATGTCCCGCCCAAGCAGGCGGAGAGGGTGATGGATTGCGGGGGTGCTACTCGGGCCGCGAACCCCTTACGGAGTCGTCAGATCGCGCGGCCCGGCGGCGCCGGAGGAGATAGAGGCAGACACCCAGGGTAAAAAGAATGGGGACGGCTGCCACGAGCAGCCCTCCCCAGAACATCCCGAGCGTCAGAGGTTCGTTCGGACCCATCCGGACCTGCGTGCCTTGTGCAGGGGACGGCGCCTGTGCGGCGCCCCGTCCCCTGCCTCAGCGGCGCCCGCCGCGGATCACCACTCCTGGATCACCGTGAGGATCAGGATCGCCACGAGCGGGAAGGGCAGGAACGCCAGTGCCCAGAGGAGCTTCGTCTCGAAGCGGAGGTGCATGTAGTAGAGCGCGACCAGACCGGCGCTCAGGAGGGAGATCACCACCAGAATCGAAACTGCGACTGCCTGTGGCAGGTCGGAGAGGCCCACGGCCACCTTGCCGAACATCAGCACCGCGAGAACGGCCCAGATCGTCATGTACGGGGGGTGGGTGTGCTTGTCGAGGCTCATTGCCGTCTCCCCTCAGATGAGGTATACGATCGTGAATAGCACGATCCATACGAGGTCAACGAAGTGCCAGTACAGGCCGACGATCTCGACTCCGCCCAGATTCTGCGGGGTGTATGCACCTTTTCGCGCCTGCATCAGGACGAATATGAGCGCGAGCACGCCGAGCGTCACGTGCGTGCCGTGAAAGCCGGTCATGACATAGAAGGTCGATCCGTAGAGCGGCCCGCCATGTGCAGCGTACAAATCGGCAGACGGCACGAACCCCTCGTGCGCGGCAAGCTGGATGTACTCGTAGATCTGCACGCCGACGAAGGCCGACCCAAGTACGATCGTGACCAATAGCCAGAGCTGAAGTCCCTTCTGGTCCCCGTTCTGGAGGGCCGCAAACGCCTTCACCATGGACACCGAAGAACAGATGAGGACAAAGGTGTTGATCGCCGTGAGCGGGACGTTCAACACCTCGCCCGGCGACGCGAAGTGCTCCGGATTCGCGAACCGCAGAATGACGTACGCCCCGATGAGTGACGTGAAGAACATCACCTCCGAGAGGAGGAAGATCCACATCCCGAGCTTCTTCGTGTAGACGCCCTCCAGAGCGATCTCCGGCTGGCGCCCGGGGAGACCGACCGCTGCTGCATGACTCTCCATCTGCCTGCTCCCTAGCGTGTTGCGGGTTCGACTGAGCGTTCGGCGGGCTCCGCTTCCTCATCGGGCTCCGTCTGGAGGATGTAGTCCTCCTCGGCGCCCGGCAGGCTGTACTCGTACGGTCCGCGGTAGACAACCGGCATGTGCTGGAAGTTCCCGTGCGGCGGCGGCGACGGGACCGCCCACTCGAGCGAGTTCGCCTTCCACGGGTTCGGGCCCACCTTCTCGCTACGGAGCGAGAGAATGAAATTCAGTGCGAAGATCACCTGCACCACGACCAGCGCAAACAGCGCGATCGAGATGAAGCGGTTGAGCGGGAGCATGTCGGCGAAGATTTCATACTGGTACGGATCGTACAGCCGCCGCATCATTCCCTGCACGCCGAGCGAGTGCATCGGGAAGAAGACGACGTTGTAGAGAATGAAGGTCAGCACGAAGTGCACCTTCCCCCAAAACTCGTTCATGATCCGCCCGAAAAACTTGGGATACCAGAACGTTATGCCGGCAAAAATCGCCAGCAAGCTTCCGCCGAAGAGTACGTAGTGAATATGTGCTACGATGAAGTAGGTGTCGTGGATCTGGATGTCGACCGGCGTCGCCGCCATGAACACCCCCGACAGTCCTCCGATGATAAAGAGGGAGACGAAACCGGCACCGTGCAGGAAGGGGGTGTGGAGATGGATATTCCCCTTCCACATCGTCCCTAGCCAGTTGAACACCTTGATGGCGGAGGGCACCGCGATGAGCATCGTCGTGACCATGAAGGTCGTTCCGAGCATCGGGTTCATCCCGCTCATGAACATGTGGTGCCCCCAGACGATCCACCCGAGGAACGCGATCCCGCAGATGGCGAGCACCATGGAGTGGTAGCCGAACACGGGCTTGCGCGAACCGTTGGAAACCACCTCCGAGGCGATCCCCATGGCCGGCACGATCAGGATGTAGACCTCCGGATGGCCGAAGTACCAGAAGAGGTGCTGCCAGAGCAGTGGCTCTCCCCCCACTTCCGGGCGGAAGAACGCGGTGCCGATCGTCTGGTCGAAGAGGAGCATGATCAGGGCCCCGGCCAGGATCGGCATCGCCAGCAGGATCAGCCATGCCGTGATGAACAGCGCCCACGTCGCCAGCGGGAGCCGGAGCCAGGTGAGCCCCGGAGCCCGCATGTTGATTACCGTCGTGACGTAGTTCACCGAGCCTGCGATCGATGAAAAGCCGAGGATGAAGAGGGAGGCGAGCCAGAGCTGCTGTCCGAGATAAACTCCCGTCCACTCCCCCGATGCAGAGAGCGGCGCGTAGGCGGTCCATCCGGCCCCGGAGGCACCCCCCTCGACAGCGAAGCTCGCGAGCATCAGGACCCCGGCGGGAACGGCAAGCCAGAAGGAGGCCATGTTCAGCCTCGGGAAGGCCATGTCCGGCGCCCCGACCTGGAGGGGGATGAGGAGGTTCCCGAACACCCCGACGAGCAGCGGCATGATCGCAAAGAAGATCATGAACGTCGCGTGCATCGTGACGAGCGCGTTGTAGAACTCGGGGAGGATGATGCCCCCCGGGGCCATCGTGTCGGGCAGCACGTCGCCGCCGGGCATTGGCTGCCCGGGGAAGCCGAGCTGCCATCGGATCATCGCCGCGAGCAGCCCTCCCACGACGAGGAAGAAGAGGCTCAAGAACAGGAACTGCCGCGCGATGACCTTGTGGTCCGTCGAGAAGATGTACTTCCGGATGAACGGGAGTTCCTCGTGGTGTTCTCCCGCAAACGGCAGCAGGTCAAAGTCCGTCGTCGGTGCGCTTACGCTCATCTGCTTACACCCTTCATGGGTTATGGGGACAAATCCCGATTCGGACCGCTATTCCTCCGTCGCTCCCCCGGACGTCCGGGCGGTGTTCGCCGCGTCGGGCACCGAGGCCGTTGCACCCGGGAGGGGCGACTCACGCTCGAGCGCCTCGAGTGCGGCCACCTGCTGCTCGCTCTCCCACTGCTCGAACTCGGGTTCCGTCTGCACGACGAGAAGCCCGTTCATCGTGTAGTGCCCGAGCCCGCAGAGCTCCGCGCACCCGATCGTGTACTCCCCCGGAGTGGTGGCCTCGAACCAGACCGGGATCGACATCCCGGGGACCGCATCCTGCTTGACGCGCATGTCGGGGAGGAAGAAGGAGTGGAGCACATCCTCCGCCCGCAAGTGCACCGTGACCGGCCGGTCCACGGGAACATTGATCTGGTTGAGGAGCGTGAAGTCGTCGGCAGTCTCAAGGACTCCGTCCGCTCCCGCGTAGGTGGCCTCCCACTCGAACTGCCGGCCGTTGAGGATGAGTTCGTAGCTCCCCGCCGGGAACCTTGACGGATCCTTGATGTCGGCCCAGAGGCCAGCGCTCATGAGGCCAATAGCGACCACGATCACCGCCGGCACAGCCGTCCAGATGATCTCGGCCTTCGTGCTACCCTCGATGTACTCGGCCTTGTGGCCCTCGCGCTTCCGGTACTTGATCAGGAAGTAGACGAGAAGCACCTCGGTCACGACGAAGATCACCCCGGTGATCACTAGGATGATGTAGTACATCCGGTCGATATCCGGGCCGAACGTCGAATAGCTCGGCGGCAATAACCAATTCATTCGGCTACTCCCCCGACGCGTGCCATCGTACGGTGATCGTGCGGGCCGTCGGTCGGCGTTCCGGCCGAGGACAGCATCGCGTCGGTGAAGTTGAAGGTGACCTCAGCCGTCTGGCCGGTCGTCACGGTGACCGTCTGCTCCAGCGTGCCGAGTCGGGCGTGCCACGCCTCGATCACGTACTCGCCCGGGGGAAGCTGGCTGAGATCGAAGGCGCCGCTGCCGCCCGAAACCGTGTGGTAGGGGTGCGTGACGACCCCGATGTAGCCGGCCATCCACCCGTGCACATCGCACTGGATGGGGATCATCACCTCGGGAGCCGCGAATTCCCGTTCCGTGTCCATGTTGACGGGCTGGCTCACGTTGAACGGCCTGTTCGCCGTGGGCGAGGCGTTGATGTTGTGCAGCAGCCCGTCGGAGTTCCGGAAGGCGACACTCTGGCCGACCTGGACGCCGGCCACGAGCGGCCGGTACTGGCACCCCTGCTGGTCGATGACGACTGCCTGGCCAGGCACAGGGAAACTCATTCCCTCGAGGCCTTCCCTGACGTAGACGAAGACATCGGCGAGGCCGCCTCCGCCCACGTCCACCCACGAGACCTCCGGGTCCCCCGTGTAGGTGGCGGCGCAGTCGGCCTCCGAGGTCATGTCGAGGACCTCGGGCGGGGGCGGGGTGCCCTCGAAGGTGACGGATCCGGTGATATTGCCCGCCGTGGCGACATCGAACGGCATCTCGGCGGGCGCGGCGTCGCCGCCACCACCTCCACCGGCTGCGTCGCCGCCACCGCCGCCGCAGCCCACGACAGCCAGCAAGACCGCCGGAGCCAGCACTCTGAGAACCCTCTCATAACGAGCCATGCTCATCCCCTCCCGGGTGAGTGGAGTGATCCGATTCCTACCCGCTAAGACTTCCTGGGCCCCTGATACCTGTGCCGGGCCGTGCCAATAAGCGCCACCGAGGCGGCAATCGTCAAGAATCCGGTGATCACCGCCCACCAGAAGCCCACATCAGTCTGCCCTGCCGCCCACCCGCCGACAGAGTTTCCTGCAGCCGCGAGGGCAAAGAGAAGCCAGAGGGCGCCGACGGCGAAACCGAAGTTCCGGGCCATCTGCGGCCGGGGCTCCGGGGGCAACACGATCCCTGCGGCGGCCGCCTGGACCTCACGGTCCCTCCTCTGCGCCCTCCGGACCACGAGGACCCCGAGCCCGCCCGTGAAGAGGAAGGCGACGAGCGGCGCCATGTAGGTCGACGGCGGCGTCTCCTCCTCGAGCTGAATGAAGTACCACGAGCTGACCGAGCCGCGCGCGCCCTCCTCGGAATTGTCCCCGTCCCAGGCGAAGAACGCGATCGGGATCGGGACCCCGATCTCGAACTGGAGCTCACTTGCCGGGTCCGCCGGAACCAGAGCCCGGCGAAGGAGGAGCTGCCAGCGCCCCGCTTCCCACGCCGCCTCCGATGTGAGCCCCTCGGCTCCCAACGGCTCGTAGATGTCGAGGCCCCGGGCCGCCGCCTTCACGGCCGTGCCCGGCACGCTCGACCACTGCCACTGGTAGACCGGGTTCGATCCGTCGCCCATCAGAAAATACGGCATGTCCATCCCCTCCGGAATCGTCGGCGGGAACTGGACGGTGATGCCGTCGGGCCGTGGCGCGGGCTCAAGATTCTCACCCTCTCTCGGCGCCATCGCGTCGAGGACCCAGCCCTGCCACTCGAGCCATCCCGGATCCGGGCTCCTCGAGCGATCGTGCCACGTAAGACGGAATGCCACCTCGCTCCCGTCGTGCAGTGCCTGCACCCAGACGCCGTCGACGGACGGGTCGAACCACCGGGGATTCTCAATGATCTGGCCGACAAGCGGGACGTAGAAGGACTCTGCCTGCCCCCAACGCTCGTCGGCGAGCTGTCCGGGAAGCTCGCCCGGGGCCACCTGTCCCACGACGATCACCTCTTCGGGCGTGGGCGTCTCCTCCGGGGAGAGACTCCGCACATAGTGCGCCAGGTTCCAGAGCTGGTCGTCCGTCATGAACCCGGCGTCGATGAGATCGGAGAAATTCGGCATCGGGGTGCCGTCAAGCCCCGTGCGGAGCCTCTGGTAGATATCCTCGACGGTGCTTCCCCCATTGAAGGTCCAGGCCTTCCAGAGGTCCGCCGAACGGATCGGGTTTCCTAAGTCGTCCTGTAGCGTCGAGGACGCCTCACCGTCGCCGCGACCCTCCGCCCCATGGCACTCGAAGCATTGGATTGAATCGTAGAAGAGACGGCCCTCGGCGATGCGCTCCTCCGAGGCCCCCGGCGCGCCGGGGAACTCGAGGGGCTCGGGCGCCCCGAGCGTCTCGAAGAACTGCGAGAAGGTCTTGATATAGGCGACGAGCGCCTCGCGGTCCGCGCCGGAAAGTTCCTCCTCCCATCCCGGCATCGTCGTTCCGGGCATCCCCTCGTTGATGATGCGCAGAATGTCCTCGTCGGTCGGGAGCTCCCCGGTCGCCGTGGACCGGATCTGGTAGAGCCCCGTCGTGAAGTCGCGCGGCCGCGGGATCATGTACTCGGCCGCCGGCCCCTGTCCGTCGCCCTCCGATCCGTGGCACTGCGAGCACCACTGTTCGTAGACCTCCCGGCCGCGCTCGACATCCTGCGCGCCGGCCGGGGACGGATGGAGCGCCGAGAGACCGAGGAGCGCCGCGACAGCGGCGGGAAGGCGGGTCTGGGATCTCATTCCTCGATCCCCTCCTCTTCCCACGTCCGGGGCGCGATCCCCGCCTGGTCGTAGAGGAAGAGCGTGACCGCCCAGATCTCGTCGGCCGTTAGGAAATCCTCCCATACGGGCATCGCCGAATTCCAGGGCCCTCCCTCCCGCGGAAGTCCCGGACCGCCCTTGGCGATCCGCCAGAAAACAAAGCTCTCGGTGAGCTGCGCGATCGTGCTGCTGCCGCGCAGCTCGAGCGGTGTGGGGTTGAAGCCGGGGGCGTAGTGGCCGCCCGCATTCAGGTAGTCGCCGTGGCACGGCATGCAGTTCTGGTAGTAGAGCTCCTTGCCGAGCTCGAAGGCGGCCTCCTCGAGATCCGGCTCGCGCAGCGGGTTCTCGAGACCCTCGAGGACGATCGTCTCTCCCCGGAAGGTGATCTGCGTCGGGGGCGCCGGGTGAATCGAGCGGAGGCTGGCCGGTGCGGAGATCGTCGGACGGACGTTGTTGAAGGTGGCGAAGGCCACAAGAAGGGGCACGACGGCCATCATGCTCATGCGGACCACCTTCTTGTCCGGCTCGACAAGCGCCGCGTGGATCGGCTCCTTGAAGCGCGTCCAGCGCTCTTCGTTGTCACTGACCCAGACGAGCACGCCGACGAGGACGATCGCCGTGTACTGCAGGACCACACTGGCCGGTACGGGCGCGCTCGTGATCCCGACCAGTCCCGGGAGATAGGCGATTCCCCACCGGATCAGGGCATACGAGACGACGACCACGGCCAGCGACTGCCAGAACGGGTGCTTCGTGTATCGGCCCATCGGCGTTCCCTCTTATTCCAGGCCGCTCAGGTAGCTCACGACGGATTCGAGCTGGGTTGCCGTGAAGCGGTCACCGAACGTGGCCGGCATCGCGCCGAGCAGCTCCTCGTAGCCCTCCGAGACACCCGCTCCCGGCTCCAGGATCGAGATCCGGATCTCGTCGGCGGTCATCCGCGCGCCGAGGCCATCGAGCGGCGGGCCGAGCTCGATCCCCCCGCCCGCGAAGAGATGGCAGAGCGCGCACTCCTGGTTGACGATCTCCACCGGATCGCTCCCCGCCACGCCGGGAATGCCCGCCGCGGCCAGGCCGCCGCCCGCGTCGCCGGCCGCATCCTCGGTCGGGATGTCGGCGCCCGTGACCGTCACCTCGCCGCCCAGCGACTGGAGAAACGCGACCACGGCCCACACCTGCTGCGGGTTCATCGTGCGGTCCAGCGCTGGCATGATCGGTGGGTAGTCGTCGACGAGGTGATCGACCGGGAGAGTGAGCGACTGATAGAGGTACTCCTTGCAGTCGAGCCCGGGGATCCGGTCCCCACACCGCTGGCCGATCGTCCCCTCCCCCTGGTAGTCCGTCACCAGGTTCGGGCCCCGCGCTCCCGCGCTCTCCGCGTGGCAGGCGATGCATCCGCCGGCCCCCTCGAAGAGCCCCTCACCGGCCGCCACGAGCTCCTCGGCGGTCACCTCCGCCCCGAAGGCGATCAGCTCCGGCACGTCCGACTGGACCTGGGGGATTGCGTTGGCCACCAGGGTGAAGACCAGGATCGTCCCGAAGACCACCCCGCCGACCTTCAGATCTACGGCTCCCATCCCGCGATTCTCCTCTCGATCAGGTTCCGGGAAGCGGCTCGAGCCCGGGCTCAAGGCCCCCACCCCGGTCCGCTCCGCTCCCGCTCCGTCCGGGACTGCCCCCCGGGACCGGCTCCGCGGCGGCGGCGTCCGCCGCGGCGGGCACGAGCGCCGGCTTGGCGATCATCCCGCCGATCCAGAAGACGAAGGCGAGCATCAGGAAAAAGATCACGACGGATGCGCTGATGATCTGCGCCGCGTATCCGAGCGCGGGCGTCGCCGCGTACGCACTCGTGTCCTGGACAATCTCGTAGACGTGCCAGTGCTGCCGGATCCCGCTCCTGGCGAAGCCCATCAGACCCATGAGCCAGGTGAAGGTGACGACCAGGACGAAGAGCGCGTACTGCGAGCGGGGCGGCATCCGGCCCCACCGGATATCGCCCCGCGACTCCGCGCCCCGGGCGATCAGGATGTCCAGGACGAGGACGGCGATGATCGTGAAGAGGACGGCCAGCACCTGATAGACCGAGAACCCGATGCGGACGATCGCCGGGACGAAGTAGCCGGCGATCCCGTAGAAGAGGACCACGAGCGCGCAGACAAGCAGGACGATCCCCTGCGAGAGCGTCCCCGTCCGTGCCCAGCTCACCGTCGGGTTCTTGTTCGCCCGGCGGTAGAGGAGGAAGGAGAGGAAGGTCGTCAGGATCATCAGGTTCACGGCGGTGTTCTTGGCGCTCATGACCCCGAGCGGTTGGAGGAAGGGGTGGAAGGTTCCTCCCATCGCCGCAAGCTCCGCCCGGTCGGCGATCATCGTGTGCGGCGTGGCCCAGACGATCACGCCCACCACGAGCACCAGGAGCATCCACTTCGTGTAGGGCGCGAACCGTTCGCCCCCCGGGATCCGCCCGAGCCCGATCCAGAGGTAGTAGTTGCCCGCGAGGAAGAGGACTCCGATGAGGAAGGCCTGGATGATCCAGAGCCAGCTCATGAAGCCGCCCATCATCGTGACGCCCATCTGCTGGTTGAACTCGTAGATCTCCCGGCCGAGGTAGTACCCCGCGAAGGGGAGGACGAGGAAGACCCCGATCGCGATCATGTTGCCCACGTACCCCATCCAGTCGTAGTGGGCGCGCTCCTCATCCGACTTGGCCTTGAGGAAGCGGTAGGCGGCGTAGGCCGCCACGATCGCGCCGCCGAAGACGGCGTTGGCGATCAGGCGGTGGACGTTGATCGGCATCCAGGTGGCGTTGGCGAACGCGCTCCAGAACTGGACGGTCGCGGGCGAGGTATCGGGCGTGAGGTCGCCGGGCGGGCTCATCATGAAGGTGAGCCAGGAGTTGGCGATGAGCAGCGCGATCGTTCCCCAGACGTTCAGGAGGAGGCCGAGGCCCCAGTGGCCGAGCTTGGCGCGACCCTTCTTCCACTGGTCCCACCCATAGTAGTACATGTAGAGGGTGGCCGATTCGGCGAAGAAGATCCCGGCATACATCCACATCGAGATCCGGAACACTTCGCTCAGATAGCTCCAGAGCGCCGGATAGAGTGTCGTCAGGAGGAAGACGAAGAGCCCGCCGAGGAGCGCCGTCGCGCTGTAGGCGACGAGGAGGAGGCGCGTGAACTCCTTGGCGAGACGGTCGTATCGGTCCTCCCCGCCGAAGAGCGCGATCGCCTCGGCGATCACCGCAAACATCGGCACGCCGAGCACGAAGGCCGCGAACATGAGGTGGACCTGGGCCACGATCCAGACGGCGGCCCGGCTGCCGATCACCGGGAAGTCGGCCCCGTAGTCCGGCGGCACGTACGCCTGCGCAACGAGCGTCTCGGCGAGGAGGAGGCCGGCGGCAAGGGCAACGACCGCGGAGAGGAGCCACCGGCCCGCACCCGCCCAGGACCTATCTTGGATCATGCATCCCCTCCGCGACGGAGGAAGAACGGCAAACGCTTGGAGAAATCAGCGGGCATCTCGCGCCTCACCTCCGCCATCACTGCGAGATCGACGACCGGCCGGCCCCGCTCACGGGCGTAGTCCTCGATGCGGGACGTCACCACGCCCCGCACGAAGCTCGGGATCCGGTCGATGCGCGCCTCCGCCTCAGCTGTCCAGGGGAGCGTCCGCTCACCCCGGGCTCCATAAGTGACCGCACGTCCGCTCCGGACCACCGGTTCGACCCCGGACGGCTCGTACGCGCACGAGTCATCCGGCCCGAGCAGGTCGCCGGTGACGGCCTCCGCCCGGGCGCGGCATCCACCACAGATCTCCCGATACCCGCAACGCCCGCACTTCCCGCCGAGCTCCCCGTGCCGGAGGGAGTTGAGCACGGGGGAGCGCTCCCACACCTCCCGGAAGGACTGCTTTCGGAGGTCGCCGGCGATGGTCGGCGTGTAGGGGCACGGCGTGAGTTTCCCCTCGGGCGTGATCCGGCAGTACTGGACGCCGCAGGGACAGCGGGTCCGGTAGTTGAGGAGGGGCGAGTCGGGATCGGCCCCGTGCACATGCCGCATGATCTGGGGCTGGCACTTCGAGCGGATCATCATCCTTCCGCGGTACTCCGATTCGAGAACGGCCAGCTCGGCGAGCACCTCGTCGTTCTCCTCCGGCGAGAGCCCCTCCATCCGCCCGCCCCGCCCCGTCGGGACGAGGAAGTAGAGGTTGAAGGAGACGGCTCCGTGCTCGGCGCCCCAACGGACGAGTTCGCCGAGCTCCGCGCGGTTGCCGCGCGTCAGGCTCGTCTGCATCACGAAGTCCAGCTCGTGGTCCACGAGACGGTCCACGGCCGCCAGCGTGTCGGAGAGCGCTCCGGTCCCGTGCCGGAACCGGTCGTGGTATCCGGGTCTGAGGGAGTCGATGCTAACGGCAACGCCGGTGACGCCGGCGTCCTTGAGCGACGCGATCCGCGCGTCCGTCAGGCGGGTCCCGTTCGTTCCGACCACGACGGTGGCGCCGGCCGAGGCGGCGTGCCCGGCGATCTCCTCCAGGTCGTCCCGGAGGAGGGGCTCTCCGCCGGAGAGGATCAGCATCGGGTTCGGGTTCACCTCGAGGAGCCCGTCGAGGATCCGGAGGCACTCGGCGGTCGCGAGCTCGCCGGCGGCCGTCTGCCACGAGCCGGCCGAGATGTAGCAGTGCGCACACGCCAGGTTGCAGCGCTTCGTCAGGTTCCACGCCACGACGTGGGGGATGAAGCCGCCGCGGCCCGCGCCGGGACCCCGGGGCTCGAGGAGCGCCATCCGCGCGTCGCCGGCACCGGCGGAAGCGCGGATCCCGGCATCGATCACGCCTCGCCACCCCCTCCGTTGCCCATGAATTGCTCGACCGCCGCCTTCGCGTCCTCCGGGGAGGTCGTCTTCAGGTCAACAGGGCACTTGGCGGCCTGCTCCTCGACATCGCGGATCGGGCAGCGCGTGACCCCCTGCGCCTTCGCCTCCTCGATGAACTTCCGCATCTCCGGGCTCACGGCGTCCACCCCCTCCGCCGCGGCCCTGATCTGCTTCGTCTGGAGTTCCTTGAACATGACGAGCATCGTATCGATGTCGAAGGTGTCGGCCGCGATCATCGCCTCCCTGTTCTCGTCCATCACCGCCGTCGTTACCCGCCAGACGGCGTGCTCCCTGGCGAACTTCTCGACCGTGTTGCGCGCAAGCGGCCGGGCGACCAGGGGCACCGCCGCGAGACGTTCGAAGGCCTCATGCGTCCAGACGACCGGATCGGAGAGCGTCCGCTCCCGGACCTGGGCGTGACCGGTATACGGACACTTCGTCTCGATCGTCGCAGCCTCGGGCACGGGATCGGCGTCGTGGCCCTCGACGACCGTCCGCTTCATCGCGTCCTCGGCCTTGACCTCCGCGAGCGCCAGCTCCTCGGCGGTTCCGATCCCCATGATCAGCTGCATGTGCGTGGGAAGGAGCTTCTGGATCGCCTCGTCGAGCCGGTCTCCGGTCACGGTCGGGAGAACCGGGGGCGGGGCGCCGTTCCCGGAGGCAGCCGGCGCCGGGCCGTAGTGCTCCATCACGAACTCCTCGACGGCCTTTCTCGCGATCCCGAGCGCGAAGGGCGGCACCCTGAGAATCCGGACCTCGGCGTCGGGAGCCCACTCGAGCCCCTTCTCCCCATCCTCCTCGATCCATGGGATGTCGTCGGGGCGCACCTCGGTCGTCCCGACCAAGAGCACGTTCGTCGGCGAGAGGCGGCAGAGGTTGTCCGCCTGGGAGCCCATATCCGTCCCCTCGATCCGGTGCCCGCCGTGCCGGGCGAGGACGAGAAGGGAGGGATCGACCTCCTCGATCCACTGGAGAATGCACTGGAAGGGCTTGCCGATGAGGATCTGCGTCTCCATCTCGACGTCCGGGAAGCCGGCGTGCATGATCTCCGCCCGCTTGAGGTTCGCCTGGCAGAGCTTGAGCAGACCCTTGTCGATGATGTTGTTGTGGAGCTCCTCCTGCTCCTCGAACTTGAACACCTTGGCGGCCTGAGCCGAGAGCACGTCCTTGATGTTTCCGAAGACGACGTGGTGGTACTCGACGTCGAAGGCCGAGCAGACGTAGAGCTTCGCCCTGTACTCGCGGGCCATCTCGAGGGCGACGCGCATCGCCTTGTAGGAATAGGACGACCCGTCGATGCAGACCATCCAGCGTCCCTCGGCGAGAGGACGGTCGTTCCTGATCACGAGGGCGTCTTTCTCCACCTGCCGGATCACGCGTGAGGCTACGCCGCCGAGCTGCGAGAAGGGTTGCTGGCCGATCCCGTGCGCGCCGATCACCATCAGGTCGTAGCTCCGGCCGCTCTCCCCGGCCAGCTTCTCCTCCTGGTCCTCGTCCTCTGCGACGAGCCTTCCGTCCTCGCCCAGGATCACATCGCCACGACCGCTCTCCCCCCCGTCGTACTTCCCCGCGATGTTCGGATCGAACCCGATGAGGCTTGGAAGGCGGCCAGCGCCGCGGTTCGCCTCGCGGATGATCTCCTCGTAGTTGATCCCCTCGAGGAGCTGGCGGGTGAGCGGCACGTCCGCTTCCGCGCAGAGTTCCTCGGTGCGGTCAAGGAAGGAGTCGGAGATGAGCTGGAGCCCCTTCTCGATCAGCTTGTCGTGGATCTTGCGCTGGCGCCTGATCTCGGCATCGGTCTGGAACTGGGCCGGAAGCCCGGTCTCAAGCTGCCGGAAGCGGACGTCGTGGAGCCGGGCCGCATACACGTGGTTGCCCGTAATGCGCCCGCCGGATCGCCGGCAGACCTCGATCGCCCTCTCGACCGCCCAGCAGGAATGTTCCGAATTGTCAACCGGGACAAGGATTTCTCGGTACATCATATCCTCGGTATGCAGGCAGTGTGTCCCTTGTATTCCCGGATGACGGCCACCCGCCCTGCCGGCACCGTCCGGACCGGTCCTCGCGCCCGGCCGCCGGGCCCGCGGCGTGGTGTCGGGCGCCCGGGGGGCGCAAGCCCTCCACCCGCTCGCGGCCGGCACCCGATTCGGGTCCCCGCCAAGAGCCCGCCGCACCGCTGGCCGGCCCCGGCCTGAACCCCGACCGACCGCCGAAACGGGGGAGTAAGATACCCGCTTGTGAAAATTTTCTCAAGCGCGCAGCAGCACCTGTCCGGGGCCCGCTTCCGACTCCCCGCCGGCTCCGGAAACCGCTCCGGAATCCGCCCGGCTCAAGGCGCCGGGGAGGTGATCCGTTCGAGGAGCGGCCGCGCCGGGAGGAGGGTTGCGACGAGAAGCACGAGTGTCGCGAGGAGGGGCGGCCCGAGGCCGGCGTTGCCTCCGGGGAGAGCGCCGCCGGCCACGGCGAAGAGCGCCTCGTGGAAGGGCGTGAACGGCAGCAAGGCCTCGAGGCGCGCCTCCCAGCTCCCCTCGGCGGGGGTCCGGAATACGCCCGAGCCGTGGAGGAGGAAGAGCGACGCGAGGGCCGCAAGTAGCGCGCCCTCGGCGATGGAACGGGCGAGCGCGGCCACCCAGCAGCCGACGAGATTCGCCGCGAGCAGCGCGGGAGGGACCGAGGCGAGAAGCATCGCGAGCGCCGGCCCGCCGGCCCCTCCCAGCCAGGAGACCACGAGGA
>JAAXGI010000009.1 GCA_012267505.1 Gemmatimonadota bacterium
GTGCACGGCGATCTGGAAGACCTTGCCGTTCGACCACTCCAGCGCCGCCTCGACAGCTTCCCCCGCGTCCTGGACATGGATGTCCTCGAGCTGGTCCTTCATCTCGGCGACGCTCAGCTCATGCGTCCAGTACAGGCGCGCAAGTCCCTGCCGGGCGATGGACTCGAATTCCGGATCCGGCCCAAATCCGTCGGGCAGATCGAGGTCGGTGAACTCCCGGTCCCTCAGCCTGTCGAGGAGCTGCGGGGAGTGGTTGATCCAGCCGGCGATGCGTGGCGCCGCACCGTGGATCTCCGCGATCGCGTCGAAGGCGTCGGGGCGCGCCGCGAAGGCCCGGCTGTCGTAGGCGCTCCAGTCGTCGATCTGGGGATAGAACTGGGCGCGCTGCCGATCGACCAGCGGGTGCATGATCTCGAACCACCGCTTGGGGAAGAGCGCCAGGCCGTTCATCTGGATGTAGCTGCCCGGCAGCTGCGGGGAGTCCGCCTCGCCGTGGTGCTGGAGCAGCGGATAGCGCCGGTTCGAGGTGTGGTGGTCGGCGTGGCGCTGCATGTTGTAGTAGAGCCAGTTGGTAAACTTGTAGGCGGCACTCCAGGCGTGCCTAGGCTTGACGGGCTCGAACCTCCCCGTGGGCATCCGGATCCGCCGGAGTCCGTAGTGCTGCACGTAGTTGCTCACCTTCATCGAGAAGACGACGCTGCTGCAGAGCACGAGGAATACCAGCAAGGCCAACGGACCGCCCATCCAGAGGAGCAGGGCGTACCAGATGCCGACTTCGACCGCGTATCGCCAAAACGCGTTCGTGTAGTGCCAGGCCGGCAGCTGGCGGCGCGCGAGGCGATTGCGTTCGAACCGCCAGGCGCCCAGCAGATTGTTCGTCACCTCCCGGGGCAGGTATTCCCAGAAGCCTACGCCCTTCGGTGCGGAACCCGGGTCCCCGGGCGTGCAGACGCGGGGATGATGAATGTAGACGTGCTCGGTGGCGTAGTGCGGGTAGGAGACGGAAGCAAGCAGGAATTCGCCGAGCCGGCGCTCCCAAAGGACACGCCGGTGAACCAGCTCGTGGCCGACGATAAAGACCGTCTGCGCCACCCCGGTCAGTATCCCGGCCATCAGGAGGACTTCCCAGAGGGCCAGGTGATCGGCAACCAGCATCTGCCAGAGCGTGAATGCGAACGCCACCGGCCACAGAGCCGCCCACAGCCAGAGGGAGAGCTTGTAGAGGAAGAGCTGGCTCTCGCGGGTCGTGGCCGGGTCCATATTCCGCTCTTCGAGGCCGAAGAGCCTGTCGAACCGGTCCGCGAGCAGGAAGAAGACGACGGGACCTGCAATCCACCAGCCGCCGTAGGTCGCGGCCGCGATGACGAGCGGGAAGACTGTCAGCGGGACAAAGTGGGGGAGGGCGTTCGAGACAGAGGGCTCGACCGTCCGGCGTCCCATCGCCGCCACGGCACCGGCACTGCTTGCTGTCATCGTGATCCTCGGGAATGTGGACCGACTGCCCGTAAGCACCCGACTCCAGTCCATCCTGCCTGTATTCTATGGGTATTTTCGCCCCGCACGCCGGTCAAGCAACGAAACGGACGCTACCGGGCGAACCTTGGGGGGCGTCCCGAGGGGGCGGACCGGCCGCTCCGGATTGCGGTGGATGCCAAGTTCTCGGGGCAGCCGTCGGGAACTATCGCCCCGTGCTCTCCCTCTCCGGGCGCGGACGGCCTGCACCGGGGCCATTGTCAGGTCGGAGTGTGAGCGCTCGGCGGGGGCAACGGGGCGAGCGCGGATGCGGAAGTCGAACTTCCGGCCGGCGGTCCGGACCGCCGCCGGCTCGTCGCGGAGCCGGCGGAAGTGGACGGCTTCGCACCTGAGCGACCGCTACGGTCGCCCCAGTGCGCCCTTCAGTGGCGGGCCGGCACCGCCTGACCCTGAGCCGTTCCGTTCCGGAATCCGCCGTACCCCCCGGTCCGGCAGACCGGATTGCCTCAAGCCCGGGACAGACGGAACGAACCCAGGTCACACCCGACGCCGGCGACCGGCCGTCGACGGAGGTCAGGCCCGGCACCCGAGGCCCTGGGATAGTTGGGCATAACTGGTCAGAGGGACCGCGCACATCCGGTTCCAGTCCGCCTTGTCGATGACCGCCTGATTCATCAGGTGGAGCATTTCATCGAACTTCCGGAGCGCCGAGCAGCCCACCACCGCGGGATCTGCCGCCTCGCGGTGTCGCGGCCAAGCGTGATCGCGAGCGTAGCGCCAGAAGTCGCTGTCGTACTTCGAGCCGCAGGAGTAGTGCCACCCCACAAACAGGCCGTAGCGGAGCATGCTGTCCAGGAGAAACCGGTTGACGACCGGTGCGTCGCGCTCGACGTGCTCTATCGGACGGTTGAGGCGGATGTGGAGCACCATCCCGATCTGCAGCTGCGCGGACACGATCGCCGTCGCCTCGAGGGGCTCCATGAAGGCGGCCGCGTTTCCTATGCGGGCCACCGCGCCGTCATACATCCGCCGGTGGACAAAATTCGGAAACGGAATGACGCCGCGCTGCTCGAATTCGGATACGCCGTCGGTTTCGAGGAACGCGTCAAAGTCGGATTCAACGTCGGAAAGCGCGGATACGTTGCGGTTGAATATGTACCCGTAGGACGTGTGTGCCGTAAGCGGAATCACGAATATCCAGCCGTGCGGGCGTGCGACCGCGCGCGTATAGGTATGCTGGAGAACCGGCCCGTCCGGCTCCCCATACATCCTTGCCGGACAGCGCCGGATGACGGCCGTATTGGTTGGGACAAAGGAAATGCTGATGTGCCGTTCCGGATGAAGTTCTCTCGGGAACCCACGGGCATCGAAAACCAGATCGTATTGTTCCGGCGCCCGGTCCTCGAATTTGACCTGTGCGCCGCCCTCTACCTTCTCGATGGTGAGCACCCGTGCGTCGATAGTGGCGCGCGCGCGTGCTCTCGTGCAGCAGGTCTGCCATCAGGTCGGCGGACAGATGGTAAGCGTACGACACCTGCTGCGGCGTGAAGTAGTGTGTGAAGTCCCGATTGCGCCGCCCCCACCCCTCGAATGTGACGCCGTACTTGCGGGTCCCTCTCAGTCGCTGTTGGACAGTCTCGTGGGGCAGGTCCGTCAGTTTGTGCAGTTCCTGAACCAGGCTGGGCCAGCTGCCTTCGCCCACTCCGATGACGGGGATCCGCGAGTCATATATGTGGTGGAGCTCGTGGTCGCTGTCCGGGTGAAGACGCGTTACGCTGGCGGCCGCAAGGGACCCCGCGGTTCCTCGGCCGACAACCGCGATCTTCCGGAGATGTTTCGCGCCGGGTTGTAGCATCCCCAATGGCCCCCCGCGGGCGTCGTCCGACCGCCGGTTTCCGGGAAGTTCGGAGATTCTGCGGAGACGAACATAACACGATGCCGGAATGATCGGAGCGAGGCCGTCATCAGGGGTGCCGATTCAATTCGGTCGGCGGAGGAAGCGAGCCAGGTCAACCCGGAGGGGGACTCTCTTCCAGTCAGGGTGAGTCGCCCCGTCAGCTCCGGGCCCGGTGAAGCGGGCGGAGGTCGAGAGCGGTGGTTCCAGGGAAGGGCGGGACGATCCGGTTCGGTGCGGGAGGCACGGCCTCGGGGTTGGGGAAGCGAGGCGGCGAGGACGCGGGGGCACTGCCGACGAGTGTCCTCCAGGGCGGATCCGGAAGGGCTGGCCCGACCAACCCGCCGGCCGTTCGCCACGGAGAGCAGACCCGGGCTCCCGGAAAAGACCGGCCAGGGTCTCGAGACCTCGTGGGATCGTGCGGTCCGCATATCGTGGGGGGGGTTCGGCTCGCATCCGGCGGCATGGCTCATGGCGATGAGCGCGAGCACGCTCCCGGAGCCGACAGGGGACCCGGATACGCCGGGTCAGGCATGGTCCGTCGGATACGCGGCAGATACTGCGTAACCGTAACGTCGAAGCTTTCCCGCGTGGCAAGTGGGCCGGCTTCACGGCACGGCGTTCGGGTCGGGTTCGGAACCGGGGACCTGGCCCGGTGTCTGCCCCACCGGGTTTTCGTGACCGCAATCGATCCAGCCGGCCACGGGATCGAGCAGACCGTCGTCTGCGGCCGACAGCCGATGCTCGATGCCGGTGGTCACCGCAAGTCGGAGCGGAACGAGCCCAAAGAAGCCGACCCGAAGCCCATCGGGTCAGCGACAGCCGAACAGGTGCCAGGGTGCACCGTGATTCACCATACTCGGGCCGGGGTTCGCCAACGGGACACTTGGGCTGCATGATTCCCGCGTGCCGGCAACCCGCCCCGACACCGGGCGACGTGTACTCCGATTCCCAGGCCCGATCCATGAACCACCCGATTTCCCGGATCGCACCGCCAGGTCGCCACCGCCGTCTCGCTCCGGGCCGGTGCGGACTGCACCTGCCGCCCCGTCGCCTGGCCAGCCATACGCCGGCGCCACCCGCCTCCCGCGACCAACCGGGGCAGCCACCCCGCACGCGCAGACACCTGCCACGGTGTCGGTGCCCTGCACCCACCGTGGGGTCAGGCGTCGGGACGTTGGTCCGGGCGGATGCCGCCCGCCTCCCGCGCCGGCCATCGCCCACTTCCGCCGTCGGCCCGGAGGGCCGGGTGTCCGCCGTGGACGGGCGACCCGGTGTCCGGTCCATGCCGCACCCGTATGAGGAGGCCAAGAGCGGTCGTGTTCAATAATCCATTTGGTTCATT
>JAAXGI010000106.1 GCA_012267505.1 Gemmatimonadota bacterium
CTAAGCCTGATTCCACCGATGGCTTTGGCGGGGGTGGTGATCAACTCCGGGGAAATCGGGCCGTGGCCGGGCGGCATTCCGGCTGTTTCGCATGTCCATGCACATCCCTAATCTGCCTGGCTAAGGTGCCTGCACAGCGATCCCTCTCAGCAAGGGCCGCCTAACGCCTTGCTGATACCCGGTCCTCCTCAATTCAATCTCTCCGCCGTCGTTCCGCTTCACTCGCATGGCGGACTGTCGCTCGTTACCTGGCGGATCTAGCCGGGTGGAGCCTTCCGGCCCGGACGGGACGCCGCGTTGGAGTTTCGGCTTCCTCATCGTTCGTTGGCTGCGGGCTGACCCGATCACGTCGGGGGTTACGTTCTAATCGGCCGACTTGTTGGAGGCACATCGCCGGCTCATGGCGGCGTCGCCCCATCCGGAGGCGGGCGGTTGGATCCGGGATGTGCAGAACTGGATCGGGGCTGGCGCCTACTCGCCTCTGGGTGCGTCCCATGCTGCGGAGCAATGGCTGGGCATGTTTGTCGAAGCCGCCAACGACGCCTGCCGGGAAGCTCACAATTACCTGGACGCCGTCGCCGACCTTGAGGCCGACCCGCGCTCACGGGCCGGCCCGGTCCGGCGCGGATCGTCCGCGGACCGTCTCCTGAGTCTCTTGGCCGCCCGCCCTATCCTTTCGGTCGACTCGGCGGCGGCGATCGAACGCTCGACAGTCGCAACGGGTCAGGCAGTCAACCAGCTCACCGAGTCGGGGATACTCACCCTGCGCAGCCTCGGCAAGAAGTGGTACCGGATCTTCGAGGCACCCGATGTCACCCGCCTCATCACCCGCCTGGACAGGGAACTCTCCATCCAAGGCGCTCCATAATCGCCCCGGCTTGGGGGATCGGTCAGAGAGAACGCCTGATCGGTTTCCTCATCCGCGGAGGGTCGCCGTTCTTGCGTTGTCCACGCTGAAGGTGACCGGGTCCACCGCGACGCCGTAGTCCCGCTCGGCTGCCTCGACGGACACGAAGCCGTTGCGGACATCCTTCGCCACCAGCGCCGGATCGCGCTCGAACGGGTTGCCCCAGCCGCCGCCTCCTCCGGTGTTGTTGGCGAGAACCTGTCCGGCTTCGAGGAAGTTGTAGCTGCCTCCCTTCCGCTCCTCGTTTTCCGTTCCCGGGTCGATCACGATGTGGTTGGGTTCGGCTTCCTTCCCGCCGTTGATGCCCCATGGAGGGCTCACGGTCTTGTAGAGAACCGAGATGGCCGTGGCGGGGGCGAGAAACCGGTAGACCCGGCTGACACCCACGCCGCCGCGGTGTTTACCGGGGCCTCCGGTGTCGGGCCGGTAGCCGTAGTGGTCGATCAGCATCGGACCCTTGATCTCCAGCACCTCCACGGGATTGTTGCGGCAGCCCGGCTCGCTCAGATGCATGATGCCGTCCTCACCATCCCCGCCGGCGTGGGCGCCGAAGCCGACCGCGTCGTTCATGCCCTCCAGCCACGGTCCTCCGGTCCGGGGATCGACCCCGAGAGCCATGACGGAACACACGTCGCCCCCGGAACAGGCAGGCACGCGGTCGGGCATCCCCTGTGCCAGGGCCTTCAGCATCACCTCGCCGCCCAGCAATCCACCCCACAGGGTGAAGGTGGGCATGGGTGGAACGGCGTGCATCACCGATCCCTCCTTGGTTATCACCCGCAACGGGCGGAAGTTGCCGGCCGTGACCGGCCATTCGGGAGTGGTGAGAGCCTTGAAGATCAGGCAGTTGAACGCCTCGGTCAAGCCCCGCGGTAGGTTGATCGGACCGCGAACCCCTTCGTCACTCCCGGTCCAGTCGACGATCATCTCGTCGTCGGTGATGGTGATGGTCACGGCCATCTTTACCGGTCTGTCGAGATCCACCCCGTCGTGGTCCATGTAGTCCTCGGCGCTCCACGTGCCTTTGGGCATTCGCCGCAGAGCTGCCAGCGCCAGGCGCTCGCCGTGGACGTTGATGGCGTCCATGGCGGCGGTGAGGGTCTCGACGCCGAACTTGTCGGCGATTTCACGGGTTCGCCTGACGCCGGTCACGACGGCCGACACCTGGGCCTGCAAATCCCCGATCGTGTGGCTGGGCAGCCGGCTGTTGAAGCGCACGATGTTGAATACGTCCTCGTTGATCTCGCCTTCCCGGTACAGCTTGACGACCGGGAAGAAGATCCCCTCCTGGTACATGTCGGTGGAGTCGAGTACGTATCCCGGGTCCTTCTGTTTGAGGTCGAGCACATGGCACCGGCAGGACGCAAACCCGACCAAGCGCCCGTCGACGTGGATCGGAGCGAACACGAGCGGGTCGAGCGTATGGGCCGACGACCAGTACGGATAGTTGTTTATGAACACGTCCCCGGGCTTCATCGACTCCGTTCCCAGGAACTCGATCGACCGCTTGATGCCGTAGTCGTTGCCTCGGGTGAACACGGCGATGCCCGGAGCGTCGGCAGCGATGTCTCCATTCACATCGTGCAGTCCCACCCCGTAGTCGTGGGTTTCGTAGACGACCGTGTTGTAGGACGTCCGGCACAGGTTCCGGGCCATCTCCTCGCAGGCCGAGAGAAGCCCGTGACGGATGATCTCGGTCGTTATGGCGTCAATCATCGGTAACCCCCAGCGTTATCACGAGTTCGCCATGCTCCCCCACCACCAGATGGTCGCCCGGATGGATGACGGTGGTGGCGGTGTGCTCCACTATCACCGCCGGTCCGGCGATCTCGTCATGACGGCGGAGGTCCTCCCTCCTGTACACCCCGGCAGGGACCCGGTAGGTGCCCACGGCGTCAAGAACGGGCCGGATTGCGAACGGCTCGGGCAGCCCGGCCTCCCGGCGGGGAAATGCCGGCAACCCGGGCTGGTCCACCGTTCCGGTTGCGTTCAGGCGCAGCGTCGTGACCTCCACCGGATCGGACATCGTATGGCCGTACTGGCGATGGTGGAGTTCGGCGAACCGCTGTCCCAGATATGCGATCGGGTCCGCTGTCCCGGCCGGGAGGGTGATCGACACCGGATGTTCCTGGCCGGAGTACCTGACGTCCACCGAGCGCGCCAGCACCTGCCTCTCGACAGGAAAGCCCTCCGACTGCAGCGCATCTACTGCTCGGGCCGACATCTCGGCGTACGAGCGTTCAAGCCGACCGGCGTCGAGAGACTCGAGCGGCATCACGGTGGTTTGCGCGAAGTCGTGCTGGACGTCTGCCATCAGCATGCCCAGCGCGGAGAAGGCGCCCTGGCCCGGCGGGATGATGACGGTGCCCATACCCAACTCTCGGGCCACGTCGACCGCCACTATCCCACCGGCGCCTCCGAACGCCAGGAGCGCGAAGTCCTTCGGGTCGCGGCCCAACTCGACGGTGATCGAGCGCACCGCTCCCATTACCTTGACCGCTGAGATCCGCACCACGCCGAGGGCGAGTTCGTCCACTGTTATGCCCATGCGCTCGGCGAGCGGTTCCAATGCGCCGCGGGCCAGGCCCTCGTCGAGGGTGAGGGTCCCTCCCAGCGGCGTCTCCTGACCGAGATAGCCCATTACGAGGGCGGCGTCGGTGAAGGTGGCTTCGCTTCCACCGGATCCGTACGAGGCGGGCCCCGGATCCGCGCCGGCGCTGTGCGGCCCGACCTGGAGTCCTCCCGCTTCGTCGGTCCAGGCGATCGAGCCGCCGCCGGCCCCGATCGTGTGGATGTAGAGGGACGAGATGTTTATGGGCAGGTTCTCGAACTCGGCGCCCTGGTGCATGACGGGTTGCCCTTCGATGACGAGTGAGGCGTCCAGGCTGGTGCCCCCCATATCGACCGTGACGAGGTTGGGTTGCCCGATCATCCGGGCGAAACCCGCCGCTCCGATGACCCCTCCCGCCGGTCCCGACAGGATCAGGTTCACCGGGTTCTCTCGGGCGGAGGAGGCGGTCATCGCCCCGCCTCCGGACCGCATCATCAGGAACCGACCTTCGAAACCTCCTGCCGCCAGTTCTGCGCCCAAGTCGTACAGGTAGGTCCGCACGATCGGCTTGATGTATGCGTCGAGGACTGCCGTACTGGTCCGCTCGTACTCCCGGTACTCGCGCGAGAGATCCGACGAGATCGACACCTCCACTCCGGGGATGACCTCTGCCAGAACTTCCCGCATCGCCGCTTCATGGGCGGGGTTGGTATAGGAGTGCAGGAAGGCTACGGCCACCGACTCGTAGCCGCCGTCGCGTATCAGTGCGGCAATCCGGCGAGCGTCGGCTTCATCGAATCCGGTGCGGACGGAGCCGTCGAACATGAGGCGCTCCGTCACCTCGAAGGTGTCGCATCGTTGCACCAGGCGGGGAGGGGTCCGGTAGAGGATGTCGTAGTTCCCCTCCCGGGAGGTCCGCCCCAGCAGGTACACGTCCCGAAACCCCGCGGTGGCCACTACGGCCGTCCGGGCGCCGGAGTGGGTCAGGAGCGCGTTGAGGGCCAGGGTGGTGCCGTGGGTGAACAGGGATGTGCGGTCAAGCGCTGCGTCGACCCGGGCGATGGAGTCGATGACCCCCAGGCTGGGATCATCCGGCGTGGTGGGTACCTTCTCGAACCGGATCCCGCCGCTGCCGTCGAGATGGACCACGTCCGTGAACGTACCGCCGACGTCGACAGCGAGGCGGTTGGTGCTCACCGGCCCTCCTCGCTGATGAAGGTGCGAATCATGGGTCCACCACCTTTCCTGATCGGATGACCAGCCGTTCCGGCGACCACAGCACGTCGGTCCGATCGAACGGATTGCCGGCCAGGACCACCAGGTCGGCGACGGCGCCCTCCCGGATCACTCCCAGGTCCGGTCGCCGCAGGATGGATGCGTTGACCGAGGTGGCGGAGCGAAGGACATCGCCAACCGTGTCCACCTCGCACCGGTTCCTGAACTCGAGTAGCTGTTCGTCCTCCAGGTCGCCCACCAGGTCGGTTCCGAGACCGATGGGTACTCCGGCCCGGCGGGCGATGCCGATCGACGACAGGCCCGCTTCCAGTACCTCGCGGTTCTTGCGCTCGGAGACCGGAGAGAGGCCGAGACCGGGGCCGCGGCGTCCCATGGCGTCGTAGGCGATCAGGGTGGGAACCAGATAGGCGCCGTGTTCCGCCATGAGCTCAGCTGCCTGTTCGTCGAGGAGGTTTCCGTGTTCGATGGTCCGCACGCCGTTGGTCACCGAGTGGGTGATTGCCTCGGGGGCGTAGGCGTGGGCGGCTACGTAGGAATCCCGCCGTGATGCTTCATCGCAGACGGCCCTCACCTCCTCCGCGGAGTACTGCCTGCTACGGAGCGGATCCGTGGGGGAGGCCACGCCGCCGGATGTGAAGATCTTGATGGCGTGGGCGCCGGTCCGGAACCGT
>JAAXGI010000134.1 GCA_012267505.1 Gemmatimonadota bacterium
CCCTGACCTTGCACGACCGGCCGCCGCCCCCGCCCGGCGAGGAGCCGTCGACGGCCGTGTCCATGGTCACCCCGGGCTACCTCGACACGATGCGCATCCCGCTCCGGGCCGGGCGGTGGCTCGACGAGCGCGACGACGCCGAGGGGCCGGCCGTCGTGGTCGTCAACGAGACGCTGGCGCGGCAGCACTGGCCGGACGGGGACCCGCTCACGCGGCGGGTGAGCGTGCAGGGCTCGGGGCAGGCGTTCATCCTGGAGACCTTCGAGGCGGAGATCGTCGGCGTCGTCGGCACGGTGCGGCCGCGGGGCTTCGACAGCCCCCCGCGCCCCGAGGTGTTCGTCCCCCACGCGCAGGCGCCGAACGGGGCGATGACCTACGTCGTCCGGACCACCGGGGATCCGGCGGCCAGCATCCCCGCCATCCAGGGTGTCGTCTGGGACGCCGCCCCGTACCTCGCCTTCTACAGCGTCGCGACGGTCGAGCAGCTCCTGTCGGACACCCTCGCGGCGCGGCGGTTCACGACCCTGCTCCTCGCGCTGTTCGGGGCGGCGGCCCTCGCCCTCGCCGGCCTCGGCATCTACGGGGTCATCGCGGTGGCCACGTCCCAGCGGACCCGCGAGATCGGCCTGCGCCTCGCCATGGGGGCCGAGCCGCGCAACGTCGTGTGGATGGTCGTCCGCGGCGCCGTCGGCCTCGCCGGCACCGGCGTCGCGGCCGGCCTGCTCGCATCGCTCCTGTTCTCGCAGACCCTCACCAGCCTGCTCTTCGACGTCGCCCCGTTCGACGCCGCGACGCTGGGCGCGGTGTCGTTGCTCCTGCTGACGGTGGCCGCGGCCGCCGCGTGGTCTCCGGCCCGACGCGCGAGTCGGGTGGATCCGCTCGTGGCGCTACGGACGGAATGAAGTCGGCGCCTCGGCCGTCTGCCGGACTCCATGCCCCGTCGTCACCCCGTCGCCGCAGCCGCGTCCGGGTCGTAGCGCACGACCTCGATCTCGTCTTCTCTCGCCTGCGCCTGCGAGACGTCATAGGCCGCCTGCAGCCGTATCCAGGTCTCGGTGGTGGAGCCGAAGGCCTTGGCCAGCCGGACCGCCATGTCGCCCGAGATCCTCCCGCGACAGTTCACTAGGTTCGAGAGCGCCTGCCGGCTCACCCCCAGAGCCTTCGCGCCATCGGTGACGCTGAGACCGAGCGGCTCCAGGCAGGATACGCGCACCACCTTGCCGGGAGCGGCGGGTTCTTCATCGGCATCGCGGTTCTCCTCCATCAGTGGTAGTCGATCAGCTCCACGTCGTGGATATCCCCGTCCTCGAAGCGGAATACGAGCCCCCGTTGGCCTTCACCGTGACCGACCGAAATAGCCCTCTCGTTCCCCCTCGCGGGCGTGCAGTCCGCAGCGCGGGAGGCGCATGGCCTCGGGGGAGCCGGCGACATCGAGCTAGGCCGGCATCGCTTGGACCCGGTCGTGCAGATCGCGACGGATCAGGCTCCTGCCCCCGCGCTCGTAGAAGCGCTTGAGCCCGCGATGTCGGAAGCTCCATATCATCGCCAGAACGTTAATGTGTCAATAGACACTTCTCAATCTCAACCCTGGCGGCCGGGCCTCTCGGCCAGGAAAGGGCGGGACCCTGCACAACGGACGGTGTGAGCGGTGTGTCGCAACGGGCCCCGCGGCCTCCATATGCCGGGCCTGACACGCCGTACACCTGTCGCTCGCCGCGCTCCGTCCGCCTGCCGTTGCCCCCGCCGCAGCAGTCTCAGTAGTCGCCGTACGCACCGTCCGGTCCTGCGCCTTCACCAAGAAGGCCCCTATACGCAGACAGGCCGTGGACGCGGCCCCCCTCTGACGCGGACTGAGCGCCGTCGCCATGACCACCGGAGCCGTTCGAGCGTCGCGTCACTGATTTCGCAACCGCTGGTCCTGCGCCTTCTCGGCGTAAACCTGGAGCGCGCTCGCCAGCCCTGCCCGCGTTCTCGAGCGACAGGGTCAGGCAGCAGTACCTCCGGCTGTCGCTCCAGTCGCGCGAGCGCTCCTGTCGATAGACCCCGATCCGGCGGCCGTCGAACTCGACATCGATCCGCCGGTCCGGCTGATCGCCCACCCACGCGCAGATCTGTGGACTGGTCATCATCAGCTCCACCCATCAACACGACTCTACCACCGACGGCATGACAGCCTTCACGGCCGTCATGCCGTCATGCCTCCGGCACCAGAGCCGAGTCACCGCCGAGAAACCAGGGCCGTGGTGGGGCGTGGTGGCGCCGTCCCCACCCTCACCAGGACCATCCCCCACCCGCCCATCCGGCGAGGGACCGGGCATGAGCGCCGCTTGACGTACATCAAGGCGCTGGATGCGCGCCACGTGTTAGTCAAGTTAATGCGACGCAGATCTATGAGGACAACGCCATGACACCACCACTTACCAAGGACGATCTGGAACGACTGACGGACCATATACCCATAGGCTTGGTTGTCGAGCTGGTCGAGTTCCGCTTCCGTGATCGCCTCAAGAAGATCTTCTGGGCAGGTATGTCGACGCTTCTGATGCCGACATTAGCCATGGGTGGGATCTCTTTCCAGATCCTGCAGAGTCGACAGGCGGGTGAGCTGTCAGAGCGCGAAGAACGAGATTCGGGAGGAAGAACATGAGGAGATACGCCGGCAAGCAAACGACCATACACAACGTCTATCGCGGGCAGGGTACCGGCTCCAGTTCGCTCGTACTCCTCGATCATTCGAGAATGCGGTCAGATCGCTAGAGGTCGGGGTGCCCCTCACAATGAGCCTATAGAGAGGGGAAGTAGCTCAACTCTCCATCAGAAACGTCCCGACTGGGGCGGACTACAGCATTCGCGTGACGGACCCTACGCGTGCGATGGACGCTGACGAGAGATACGTCCCCTTCACGCCCGTGATGTACCCTTACCGGGGCAGCGACGGACTTGTGGAACCTCTATGGTACAGCTCTCAGAGACTCTTCAGTTTCCCAGAAACCGAAGAGGGCATCTACTACTTGGAAGTCGAGGAACTCCTAGGCGACCCGGGCCAATTCACCATGACGCTCCTAGACTAGCTAAGCTAAACTTCAGATCACCGGCAAGATGTCGTTCTAGTGGACTGTCCTTGAAGAGAGTTCCCATGAGTGATGCGCCACGCGGGGTTGGCGTACTTCCAACGGAAGGGCCTCGCACGCTTCGAGTACGCGTCGGTGTACTGCTGTAGCTTCCGCGCCAGATCCGCCGTCGACATGAAGATGCCCCGCGACAACACGCCCAGCTGAACCTTCGAGAACCACAGATCAACCTGATTCAGCCACGATGAATACGTTGGCGTGAAGTGCAGCGTCACGTTCGAATGCTCCTCCGGGGAACGCCTCCACCAGCTTCGTCTTGTGGGCGGACAAGTTGTCGAGGATCCCGTGGATCTCCTCGTCGGGTGCGCG
>JAAXGI010000172.1 GCA_012267505.1 Gemmatimonadota bacterium
GCTCAGTCCGTGCGGCCAGCCACCGCGCCGTCTCGGCGCCCTCGCGACGAAAATCGGTGATTTCTCCGGGCTAGTCGACCGATGAGCACCTTCGACGCGATCGTGATCGGCGCCGGCATCGTGGGCGCGGGGACGGCGTTCGCGCTCGCCCGGAAGGGCTTGCGGGTGGCCCTCCTCGATGCCGGCCCCATCGGCTCGACGCCGGGAGAGACCGGCGGGACCAGCCGGGCGAGCTTCGCCTGGCTCAATGCGACGGCCAAGATCGATGGAAAGGACTATCACCGGCTGAATGCGGATGGGCTCGAGCACTACCGCACGCTCGCCCGCGACTTCGGCGAGGGGCGCCTGGGACTCCATCCGACCGGAATGATCGCGTGGGCCGATCCCGGGGACGAGGTGCGCCGGCGCGCATTGCGCGTCCAGGTCGCCCGGCTGCGGGAGTGGAGCTACCCCGTCATCCCTCTCGACGAAGGGGGACTTCGGGCGCTCGAGCCGCACGTCGATTTCACGCCCGGGGCGGAAGGCTTTCTCGCCTGGGCCGACGCATGGCTCGATGTCCCGCGCGCAGTGGATCTCCTGTGCGAGCAGGTTCGGCGGGACCGCGGCACGGTCCTCTCGGGCGAACGGGGTCGCGTCGCCGAGCTCCTGCGCGACGAGACGGGCGCGGTGCGGGGGGTCGAGACGAGCGGCGCGCGGTTCGCCGCCCCGGTGGTGGTCGCGGCCCTCGGTCCGGACACCGAGATCGCTCTGCGAACGTGGCTCGGGCCGGGGGAGGTCGGCAACCGTCCGTTCCTCGGCCAGCGGCCCGGCCTCCTCGTCGACACGCCGGATACGGGGCCCTTCCGCCTCGTGCGCCACGTGCTCTACAGCGGGGACAACGCGTTCCACCTCCGGCCCGGGCCATCGGGCGGTCTTCGCATCGGCTCCGAGGATGCGGACCCGGAGAGCGAGGCTCCGGACGATGCGGAGGCGCGGGCAGTCGCTCTCCTCCTCCGCGCGCGCGCCCTCCTCCCGCGCCTCGGGGAGGGGGCTCCGGTCGAGGACCTGGTTCGGGAATCCATTGTCCGCATCGGAGTCCGGCCGGTCCCGGTCGACGACCGCGCCATCGTCGGCCCGATCGCGGGCGCGCCCGGCCTCTACGTCATCGCCACCCATAGCGGAGTGACCCTCGGACCGTGGATCGGACGACTCGCCGCGGAGGAGATCACGAGCGGGAGGATGCCGGACCAGCTCGCCCCCTTCCGCTTCGACCGCTTCGCGTAGCCGGCGCCTCGCCTCCCTCGGCGGTCCGTTGTCTCGACCCGCCCCCCGCCCGTCCGCGACGCCGGCTGACTCCCACTCGGAGAGCCGCCTCCGTCGGGCGATGACTGCGGCCCGGCCTGTGCTTCCCGCACCGGAAGAGGGAGGCGACGGAATGAAGGCGGAGCGGCTACGACGAGCCACCGCGTGCCACGCCAGGAACGAGCGGATCACCCGACAACCGGAACGAGGACAGGGAGAAGCGACTTGAAGCACGCCGATCTTCCGGAACCTTTTCGAAACCAATCGCTTGTCAATAAGGGGCGTTTCTCGACCTGCGGCGTCGAGACTTGACCGGCCCGGGAGGCGGTGACAGACTGCCGCTCGCAGTCAAACCGCTCGTCGGTCTCAGGCGGCAGAGCACCGGCGCGAGGCACAAGGAGGCGCTCATGGCGCAACCATCCTCCCCCGCGCGGCGGCCGTCCATTGCGCCGCGCACCGACACCGACACACCCGCCACTTTCCCGACAGACCGGAGCTTCGGCGAGCCGGCCGAGTACGGACCGGCGGACTTTCCCGGGTGCGAGTCCTTCCACCTTCCGGCGAGCGAGCTCGAAGGCCACGAAGGCCGCCTCGAATTCTGGGAAGCACGTACCGAGACGGCCTGGAGGGTCCGCGAGCCCACCACCATCTACCACGAGCGCCCGGCCCGGCGCCTCGGCCGGCTCGCCGAACGGATCGAGTCGTTGCGCGGGTCGCGGATCGAGAGCTTCGGCTCGGCGGACCTCGCCCGGTTCGATGCGGCGGGCAACAAGCACTCGCTCCTCCAAGCCGACGAGGCGCTGTACCTGCACCCGCGCCGTTCGCGGGTGGCCGGGCCGGCCATCGACGTGGACAACGACCCGCGGCCGGACGTGGTGCTGGAGGTCGACCACACTACGGACGTGCGAAGGCGCAAGCTCGGGATCTACGAGGCATGGGGCTTTCCGGAGGTCTGGGTGCTCGTCCCGCCGGAGTCCCGGTTGCGCGTGTCGGGGCTCGACATTCACCTCCTCCAGGACGGCCGCTATCGGGAGGTACCGGAGAGCGAAGCGTTCCCGGGATGGCGGGCGGAGGAGATCTACCTTGCCCTGATCGAAGGCCCGCTGTCGCCGCGGGCGAGGCCGGCCTTGGAGCGGGTCGCGCGAGAGATGGGAGCACGCGAGGGCACCCGCCCGGAGGACGATCCGATCACCCGCTCGTTGACCACCAAGGCGGAAGCGAAGGGCCGCCAGGAGGCGGCGACGGCGAACGTGCTCGCGGTGCTCCGCGCCCGGGGTATCGAGGTCACCCCCGCCCTCGCCGAAGATCGGAACCTCTTCGGCGCGCATCCGGGTGACACCCTGATCGCCGCAGCGATCGCGTGCCGGGACGAAGCCGATTTCCGGCGCCGCCTCCGCAACACCGCCGGTTAGCGTTTCCGTCCGCTCATCCGGTCAGCGCCACGGGAGCTTCATTCTCGAGCCCGGCTCATCATGCGACACGCGGATGAGTCGGCAGGAACCCCCCGGCTTGGCGCCGACGTCTCGCCTCGTGCCATCGGACGGAAGGAGAAGGCCGGCAGGCAGATGCACCGGACACCCGAGAACCATCACTCGGTCTCCCGAACAAGCCGCCCGACACTTGGGCGAGGCGGCCGGTCGCAACGAGGCCGCGCCGAGCCCGATCAGGCGATGACGACGTGCTCTCGGGTGATGATGAAGGGAAGCTCTCCCGGCGCGATGAAGTTCGCCTCGTCGGCGCGGGTGCGCGCGTAGGCATCGCTCCGGGCCGATTCGCGCATCGCCGCAGTGCTCTCGAACCACGTGATCGCGACCCCGTCGCAGGGGGGCTGGCGCCCGTCCGCGTAGCCTCCCCGGCGGCAGTGGCTCTGCACGTAGCGGAGGATCACCGAGATTTCGCTTGCGAGGGGACCGTGCACCTCCCGCCAATAGCGCTGGAACTCCTCGATGTCGAGGTCCGGCCGTCGGTGCACGAACTCGATGTTCTTGACGCACCCGTCCGGGAGATCGCCGTCCTTGATGAGGTGCTCGTCAGTCACCAGGGTCTTCATCGTGGAGCGGTCGATGAACCGCGCTTCGTCCTCCTGCACCGCCCGCAGCGCGTCGGTGCCGTCAAGCGCCCGGATCGCGTCCGTGTCGTCGAACCAGACCTCCGCGATCCCGTCGTACACGGGCTCCTCCTTGCGATAGCCCGCGAGGAGGGTGTGGGACTGCACGTAGCGCCTTACTCCCGGAAGACCCGAGACCACCTCCGCGTGGCGGGTTCGCCAGTATTCCTGAAAGGGCTCGACCTCCATGTCCGCCCGGCGCTTGAAACAGACGACCAGCTTGACCATCGACGCGCTCCCCCGGTTCCTTTCCGCCACGGGCCGAGCCGACCGGTAGAACGACCACCCGCGGAGGGACATGATAGGGCACCCGCCGAACCGTGCGGCGCTCCTCCCCGCCCTGCGCCCCCCTCCGCTCAGGCGATGACGACGTGCTCCCGGGTGATGATGAAGGGGATTTCTCCGGGGGCGACGAAGTCGGGCGAGACGGCGCACGTGCGGGCATAGGCGTCCGTCCGGGCCGACTCGCGCATCGCGGCGGTGCTCGCGAACCACATGATCGCGACGCCGTCGCAGGGGGGCTGGCGCCCGCTCGCGTAGCCGCCCCGGCGGCAGTGGCTCTGCACGTAACGAAGGACGACCGGGATCTCGCTCGCGAGAGGGCCATGCACATCGCGCCAGTAGCGCCGGAACTCCTCGACCTCGAGGTCCTGATGACGGTGCACGAACTCGATGTTCTTGACGTACCCGTCCGGCAGCGCGCCGTCCTTGATGAGGTGCTCGTCCGTCACCAGGGTCCGCATCGAGGAGCCGTCGACGAACCGCGCTGCGTCCTCGCGCGCCGCCCGAAGCGCGGCGGTGCCGTCGAGGGCCCGGATCGCGTCCGTGTCGTCGAACCAGATCTCCGCGACCCCGTCGTAGACCGGCTCTCCCTTGCGATAGCCCGCGGGAAGGGTGTGGGACTGCACGTAGCGTCGTATCCCCGGAAGTCCGCAGGCCACCTCTGCGTGGCGGGTTCGCCAGTATTCCTGAAAGGGCTCGACCTCCATGTCCGCCCGGCGCTTGAAACAGACGACCAGCTTGACCATCGCTCCCCGATCCTCACGCTCCCCACGCTCCACGTTGGCGCGGACCGACCTCCGGAGCGACCGCACGCGCAAGCCCGCATGATAGGGCACCCGGCAAACCGTGCGATGATCCTCCCGACCCGGCACGCCACCCGCCGGGACGTCGGAGGAAGGGTCCAGGACAAACGAAGTGGCCGCGCTGTCGGAAATCGCCACCGTCCCCGAACGCCTCAGCACGCTCGCGCTGCGGTTCTCCGGCATGGAGGGCATCGGTGTGTCGTTCGAGTTCTTTCCGCCCCGAACGGAGGAAATGGAACGCACCCTCTGGCGCTCCATCCTCCGCCTCGCGCCGCTCGAGCCGAAGTTCGTTTCCGTCACCTATGGGGCGGGGGGCAGCACCCGCCATCGCACCCACGCGACGGTGCACCGGATCCTCGAGGAGACCTCCCTCACCCCCGCGGCGCATCTCACCTGCGTCGGC
>JAAXGI010000248.1 GCA_012267505.1 Gemmatimonadota bacterium
GCCAACAGGCCGGCGCGAACGGAAGACCAGCCCAGGCGCGATAGCACGCGACGCCCGCGCGGCTGAGCGGCTCCCGCCGGGTGCCAAGTTCCGCCGTTCACACCGCCCCCGACCTGCCGGCGTGAAGTGGCCTGATTCGCTGGACAGTCACGAGGGAACCGCGACGCCGTTCGTCATCGCGCACCACTCGGCCATCGGACCACGGAACCCGTCCGGGGACCGGCTCGAGCACCGAGTACCGCCGGAGCCAGCTTCCGCCACCGCTCAGCTGCCGCCCACCCCCCGTCGGCTTCGAGCGTTCGGGCTCGACCTCCAACTCCAAGTCCAGTTGGATTTGGAACGGGTCACGCCGTTTCCAAGTCATACAGCTCCGTCCCAAGGGCCGGACGAAACCGCTGACGGGCTTCTCGACACACTGGGGGTTGAAAACGGAGCCCGTGATGCGTTCCCCGAAATACTCGCCGGTCAGGTGATTCACGACCATACTCTTACCGTCTCGTATGGATGGGATTGCGACGCCCTGCCTGTCTTTCAGTTCATCCAAAGTGTATTCGCCACCTCAGCGGGGCCGCCATCTACGTCTGTTGGCTCCTAAACAATCCGCGCGTGGTTTCAATGGCCCGGAGGCTGGTGCGAGGTCAGAACAGCAGAGAGCGAGCCAGCGCACCCACCTTGCCGAACTGGACCCCTGTTCGCATCCCTCCAGTCCCGCGCCTTCAGGGGCAATCTCTCAGCCCTGATGGAGATCTCCGCGAACTTCGACTTTCTAAGGCAGGAGTTCTTTCATGTCGCGGAGAGTGCGAGCTACGCCGAGCGACAGGTCTACGTTGACCCTCGAGCGTCGTGCTTCCACTCGCGGCATGCCTTGGAACGGCTGGTCACGCGCGCCTATAGAGTCAATAGAGCTCTCAGCCCGCTGAGAGTCCAGAACCTCGACTGAACCGTCGAAGCGAACCTCGGACGACCTCCCCCTCACCCCATGACATACAACAAAAACCCCCGCTTGACAGAGGGCCCTTCCATATCAGCTAGCTGTTGGGCCTTCTTGGCTTGGGGACTCCGCCTATCCCCTTCGGACCTTCGACCAACTGGTTAGGTGGCGAGGCGGTAGATCTCACACTCAGACTCCCGCCATCCGATTCGGTCTTCCGCCCAATTCGATACGGTGCAGTCGGATCGCGATGCAGTGGCAAGAAACGCAGATCGTGCAGTCCTGTCTAAACTTAGACGACTCCTCGCCGTGATTCACGATTTCCGACATCCGCTGGAACGACGATCAGAACGTGCTGGCGCGGGATTCGTGGATGGAGACCGCGAGGTGGTGAAGGCCGCCGAGATTGACGTATCCGGTGGCAACCGCCAGGTCGTGGCTGTGGTCCAGGTCTTCGGCGAGATAAACGAGCCCGTCACCGTGCCCCGTGTCGGGGTGCAGGTTGTCGAGTAGGGAGGGGCGGCCGGGCGACCGGTCATGCAGCTCAGGACTCACTCGGCGTTGCCGGACAGGCTATCCCTGCTACTCGGTAATCCGTCGTCGCCCGCTACGCCTTCGAGCTCTAACACCCGGACCCGGGGTCAGGTGAATGCGAATTGGGGGTTGTGAGGATGCGGGACCTGTGGGTACGCTTCTTGCTTAGCCGTAACTTCGGCTTCCCGCTTCACGTCGGCAATCCAGCAGGTAGAGGTCTCAGACATGCTCGTTGCCACCCCTTGGAATCTGGGTGCTGGAAGCGGCGGCTGCACTCCGTTCTCAAGCATCGCTGTCAGGAACGCCGCTTTGACCTCTTCGATGCCATCGAGGGCTTCTTCGCGGGAATCGCCTTGGTACTCGCAGCCCGGCAGGTCGGTGACCCTGGCCATGTAGCACGATGTCCCGTCTGTGCACTCCTCGTGTCCCACGGTGATCTGGTACGGTAGGTTCAGATAGGTATCCAGCTTCATGGTTGCTCCTCCAATGCGATGGCTCGTTCGACCAATCTGATCGCCGTCGTCACGTGACCTACGGCCAAGGACCGTTTTCGTGAGACCGCCGCCTGCAGCTGCGGGTGGCGCGGATGAGTGTAGATGACGTGTCTTTTTCCCTCTCTCCGGACAAACCCGAATGACGTATAGAGGCGGTCGAGCTGTCGGAAGCCGACATCCGCCTTGGACCGTTTCAGAGCATCTAGTAGCTTCCGATCACCCTTCACCCTAACTGTCTGCCTTGGCGGCCGCGAACTCCAACGGTACCCGTTTCTTGAGTTCGTTGTTCACGAGGATCACGAAGGAGTATCGCCCAAATGACGGAAAGACCAGATTTTGGATGTTCATGACCTGATTGATTCTGACGGCGCTGGAGGCCTGTTGGACGTGGACATCTCCGTTGATTTCGAGCAACTTGCCCCCATCCTCGTCCATGCAGCGGATGTTCACCTTGTGAGTTCGGCCCGTCTCGGCGATGTCGGCCTCCAAGGTGAACACCAACGTCATGTGGGGATGGGTAGCCGGAACCGCTACTCCGCTGATCCGGTTAAAAGCACCGAGGATATTGAGTTTACCCTCTTGGCTTACGTTCGCGCTGTCGGCAAGAACTGCTAGCGGCACTTCCATTTGAAGCGTCCTTCGATCAGAGATCTTCCTAGCAAGAAAACAGGGGACTCAGCCACCGGCCTTCGTCATGTGGCTTCCAAACGACGGTGAGGAACGGTATTCGAGCTTGATGGGGCCGTCAAGCGAGGTGGCCCGGCCTGGCTGGGGCATCCAAGGAACGCCCCAACACCCCCGGGGTCGACCATCTCTCGCTCCGCCCGGTTTCTGACGAGAACAGATCCAGCGCGCCGACCTGCCTTCCCCATGCGGTCATCATCAAGGTCCGATCAAGCTCCTGACGAGATGGTGGGGCGACCGTGTCGGAGACAGCAGGATGCACCGTCCCTCAGCCCCCTCACCCCAACTCCTCCAGCCGCTCCACCAGCGCGGCCCGGTAAGAAGGAGGGACCGCGCTCTCAGTGAAGTCCCGGAAGATCACGCCGAGGTCTCCTTCGTCCAAGCCCCCGGCACGGGCCATCCGGGCGTCGATCTCGGCGTGGAGTTTCCGAACCGAACCTGAACACGAACTCCGCGTCGAACGGAGCCGTGGACTGGCTGGAACATTTGATCCTTGATAGCCACACCGCCGAAAGGGACTGGGCTTGACCGCCTGCCCGGCAGCGATACCGCGTACGGAAGACCCTTGACCTCGTCGCCGCCGCCGGCACGGGCACCTTGAGACGGAGCGGATCGCACGCATACCCCATGAGATGCGGGATTCCCGCCTTCTTAGACCACTTCTCAGCTATTTCAGTGCGATGGAACCCGTTACGACCCAACGGCGGGAAGCACAGATCGTGCAGTCCTATATGAACTTATACGATTCCCTGCCGTGATTCAGCTTTCTGGCGATCCGCTGGGCCCGCGCAGTTGGATCCTCCTGGCCCGGCCTCTCGGGCTCGATGTGGTGGAGGAGGGATTCGAGCCGTCCGGCCGGTTCTGCAATCTAGGTGTATCCGGGGTCAAAGAGCCCCGCAAGGGTCTCGAGACGCGCTCGGTACCGCAGCTTCTCCGCTCTGAATTGGCTCAGATAGTCGTCCCGAGTCCGCATCGTCACCTGCCAAACTCATCGACACCCGTGAAGATCGGCTAGGAGATCAGCTTCACCCGTGTCCGAAGCGCGTCAGTCTCCCGGAGCAGCGGCTCGGCGAGCGGCGAAGGCCTCCAGGGCCCGTACATGCGCGAGGGCGATCCGCCTCTGTACAGCTGGAGCGCGGAGGGCGGCTTCGTGCTCCGGGACCATCATGAAAAGCGCCTCGGAAAGGATGGAGGGCATCCAGCTCGAACGCACAAGGGCAAGGTCCGCCCGTCCGATCCCGAGATCTCTCGTTCCAAGCGTTTCCAAGAGCATCCGCTGGAGGAGTTGAGCGAGTTCCGCCGACGGTGGGTGGAAGTAGTAGACGCTCGTCCCATGGTTCGCCCAGGGATCGACGCCGTCCGGGAGCGCGTTGTTGTGGACGGAGACGAGGATGTCCCCGTCCGCCTCGGTGGCCATGCGGGGTCGGTCCGCGAGCTCGACCGTCTCGTCTCCGGTCCTCGTCAGGACCACGTCGGCACCCCTCTCCTCCAGAAGCTCCCTCAGGGCGAGGGAGACTGCGAGGTTCGCGTCTGCCTCTGTGAGCCCGGTAGGACCGCGTGTGTCGCGGTATGCACCCCCGTGTCCCGGATCCACCACCACGCGGAGGCCTCGAAGCGGAGCGGACGGATCGATCTGAGGCGGTCGGCGGATCCGGAGAACCGCCGCTCCCGAGTCGAAGAACGTCTCGTAGCCCCACACGGGCACTCTCAACCACACGCTCACCCGATAGACCTGGTCGGACGGCTGGCTCCACTCCGCCCGCTCGATGAGGGGGTCCATCCGGCCGTAGTGAAAGAAGTTCGTTCGGCTCGTAGCCCCGAAGATGTCTAGATGGAGAACGCGCTCCCCGGCCACTACCTGGAATGGGAGGCGCTCGGGAACGGGGACCCGGACATCTGTGTGTTCGGGCCCCGGATCAAAGCGAACGTCCGCGACGAACCCGCCGGGAGGAGGCGTACCCTCCGCCAGCATACGCACTTCGCCTGCGGGCACCCACGCGGAACGACCTGGGGCGAGGCCGACCCGGAGCATCCCGCGGCGCTCGCCGGTGATCCTGAGAAGGGTCCCTGCGGGCCAGAAGTAGTGGTAGGGTCCGGCAACGTCGTTGCGACCCCGGACCCGCCAGTCCGAGAGTGCACCCGGCGGCGGAGAGGCGATGGCCACCCGGGGCTGCTCGGGCGAAAGGGTCGCCAGGTTGAACCGGAGAGGGGTGCTGACCGTGTCGGCGCCCAGGGTCAACTCGAAGCGCGCACGCTCGGCCCCCGGAGGCAGCGTGCCCACCGAGGGCTGCGAGACTCCGGCATCGGCCGCCGCCACAGCCTGCGCGGGGAGCACCCCGTCGTAGTTGACGGCGGCCTCCCCGCCCGGCCGCACCGCCGGCTCCGGGGTGGTTAACGGCTCGCCGGTTTCCGCGGTGAGGTCGAGCGCTCCCGCTTCGACAAGGCGGATGCGGTCTCCCCCCGAGAGGACCAGCCA
>JAAXGI010000131.1 GCA_012267505.1 Gemmatimonadota bacterium
CGTTCGTCCACAGGGTAGTAGACCTTGTAGTATTCGTGCTCCAGTTCCGCTTGTCGCCGTCCGCGGTGGAAGAACCTGGCAAAGAAGATCTGGATCTTCTCCCCCGGACCCCCTGCGCCAAACACCAGGCCGGTTCCCTTAGTGCGTAACGCTTCGTCAATGAGTGCGGACGCTCCCGCCCAATGGGTGTCGTCGAGCGCCGCCTCGTGCAGTGACGCCACGATGCGATCGAAGATGTCCCGTTCACTCACGGCGCTAACCTCACTTCCGGAGTCTCTCCGCGGCGAGCTGCTGGTCGCACCATCTGCGTCGGCGACGGTCTTGTCCTTTCCGCCGAATCATACGCAGCCGTCCTGGGCAGCGGCGACGGCAAAGCGGACGGTGCGGTGGCAATGAGCGTGTCACGATCACCTGGTTGCCAGACTTGGAGATGGCTGCCGCTTCCATCGGGACGCACGTAGCGACGCCCGCTCGTGCCTCCGCGTTCACGACCTGACGCAACGCACGGGCAGGGACTCGAGGCCTCGGAATACGATCCCGGTGCGAAACTGCGGGCGATCCCCGAGCAGGCTCACGGACGAGAACCGATCGAGCAGGGTCTCGAGAACGATCTGGCCTTCGAGGCGCGCCAGGCCGGCTCCGAGACAATGGTGGACCCCGGCCCCGAACGACAGGTGCGAAACCTTGTCGCGCCCGACATCGAGCTGGTCCGGATCTGCGAACACGTCCGGATCCCGGTTGGCCGCGCCCAGGAGCAAGACGATGTTATCGCGTTTCTTTAGGGGATGGCCGTTGACCTCGCAATCCGTGAGCACACGCCGGAAGGTTGCCTGCACGGGAGAGTCGAAGCGGAGGAGTTCCTCCACGGCCGCCGGGATCAGCGCCGGCCCGTCTCGGAGCCGCTCAAGCTGATCGGGGTGCCGTAGCAGGGCCAGGATACCGTTCCCGATCAGGTTTATCGTGGTCTCGTTGCCAGCCGCGAGGAGAAGCCGAAGCATGTTCAGCGTCTCGCGCTCGTTCAGGTGTGCGCCTTCGTCCTGCGCCCGTACCAGGGCGCTCACGACGTCGTCGCGCGGCTCGGCTCGCCGTTCCTCGATGATCCGGCGGAAATAAGCGTCGAACGCCCGCGAGGCTGCCTCGCCGGCCCTGCGTTGACGCCGACTGATCGTCGGTTCCAGGAGACGCGCGCGCTGGGCGGACCAGGTCCTGAATTGGGCCCTGTCGTCCGCCGGAATGCCGAGCATCTCCGCGATGACCATTACCGGCAGCGGCCAGGCCACAGCCTGCATGAGGTCGAACGCGGCCGGGTCATCGATCTCGTCCAACAGCCCCCCTAGGATGCCGCGGATGCGCGACTCCATGGCGTTTACGACCTTCGGGGCGAAGGCCTTCGAGACCAGCGCCCGCAGCCGCGTGTGGTCCGGTGGATCCAGGAGCAGCATCGTAAGTTCGTGCGGCGCCTTCGGCAGTATGGCCAGCTGCCGGGACGACAGCGAGCCCTTGCGCGGATCGGTGCCGAAGCGCCGGTGGTCGCGGAGGATGGTGTCCACGTCGGCGTGGCGCATGAACAGCCATGCCTTCAACAACCGGCTGCGGTGCACCGGAGCCCTGGCGCGAAGGGCCGCATAGACGGGATACGGATCCCGAGCCATCCGGGCCGACAGCGGGTTGTAGGCCACCCCGCTCTCCCAACGTTCCCGCAGAAGCAGCGCCTCAACGACCGCGGATCGTATCGCGTCGCCAACCGAGAGCATCGCCACTCCCCCGGCGCCGGCGTTTGACATCCCTCAACGGTTCTTCAAACGCGACGCCGATCATTCTCTCAACTCACATCTGCGAGGGACGCAGCTGTAACGATTCGTACCGGTTGCTGCCAGCGGCAATTGGAGGTCACTCGGCGGGTGAGGCAATCATCAATTCTGATGACGCGGTGCTGCGCTCGGGTCCCCATCATTCAGGTGGTTCGGAGTGCGCTCCCGGACGAGTCCAAGACTGACCGACCGGCGAGGCCGATCTCCATCGCTGCTCCAAAATCGTTTCCTTCGCGGTGCGGAACGAGGCTTGGAGCGGACCTGGTCGACCCAGCTAGGAGGCCCGATTGAGCCTCAGCGTACAGAACGGCGCATTCACGGGACGGCGTAGGTCGCGTGTGCCGCCGCGCCGACGTGGAACAGCCGCGTCGGTCTCGCGGAGGGCCGACAAAGAAAAGAACAACGAGGAAAAGACATGAGGAAGATGTTGTCTGGGCGACTCTTGGGGTGCGGACTCGTGGTTGCGCTGCTACTAGCCTCGGTCGCACACCCCGCGGTCGCTCAGAGGGTAGGAGCATCAGTCCATGCAGGAACGCTTGGGACCGGAGCACGGGTGACGGTCTCGCTCACTGATCGGATCAACGTCAGGGGAGGGATTGATTTCCAGCCGGCCAGCATCCAAGTGTCCGCGCTTGAAGCCGAGGGGAACGAGGGGGGCGTGGACTTCAACGTGGAGTTGCCCACTCCGGCGGTCACTGCCGTCTTGGACCTGTTCCCAGGCGGAAGCAGCTTCCGCGTGAGTGCAGGCGTACTCTACTTCGCGGAGCCTCTCGCACTCGAGGGTACGCCCACGGAAGAGTTGGCGATCGGAGACCACGACTACTCCCCGGCCGACGTGGGAACGCTGCGGGGCTCGCTCGGCACTACCCAGATCGCTCCCTACCTCGGGATCGGTTGGGGCGACGCTGTCGGACCCGGGCTCGGATTCGCGCTGGATCTCGGCTTAGCCTATCACGGAGAGCCCGACTTCCGCTTCGAGGCTACAGGACCCGCGTCTTCGAACGCGCAGTTCAGGGCGGACCTGGACGCAGAGGCGGACTCGATCAACGAGGACATCCCGAACTTCGCGGCCGTGTATCCGATCCTGAACCTGGGGTTCAGCTTCGGGCTCTAGAGACCGCACGGGCCTCAGCTCCGAGACCGGTGAACCCGTCGAGGTTCCAGCCGGTTCCGTTGGAAGCTCTGCGGTCGGGCAGCCTTGGGCTCGTCCCGCGTCTGTATGCTGAGCGCTCCGACGTTCGTCGGTCCGACCTTTCCCGTCAGGCGCGCGCCCGCGAGGATCGGAACTACGACTCCTCCCTCGAGGCCGATCCTGCGGCTGAAGAACAGCGTCGGCGTGTTCGGGCTGCTCGCCCGGCTGTGAACCTAGCGTCCGCAACGTCGTACACGCCGCGGCCCTCGAGGAAGAAGTCCCGCTTCTCGGGGAAGAATCACCGCGGTCGCTTGCGGTGCGTCCGGCCGGTCGCTGGCGTTTGCACGGTCGGATCGGGCAATGCCGTCATCGGCGCGGACATCGCTAAAGCGGCGATCGAGGGGCCTTACGGAGCGGACCCCGCCGAGTGATCCGCCGCCATGGAGCTCCGCATGCCCGCGCGGAATCGGCGAACCGCGGCAGCGGCAGGATTACTCCGGCATCGCCCGGAGCAGCGCCCTCACGACCTGAGTGGCGTTGTTGGCCGCGAGGTCTAGGAACACTTCCAACTCGTTCGCGTCCTCACCGCCCCCGGCGAGGTCGGAGAGGCTGCGGACGGCAGTGAACGGCACGTCGTTGGCGTAAGCTACATGGGCTACAGCCGCACTTTCCATGTCCAGAACGCGCGCACCGAAGGTCTCGAAGGCCCATGCTCGGAACGTCGCGTTGTCGATGAAGGCGCCGCCCGAAACGCCTGAGCCCCCGACGAAGACTCTCGGCGGTTCCCTCAGCCACTGCTCCTGCGCCGTGCAGCGGGCGAGAGCCACCTCGTCAGCGATGCCGGCGGCGCGGGTCAACATCGCCTCGTCGACGGGGAACCAGAACCGGGTTTCGGGCTGGTCGGCACCGGCGCGGAGCACGGTCACGGCCCGCGGGAACATCATTCCGAAGTTGCCGTACGGGTACTCGAAGGAGGGGATCGTGGCCCAGCCGCCGTCGACCTCACGGGCGAAGAGCATCTCCAGATACTGCCCCCAGCGATCGGCGATCACGACATCGCCGATGTTC
>JAAXGI010000186.1 GCA_012267505.1 Gemmatimonadota bacterium
TGGTCCTCGCCGACGAGATCAACCGCACACCGCCCAAGACGCAGGCCGCGCTTCTGCAGGCGATGCAGGAGCGGACGGTGACAGCGGCGGGCGAAACGTACACACTACCCGCCCCCTTCTTCGTCCTCGCTACCCAGAACCCGATCGAGCAGGAGGGTACTTATCCCCTCCCAGAGGCACAGCTCGACCGGTTCATGTTCGAGCTCCGGATCACGTACCCGTCTCGAAGCGAGGAGGAGGCGGTGGCGCTTCGGACGACTGGGGCGGCCGTCCCCGAAATCCGTCCGGTGGTGGAAGCGAGCCAGCTGACCGAGCTCCAGCATCTCGTCCGGCGCATCCCCGTCGCTCCGTCGGTGGCGTCGTTCGCCGTGCATCTCGCGCGCGCCACACGCCCTGGCGCAGAGGAAGCCCCCGCCGTGGTTCGCGACTACGTCTCCTGGGGCGCCGGGCCGCGCGCCTCCCAGTACCTCGTTCTCGGTGCGAAGGCGGGCGCGGCGCTCCGCGGCGAGCCGGTACCGAACATCGAGGACGTGAGGGCGGTGGCACACGCCGTGCTCGCCCACCGGGTGCTTCCCAACTACGAGGCGGAGGCCGACGGCGTAACCCCGAGACAGCTCATCGACGAACTGCTCCAGGAGAGCCGGCAGTGGAGCTGAGTCAGACCGTCCGGGTGGAAGAAGACCACCCTCCGAGTACCGGGAGACGGGTACGGAGGGCATCCCCGTGACCACCCTCCTCTTCGTTGCCGCAGGGACGTCCGTCCTTCTGTCGGCGACGTTCACTGCCGGCGCCACAGCGGTCTCCGCGCTCGGATCTTCACGCGTCCGGACCCTCGTTGAGGAGGGGTTCCGCGGTGCCGACCGTCTTCGGGAAGCACGGGCGGGCGGTGCGGAAGTTGCCGCGGGCGTCTCGGCCACCGGAGCGCTGCTCGACTGTCTCGCCGTTGCCCTCCTCGTCGGTGGTCTGCTCACGAGATGGGGCCCGGAGACACTCCCCGGGGCCATCCCCGCGGCTGTGGCCGGAGTGCTCCTCCTCTCCGGTGTGCTTCCGCGGTGGATCGCCGCCCGCGCGTCCGTTCGGCTCGCCCTAGCCCTTGCCCCCTTCCTTCTCTTCCTCTTGCGCCTAGCCCGACCGCTTCTCGGGCTAGCCGCCCGGATCGGGTGGACCGCCGCCGGGGACCCCCATGACGGCGGCGAGGGCACCGAGGCGCGGGAGCTGAGGGAAATCGCCGAGCTCGGACGGCGCGAGGGGGTCGTCGAGGAGGAGGAACACCTTCTCGTTGAGCGCGCGTTCCGGATGGACGAGCTGACAGCGTGGGACGTCATGGTGCCGCGGGTCGACATCTTCGCATGGAAGGACTCGCTCATACTGGACGATATCGTCCTCAGGCTCCGTGACGTCCCCTACTCCCGCGTCCCCGTTTACGGGGAGAACATCGACGACGTCACGGGAATCTTGCATGTCCGGGAGGCGTACGAGGCGTCCGTGCGGGGCCAGGGAGGGATCACCCTGTCGAGTCTCTCGCGCGACCCCTTCTTCGTCCCGAGCTCCCTCGCGCTCCCGCAGCTCCTCCGCGACTTCCAAGCGCGAAGGATCCATATGGGTATCGTCGCGGACGAGTTCGGAGGCACCGACGGTTTGGTCACCCTCGAGGACGTGATCGAGGAACTCGTCGGGGAGATCGAGGACGAGACCGATGTCTCCGAGGTCTCGATCCACCGGATCTCGAAGCACGAGATCGAGGTGGACGGCGGCGTGGAACTCCGGGAGGTGAACTACGCCTTCAACGTCTCGCTGCCGCATCTCCACCGGTCATTGAACGGCTTTCTCCTCGAGGAGTTCGGGCGCGTGCCCACCGTCGGCGAGCAGCTCCGGCTCCCAGGCCTCGAGATCGAGGTTCTAGGGTCGACCGACGCGCAGGTCACCCGGGCCCGCCTCGTGAGGATCTCGGCCGCGGCCGGGGGCGAAGGCTGAGGTGGCGCACATCCTCCCACTACGGGGCAAGACGCCGCAGGTGGCCGCCGAGACCTTCCTTGCCCCCACGGCCGTCCTCATCGGGGACGTGCGGATCGGAGCCAAGGCAAGCGTCTGGTTCGGAGCCGTGCTCCGGGCAGACGATCCCGAGCACGCGATCATCGTCGGATCCGGGGCGAACGTGCAGGACGGAGCCGTCGTGCATGTGGGAAAGTGGGGACCTACCCGCATTGGTCCGAGGGTAACGGTGGGGCACGGCGCCGTCATGGAATCGTGCCGGATCGGTGAGGGCGCGCTTATCGGGATGAAGGCGGTCGTCCTGCCGGGCGCGCAGATTGGCCGGGAGTGCGTGGTGGCGGCAGGCGCCGTCGTACTCGAGGATGCCGAAATCCCCGAGAGGAGCCTCGTGGCCGGAGTACCCGGGAGGGTCGTGAGGAGCTTCGGTGAGGTGCTCCCGGCGTGGCTGACTCGCAGTTCGGCGCATTACTCGGATCTCTCCCGCCTCTACCTGGAAGAGGGACTTGGCGGATCCGGAACACCGGCCCTGCCCCGCCGCCGCGGTCACGCGGAGGGTGATGGCACCGGACGTGCCCCGACGAGAGTCGCCGACGCGCGGGTGAGCGGTTTCGGCGAGGCGGAGAGCATCACCTGCAGCCTGTGCGGCTCTCCCGTTCTCGAGCGGCACTGCAAGCTAATCTGCATCCGATGCGGCTACGAGCGTGACTGCTCCGATCCCTGACCGGGAACTGCCCAGGCCACCCGCCACGCGGCCGGCCCCGGGGAAACGGGCGTCTGCCGGCCCCGTCTCCTGACTACCCGGCGATGGCCCTGCTTCCGGTCAGCCGCGAGCACCGGTCGTGCTGCCAGTCCCCTCACGCCAAAGGGGGTCTAGGCTCCCGGTGTCCCGGGGGTGTCCGCCCGCCCCCTTCCGGACGCCGCGCCCGTCCCGGTCCAAGTTCCCAGAGGAGGAGAGCCCCGGCGAGCGCCGCGTTCAGCGATTCCACGCCGGGACGAAGCGGGATCGCGACCCGGGCGGTGGAGGCCCCCGTCGCCTCTGGCCTCGGACCCCGCGCCTCGTTCCCGACAAGCAGCGCCCAATCCGCCCCGGCATCCCGGAGACCCGGCACCCCGCCGCCGGCGGCCGATGGTGACCGGAGCGGCAGCCCGAACTCCCGGATGTCACGCCCACGGGGGTCGGCCACAACCAGTACCACACCCCGGGACGCCATCCACCGGTCGAGCTCCCGCCATCTGGCGCGGTGGAGCGGGAGGGCGAAGGAGAGCCCGGCCGCAGCCCGGACGGCCTTCGCACTCCAGAGGTCGACCGTTCCGTCGAGGGCAATCACACGTTCGGTTCCGAGCGCGGCGGCCGATCGCACCAGCGCTCCGGCATTCCCCGGGTCCCGTATCCGGTCGAGTACCAGGACGCCACGCCCTTGGCACGCCGCGAGGGAGGGAGGGGGCCATCCGGCATCCGGCTCGCGAGCAATCGCGAGGATCCCCTGCGGGTGCGCTGTCCGGGCGAATCCGGCCAGTCCACCCACGGGGACTTCGGCCCGCGAGCCCCCGATACGCCTTCCGGCAAGGAGGGACTCGAGCCCCGGAGGGAGGGTAGCCCCGGTCTCACGCGCGGTAAGCAGGATGTCGGCCCCGTGCCGGACTGCGGTCTCGATCGCGCGTGGTCCCTCAAGCACGACCACGCCTTCGCGCATCCGGCCCCTGCGCGTCCGGATCCGCCTGAGGAGGCGCTCATCGGCGCGCCTTAGCATCGCACCCGGTGCACTAGCACGGGTCGCCGCCCTAGATTTCTGCCGGCTCCTTCCTCGGGGGCGGCCGCGAGAGCGCGCCACTCCCCATACCACCGACTCCGGCCCCGGCTAATGACCGAGAATCCTCGACCCGTCGCACTCACGATCGCCGGCAGCGACAGCGGTGGCGGTGCGGGTATCCAAGCGGACATTAAGACCTTCCACGCCTTCGGGGTCTTCGGAACGAGTGCCGTCACGGCAGTCACCGCACAGAATACCCTGGGCGTGAGCAGCGTGCATCCGGTGCCGCTGGAGACGGTGAGAGCCCAGATCGAGTCCGTGGTCTCGGATCTCCACCCGGACTGCGTCAAGTCGGGGATGCTCGCCACCCGCCGGCTCGTGGAAACCGTCGCGGATGCAGTCGGTTCAGCGGGGCTCCGCCCGTACGTCCTCGACCCGGTCATGGTGGCCACGAGCGGCGACCGGCTCCTCGAACCCGCGGCCGTGACCTCGATGGCGGCGAGACTCATCCCACTCGCGAGCCTCGTCACCCCGAACCTGGAGGAAGCGCGAATCCTGACGGGGCTCCCCGTCGAGGACGACGAAGGCATGGGGAGCGCGGCGCGACAGCTCGTCGAGATGGGAGCGGACGCCGCGCTCGTCAAGGGAGGTCACGGAACCGGGGCCGAGGTCGTGGACCTTCTCTTCGATGGACGCCGCGAGCACCTCTGGCGGCGGTCGCGCATCGAAACACGAAGCACGCACGGCACCGGGTGCACTCTCTCGGCGGCCTGCGCCGCCGGCCTTGCCCGCGGCGCGGAACTTGCTCGCGCAGTCGATGCCGCACTCCAATTCGTCGAGCGGGCCATCCGTTCAGCTCCGGGGCTTGGCGGCGGGCACGGTCCGCTGAACCACTTCGCGGAAAAGCCGTTCTGAACGGACTATCAGGACGCGCACCGGGAGACCGGGACAGCGCGGTTCTGGCCACTATAGTCATGACGGGGCGGGGCGCCGCCCGGAACGGAATGTGCCCGCGGAACGTTCGGAGCACGCCGACGGGGGCGCCGCGGTCCCCCTTGCACCAGACGTGGCCGGACGACACATCGGCCCAGTGGACGAAGTCCGTCCTGTAAGGGAATGACGGGATCACGAATCCTCCCACAAAACCGGTGGAGGCCGACGATGACGGACAATCTCATCGACCGGAGCCCAGACGTCCTTGGCGGGACTCCGGTATTCTCGGAAACACTGGTCCTGGTGCGGATGCTGATGTAGCACCTGCAGGCGGGCGATCGGATCGACGAGTTCCTGGACGACTACCCCACGGTGTCGAGGGACCAAGCCGTCGAGCTCCTCGCACGTCCAGCTACGATGCTCCTAGGCAACTCCGGGGAGGGCGCTGCCTGACGGGTCGACACTGCAACGGATCGCAGCGTCGGTACCCGACCCGCCCGCCACGCAGTCGGACCAGCAAGTGGGGTTGGCCGGCTCCCCTCCGCGGAGCTCGAGCGCCTCGCGATGCCTCATGGAGTCGAAGTCCCCGGCACTCATTGAACCGGTGTTCGGGTCAGAGGAACCGCACCGGATTTCCGATCTCCGCCGCACGGGTAAACGCGGCCCGTGCCCGACGGAGGGGCGACGCTGGTCCCCGTTCCGGGAGCGACGCTCCGTCCGCGAGCCGTCCCGAACTCCGGAGCTACGACAACTCACGTGGCCCGGCAGCGAGCCGTGTGAGGCTGTGCTCACCGGGCTGAACGCTGTCGGTCAGCCCACAATCCGCTCTAACCGCGCCATGACATATTGGCAGCCGTTGGGGTGCGTAACCCGCCGGAATGGCCGGAATTCCGGGCACGGAGATTGCTGCGTCCGGGGTGGAGGCACCGTTCCGGACAACACAGCCGACTCAACACGAATTGGATGGGGAGCAGACATGGGAAAGGTCATCGGCATCGATCTCGGGACCACGAATTCGGTGGTCGCGGTCATGGAGGGCGGCGAGCCCGCCGTGATCCCGAACGCGGAGGGAGGGCGCACCACCCCCTCCGTAGTGGGATTCTCGAAGGACGGGGAGCGCCTCGTCGGCCAGGTCGCGAGGCGGCAGGCGATCACGAACCCGACGAATACGGTCTTTTCTGTTAAGCGCTTCATGGGGCGTCGCTTCAATGAGGTCGCCAGCGAGCAGAAGCTCGTGCCGTACGAGAGCGTCCGGGACAAGGACGACCGGATCCAGATCAGGGTTCCGAACGCCGGCAAGACATTCACGCCGCCCGAGATATCGGCCATCATCCTCCAGAAGATGCGCCAGACCGCCGAGGACTACGTCGGGGAGCAGGTCGACCAGGCCGTGATCACCGTCCCTGCCTACTTCAACGACGCACAGCGGCAGGCCACGAAAGACGCCGGCAGGATCGCCGGCCTCGACGTCCTTCGCATCATCAACGAACCGACCGCCGCCGCGCTCGCCTACGG